>JBKDRW010000513.1:0-32604 GCA_046341255.1 Planctomycetota bacterium
GGCTTAGATCAGGCAGTGTCTGACGATGCATCTCGCATGGCGCTGCAGGTAAAGATTTCCGACATTGGGCCGTGCCGAAAGAAGATTTCGGTCACTGTTCCGGAAGTGGACATCGCCGCGATTCGAAATGATGCGTTGGATGATCTGGCGGATAAGGCTCAGGTTCCGGGATTCCGAGTGGGTCGCGTTCCGAGAGCTCTGCTGGAAAAGCGATTTAAGGAAGAGATCAGCAGCGATATCAAGCAGAAAGTTCTGCTGGCAAGCCTCGAACAGATCTCTGACGAGCACAAAATTGAGCCGATCAGCGAGCCGAAGATTGATGTTGGCACGCTGGAGATTCCGGACTCAGGGGATTTCAGTTACGAATTCGAAGTTGAAGTTCGTCCTGATTTTGAACTGCCGGACTACGCGGGTATCAGGATTCAGCGATCCGTGGGTGACCCCGGAGAGGAAGAACTGGAATCCCATCGCCAGATGTTTTTGGAGTCGTACGCAGAGCGGCTGGCGAGTGACGAAGCAGCAGCAGCGGGTGACTATGTGAGTTGTGATCTGACGTTTACTCATGATGGCAAGACCATCCGTGAAGTGGCAGGTCAGAGCCTTCGGTTGATGCCTGTGTTGAATTTCCAGGACTCCGTGCTGGAAGGATTTGACACGCTGATGACTGGCGCGAAAGCGGGCGACTCGCGGGAAGCGTCGGTTGTCATTTCGCTGCAGTCTCCGGTTGTCGAAATGCGTGGCGAGAAAGTGACCGTGCGATTCACTGTCACAGAAGTGCAGAAACTTCGCATGCCAGCGATCGACAGTGAATTCTGTGAGCGTCTGGGCGCTGAATCCGAGGAGAGTCTCAATGACATGCTCCGGAGTTCTCTGACGCGACAGGTTGAGTACGAGCAGCGACAGGAAGTGCGTCGCCAGGTGCTTTCGAAGATTACGGAATCCGCGACCTGGGATCTGCCAGAGTCTCTCGTTCGTCAGCAGACGGAAAATGCTCTGCGGCGTGAGATACTTGAGATGGCTCAGGCTGGATTTACCCGCGAGCAGGTGATGGCTCGCGAGAACAAGATCCGCCAGGAGGCCCTCGAGACGACCCGTCAGGCTCTGAAGGAACATTTTGTTCTGGACAAGATTGCAACCAAAGAAAACCTTGAGTGTGAGCAGTCCGACATCGATCGGGAACTCATGATGATGTCGTTCCAGAGTGGCGAGCCACTCCGACGGCTTCGAGCTCGCATGGTAAAGAATGGGATGATTGAGAATCTTGAGGCACAGCTGCGAGAGCGAAAAGCTGTGGACTTCATTCTCTCGAAGGCCACATTTGAGGATGTGCCGAGGAAGCCACCCGAAAAGAATGCTCAGGCATCTGCCCGATTCGCGATCTGTGGCAACATGTCATCTGCCCTGATCGACGACAGCGAAACTGAGTCGGATTCAGAATAAACCCGACTGTCCGAACCGAACAGGCGTGCGTAGGATAACGCGACGCCTGTTTTTGTTGATGGGGACAACCTCCTCAAAGTTTTGAGTAATTTGCTCCGCGAAGCACTGACCACTGCAGGATCAAAGCGAATGAAGGACCCGCGACTCGATTACCATCCGATGGCAGCACGCGAATATTCGGCTCAGCGTCAGATGACGGTGGGTGACCTGCTGCTTGATAACCGCATTATTTTTCTCGACGGTCCGATTCACGACGCCAGTGCGAATCTGATTGTGATGAAGATGCTGTTTCTGCAGTCGGAGAATCGTCATCAGGATATTCACCTCTACATTAACAGCCCGGGCGGGTCAGTGACGGCAACGCTGGCAATCTATGACATCATGCAGTTTGTGGAATGTGATGTTGCCACGTACTGCGTCGGTCTGGCTGCAAGTGGCGGAGCCATTCTTGTTGCCGGCGGTGCCCCCGGCAAACGGTTTGCTCTGAAGCATTCCAAAATGATGATCCATCAGCCTTATGGCCAGGTCGGCGGGCAGGTGAGCGACATTGAAATTCAGGCTCGGGATATCATCACAACACGCGAACTCCTGAACGAACTGCTGGCGTCGCATACGAAGCAGCCTGTCGAAAAGATTGCTCACGATACTGCCCGTGACTATTACATGAATGCAGTTGAAGCGAAAACCTACGGTCTGGTGGACGAGATTCTTGAAGGTCGCCCCAAGGACAAGAAGAAGTAGTTCGTCGCTCGATGGATTCGAAGACTTCGTTCAGACATTGATCTCACCATTCATCTCTGCTGGATGCCGGAAATGACAGTGCTTGTTCCTTATGTGATTGAAAAGAATGGCCGTGATGAACGCGCCATGGACATCTACAGCCGACTGCTGAAAGACCGAATCGTGATTCTCGGCAGTCAGGTGAATGACGACGTGGCCAACAGCATTGTGGCACAGCTGCTGTTCCTGCAGTTTGACGATCCCAAGGCCGACATTCACTTCTACATCAACAGCCCAGGCGGTTCGATCACGGCCGGGATGGCGATTTACGACACCATGCAATACATCAGCTGCGACGTGGCTACATACTGCATCGGTCAGGCGGCCAGCATGGGGGCCGTTCTTCTGACTGCAGGAACGCCCGGCAAGCGTAATGCTTTGCCAAATGCTCGCATTATGATTCATCAGCCTCTGGCTGGTATGGAAGGCACAGCCACGGAACTGGAAATTCACGCCAAGGAAGTGCTGCGAATCAAAGCCAAGATGAACGAGATTCTTCTCAGGCACACAGGCCAGTCCCTGACGAAGATTGAGCAGGATACGGACCGCGACAACTTTATGTCCGCAGACGAGGCAAAGAGCTACAACCTGATTGACAACGTCCTGCAAAAGCTTGGCTGATCCTGCGATTCGCCAATCGCCAGACAGTGAGGCAGCGGTCGTTTGTTCGGCCGCTGTTTTTTGTTGGTTCAACGGCAAATCAGGTTCATGAGTATGTGAGTATGAGGATGGTCCTGAACGAGGCTTTGGCACGTTGTCCGGGTCCGTGAAATCCGGACATGATGCCATCGAGTCGCCGGTGGTCGCCAGACCTTGCATCACCAGTGACTGAACGCCAATTCCTGAACAAGCTTCATCCGGGGCCGATGGTGGTGCTTCGAAGACCTCCGGGTGTCCGCTCAAACCGCCTTATGGTGAACTGTCATGAATGTTCCGCCCTGTTGCATGCTGCACTGTGCGGCGGCAATGAATGCCATGATTCGGAGAGTCACATCATTCGCGACGGGCGCAATCCCGGTTCGAAAGAATTTTGCGATCTCAGCAACGAGCCCATCGTAGTGCCACGTGAGCGGTCTCTGGATGACCTGATTCTGTCCGACCACCGTCAATCCATATTGCGTGTATCCCAGCGACTCGCGAAGACCGCGAAATGATCCGATCCGACCATCACTCCAGAGGCCAGTGACGAAGTCTGTTGATTCTGTTCTGACAAAGCTCACGTGTTCACAATGAGGTCCCAGCAGCGTAAACATCGCCTCGATGCTGTGAATGCCATACCACGCCAGTTCGTCATGGCCCGGCGCAGCCTTGACGGGTCCGAATACGTCGCAGCCACGGATGTCGCCGGCGAGCTCGGTTCGAATTTCCTCGAGAACCGGCTGATATCGCAACGCTGAGGACGAAAACCAGCTGGTTTTGGTTCGTCGACCAAGTTCCGCGATGGCAAGAGCATCCGTGAGAGTGTGAGCGAACGGCTTGTCGACAAACACGGGTTTCCCGCTGCCAAACGTTTGTTGTGCGTGTTCGAGATGCTGCCTTCCATCGACACTGCCTATGATGACGGCATCAACACATGACAAAAGCGATTCAATGCTTGACAGGATTCTGACGCCACGGCTTTGCATCCGGGTCGTGAATCCAGCAACGCGGTCACGACTTAATGAAAAATCGTTGCTGCCTCCGGCATACGCCGCCGACACTCGGAGTCTTCGGCGGTCCGTGTCTGGAAGCGAGCTGAAGAGTTCCGTAAAGGCTGTGCAATGCGAGGAGTCGAGCCCAACGAAGCCAATACGGATTTCAGTCATGACTCACCAGAATCATCGCAGCGATGCAGATTCAGGGTATACGCCGATTGCCATCATGCGGAAGCTGCTTCGGCCGCGCTGAGACATTTGTCAATCTGGCGAACGGCCTGGCGAAGTCGCTGGCTGTTTTCGACGATGGCAAGTCGGAGGAAGCCCTCGCCCTCGGGCCCGAAGCCTCGACCGGGGCTCACCGCAACACCGCCTTCGTTCAGCAGTTTCATGGCGAACTCGATTGAGCCCATGCTCTTCCATGGTTCCGGAATTTCCGTCCACACGAACATACCCGCCTTCGGCACAATCGGATTCCAGCCGATACGCCGCAGGCCGTCGCACAATGCATCTCGGCGGGATTGGTATTCCGCAGCCATCGTATCAATCGCTGAATCGCAATGTCTCATCGCCACGATGGCAGCAATCTGGATCGGCTGAAAGATTCCGTAGTCGTAGTATCCCTTGATTGTCGCGAGAGCCCGGACCATTTCACGATTGCCGCAGCAGAAGCCGATTCGCCAGCCTGCCATGCTGTAGCTCTTGCTCATCGAGGTGAGCTCCACGCCTACATCAATGGCGCCCGGTGTCGCAAGAAAGCTCGGAGCTTTGTATCCGTCATAACAGACATCGGCGTAAGCAAAGTCGCTGATGACGAGGAAGTGGTGTTTTCGAGCAAGTCGCACCAGTTCCACAAAGAAGTCCTGTTCGATCACAGTGGACGACGGATTGTGAGGGAAATTGACCACGACAAGTTTGGGCTTCGGAACAAGATGCTCGCAGGTGTAGGCAATGTTTCGAAGGAATTTCTCCGGATCGCGAACATCCAGAGCAATCACATTGCCGGACGCCAGCATTACAGAATACACGTGAATCGGGAATGATGGCGCAGGAACAATCGCAGTGTCACCAGGCCCCATCATAGCCAGACACATGTGGCTGAAGCCTTCTTTGGATCCAAGGCAGGCCAGCACTTCATCATTTGGATCAAGCCGAACACCGTAACGCTTCAGATAGCGTGCCGAAACCTCTTTGCGAAGGTTTCCGATGCCGTTTGAGACGGAATAACGGTGGTTGCGAGGGTCTTCGAGAGCTTCCTCGATCTTCTTGACGATCTGAGGGTCTGGTGGATCCGTTGGATTCCCCATCCCAAGGTCAATCACATCAACTCCGGCAACACGCAGTTGGTATTTGCGTTTGTTGATCGCAGCGAACAAGTACGGCGGGAGCCGGCGCACGCGATCGGCGACGGGAATGGTGAATGGATTGTCTTCAAAAAGGACTTCAGATTCGCTGCGCATGGTGAGTTTCCAGGATGACCTTGGATGAGCCCCATCGGGATGATCCACGGTCCGTTGAAATGAGGGATTAAGGCATTTTAGAGACACATTCAAAGCGCCGCGATGCCAGGTTTTCCGAACTTTTCCGGCAGACAAGTCTGAATTTCAGGGAATTGCGGCTGCGACGGAAGTTCATCTGGGTCGAGGGTTGCTGCGGAGTGGTAAATCACGGCTTTTCAGCGGTGCGACAAGGACTTTGGCACTCCTGATGTTGAAAACATTCGAGACGAAATCCGACGTTGCCCGCCAAACACTGAGAAATCGCCAGTTTCCCGGGTTCAAGCGTTCGACGTAGTGAATGGGAGCACGTGGTGCCGCGGCCAGGAGAATTTCTGAGTGTCCGACGCGGGTTTTCAAATCCGGACAAATCTCCGCGTGATCATGAAGTCGGGAAATGTGCCGGAAGCCGATGTCAGGTACATTAGGGTTCGGGGGGCTGGTCATTCGGTCTGGATGTGGTTCCTGAGCGAATGCGATTGAGAATCATGTCCGCATGCCTGCGATCAGAGATGGCAGGCGAACCCAGGCAGATCGTTCGAGACCGGAACTGCCTGGGCTCCTCAGTTTGAGGGCGATCAGTCCCCATCCGGATCGGGGTTTCGTATCATTCGCTGTTGAGGTTCGTTGTGTCTGAGAATGCTCAAGGTTCTGTATCATCCGGCGCCGCAGACTCACGAGGTCCGGAGGGGCGTGAAACCGATTCATCCGGCCCGTGGTACAAAGACGGCCTCCAGTTTACCTGCACTCAGTGCGGTGACTGCTGCACTGGTGCGCCGGGAGTGGTCTGGGTGACCGATGAAGAGTTGCTTGAAATTGCGGAGTACCTCGACAAACCGATTGGTGAGATCCGCCTGTTTCATACTCGAATCGTGCGGGGACGGGTCTCGCTGACTGAATTTGCAAATGGTGACTGTACGTTCTTCGACTCAAGAACGCGCAAGTGTACGGTGTATCGCGCGAGACCCATTCAATGCCGGACGTGGCCGTTCTGGAATTCGCATCTGGAGAGTGCTGCGACGTGGAAAAAAGTCTGCGAGACCTGCCCCGGCGCGGGTGAAGGGAAGCTGTACAGCCTCGATCAGATTCAGGAGCGAGCCGGCCGAATCGACATGTAAGGGGATGATTACGCGGACTCAGTCGTGTCATCAACACGTTGTACCCGCATGATTGGTGCTGGATCTGTCAGATTGAGTCCGTGATTTTCGAGGTTCAGGTTGCTGCCCCCAATCCTGCATCCTCGGCTGGAACTGTTGTTCTTCGGGAGAAACGCCGCATGATGTCTGTGCTGAAGCAACTGCAGCGTCGTGAGTTTCTGCTTCGTGGTGGTGCGGGGTTTGTACCGACAGCCCTTGCAGGAGTGCTTGCATCGGAAGGACGAACTGCTGACGGGTCCGGCAGCGTTCCGCAACCTGAATTTCCCGCGACAGCGAAGAGTGTGATCTTCCTGTTCATGGAAGGTGGACCCAGCCATATCGATACTTTTGATCCGAAGCCTTTGCTGAACAAGCTCGCCGGACAGCAACTTCCGGAGAGTTTTGGAGATGTGATTACAGCGATGGGTGAATCACGATCCCCGCTGCTGGAATCAAGACGTCGCTGGCGTCAGTATGGCGAAGCCGGGACGTGGGTTTCTGACTGGTTGCCACAGACCGCTCAGTGTGTCGATGACATTGCGGTGATCCGCAGTTGCTGGGCTGATGGGATCAATCATTCATCCGGTGTGTGCCAGATGAACACGTGTTCGATTCTGGGCGGCCGTCCATCGCTGGGAAGCTGGATTACCTACGGACTGGGCACTGCCAACAGGAATCTGCCGGCCTTTGTCGTCATGCAGGATACGAAGACATCGGTCGTCAATGGTCCCCGTAACTGGAGCGCCGGATTTATGCCGGCCATGTATCAGGGTGTGCGACTGAACGAAGGCGCACAGCCAATTTCCCATCTGAATCCTCCGGAAGGCGCCGGTGGTGCGCAGCAGCAGGGTAAGCTGGATCTGCTGGATCGGCTGAATCGAACATTTGCCAGTCAGCATCCGGAGCAGACTGAACTTGAAGCTCGCATCGCCTCTTATGAACTCGCGTTTCGCATGCAGGCTGAAGCACCGGAAGCTGTGGCTCTGGAGGAGGAGTCCGCGGCCACTCAGGCGATGTATGGTCTGGATCAGAAGGAGACGGCGACTTATGGCCGCATGTGTCTCCTCGCGCGAAGACTTGTCGAGCGTGGAGTACGTTTCGTTCAGCTCTATCATGGCGCGGGCAGCAAGTGGGACGCGCATGCCGGGATCGAAGCGAATCACTCGACCAATTGCAAAGCGACCGACGTGCCGGTTGCCGGTCTTCTGAAAGATCTCAAACAGCGCGGACTGCTGGATCAGACGCTCGTCATCTGGGGCGGAGAATTCGGACGCACACCGATGTCGGAAAAAGGCAATGGACGTGACCATAATCCAACGGGGTTCACGATGTGGATGGCCGGCGGCGGAATCAAGGGCGGTCAGACAATCGGAACAACGGATGATCTGGGATTGCGAGCAGTCGAAGATCGACTTCATGTCCACGATCTGCACGCGTCCATTCTTCATCTGATGGGCCTCGACCATCGTTTGCTGACCTGGCTTTATAAAGGCCGCCCGGAACGCCCGACCGTGAACGAAGGTGAGTTCTTCCGGCGACTTGTCTCGGGATGATCCCGGGAATTGGCAGAACAGTCCGGATCGCCATGGCGAGCAGCGTTGAAGAGAACCGGAAACCCTCTAAGATGGCACTGGTTTCTGCTGCATCGATTTGGTTTCAGAGCTTCGGATGGTTGTTCTCTATCTGTTCCTGGCAATTCTGCTGGTCCTGCTGAACGGGTTCTTTGTTCTTGCAGAGTTTGCTGCGGTCAAAATGCGTCCGTCACGAGTTCGCGAACTGGTGGATGATGGAACTCGGGGTGCGATTGCGGCCAATCATGTGCAGGAGCACCTGGACGAGTATCTCTCCGTATGCCAGGTCGGCATTACCTTCACGTCAATCGGACTTGGGTTTGTTGCGGAACCTGCCGTGGTGACTCTGATCGAGCCTGTGCTGCTTTTCAGCGGGCTGTTTCCGGAGAAATCAGATGCCACGTGGATCACGGCACATGCGGTGTCCTTTGCAATCAGTTACCTGCTGGTCAGTTACGCTCACATTCTGGTTGGCGAACTGATTCCGAAGTCCATGGCGATTCGGCTGACCGACAAGATGTCGCTGATGACCGCGCCACCATTGCGATTTTTTCGCACGCTGTTTGTGTTGCCACTGTGGGTCCTGAACGGATCGGCAAATCTGGCATTGCGATTCATGGGGCTTGGAGGTTCCACTCATCATGACACACACAGTGAGGATGAATTGAGGATTCTGCTGAATCAGTCACAGTCCTCCGGGATGATGTCTTTCCGGCGACTGCTGTTCCTCGAGAATGTTTTTGATCTCGGTGAACTTCTTGTTCGCGATGCCATGCGTCCGAAGTCTCAGGTTCGTTGCATGAACACGGAGAATTCCTGGGACGAAAACATGCAGGTCGCGAGACGATATCGATTCAGTCGTTACCCTGTCCTTGACAATGAGCCGATTCCGGCGGGGATCGTACATCTTAAGGACATGCTGCTGATGGGTGACGAGAACACCGAATTGAAGTCGTTGCTTCGTCCGGTGATTGTTGTGGAGGAATCAACGCCTCTGGAGTTACTGCTCGCGGAAATGCAGAAGAAGCGCATCCATGCGGCGCTGGTGCAGGATGGCCGTGGCGTGTGGACTGGTTATCTGACCCTCGAAGACGTGATCGAAGAAATCGTGGGTACGATCCGTGACGAGTTCGAAGATGAAGAGCCTGTTCATCTGGGCGACGCTCTGCTGGAAGATCGAATTCATCTGAATATCGAGGCTGACAGTACGATCGAGGCCGTTCGCAAAGCACTCTTCAGAATGAAGCCGGAGTCGCTGCCAATTCCTCGCGATGAAGTGGTGCGAGCTGTCGAGGAACGTGAACGACTGATTGAGACGTATCTCGGTCGACATCTCGGCATGCCTCACGCCCGCCTGCAGGGTCTGCAGAAGGCTATTGTGCTGGTGATTCGATCGGAGAACGGCATTCCATATCGAGGCACGTCAGAAAGAGCACATCTGCTGTTTGTGCTGCTGACTCCAACGGGGCAGCCGCGTGTTCATCAGAGGCTTCAGGCGGTGATTGCCACATTGCTGGATGAGAGCGAGTTCATTCCGGAACGCCTGCGAACGGCTCAGACCGCGGCTGAGGTTCTTGAGATTCTGAAAACCGGGGAACAGGCGACGCTGGATTGAGAATGCGGGCCGAACCGCACGTCAACAGCTTTTGACAGTTGGACGGTGCCGGCAGTCCGTCTCTTGCGGTGAATTTTCCGGAATTCGAGGCACCTGGGACCAATCATTCGAGCCCCATGTCCATGGACGTGACATCCCCCGCTTCGGAGAACATCCTCGCGCATTTTGCAAACGGGGGTATTCCGTGTCACAATACGGGACCATCGACCATGGAAGGGGTCGGCCGGAAAAACGCCGAGACGAATTACCCATTTAATCAGGGAGACAGCATCGATGGCCGGGAAAGCGAAGATCCCCGATCCGCTGAGTGAGATCGCGCAAAACATCGTCGCACTTCTGGAATCACATCGTGCCGCGCGAACTGCCAGTTCAGAATTGTCTTTTCTGAACTGGTCGCAGATTGTTGCCAGTCTGTCCGGAGTCAATCCGGACTGGGTTCATGCTGCTCTGTCGAAGCCGCCTGCAAAAGGCAATGTGCTGATCGCGGTGCCGGAAGATCTGAAGAGCCCCGTCGCATTGAAGTCTGACGTTGAGCGTCTGGCGATGGATTCGGCGGTACTGCTCAGGCTTGTGCAGCATCCTGCTTCGGGGTGCAGTGAATTGAATCCCGTGCGACCAGTTTCGGAACTTTGCAAAGCCGCAGAGAAGTCTCTTCGAAAGCCCATCGAGGCATACTGGTCAAAGCAGACGGATAAGTTCCCCCCTGGGCTGGCCGCAGTCATTCGCATCGCAGGAAAACAGAGTGTCGTTCAGATTCATGATGAGCGTTTTGCCCGTCCCGATGCAGTGCTCAGTCAGCGACTTGTTTCGGCACTGGAGTCTCTGAAAGCTGGCGGTGATTCGAAGTATCCCGCGATGCTGTCAGAACTCCTTTTAAAGGCCGGTATCGAAGAAGATGATCCTCTGCTGCCGGCCGCTATGTTGCTGCCGCCGTTCAGTCAGTCTGTCGGTATTGTCGGCGGCAGACTGCCAGCAGCATGGCTGACGTTTCGAGCTGAAGCTCAGTCGGCAGTCAACACGGACGGATTTTTAAAGCGGCTGCTTACGCGAATCTGTTCGTCAGAGCGTCCGGAAGTCAGACTGTCCGCCGTGTGCGGGTTGCTGGCCAAGGATGTGCAGGCCCGAGTTGGAGAAGTCTGGAGAACTCATGCCGATCTTCAGCGTCGCTTTCCATTCGTCGAACTGCAGGCTGCTGGATCAAAGTCGAAGCCCGATCTGATCCTGCGTGATGCGAGGTTTCCGCGAGCGGAAAAGATCCTGTCCGAACAACTCGTCAAGACCCTGGAGACGGCTCGAAGTGCAGCGGCCGGTCACTACCCAATGTCGCTGGCTCGATTGCATGAAATGGCCAATCCCAGCGCGGAGACGGGCGTATTTCAAAAGGCCATCGCCCTCGAACCATTTGCTTCCCGAGCAAAAATTGCGCTGCCCGGAGCCAGTGATTCACCGGTCGCGTTAACCGACGACATCGAGCGACTTGCCGCGTTCCCCGCTTTGCTTGATGCGGTCGTTGGACTGGTGATTACCGCTGAGACGCAGGCCGTCGCAATCGACAGGCTCGCCACCTTGAAGGCCGTTCATGTCCACGTTCGACCTCACTTTGAGGAGGCATTGAAGAAGGCCGTGTCCGAAGGTCGTCTGCCTCCCGGATTCGGCGCGGTCCGACTGGCTGGCAAGTGGCACGTATTCCGAACACGCGATGTGCTGCTTGCAGAAGGCTCGTCGACAGCGACCACGGAGGAAACCAAACCCAAACGCCGCGCCGCAAGTTCCGCGAAGGCTCAGGATACTTCGAAGCCGCCAGAGCCCGTATCAGAGTCATCTGAACCGCCAACGCCCGGGCTTTTGACGGAAGTGACCGCGCCGGTTGATTCCAAAACGGAGTCTCCTGCTGCGGTCGAATCATCGCCAGCGGCTTCTGGCCCAGAGCCATCGACTTCGTCTGCTGATCCGATGTCGGTTGCAGAGCCAACGGTTGTTTCATCCACGGCGGCCGAGTCCACAAATCATGTGGCTGTTAGCGAGGAAGCATCTTCCACCACAAATGGCGTCCATGTTCACGATTTCGAAAAGGAACTCCACGCCGCGTTCGACCATCTGAGCGCATCGTCTCGCCTGCCGGGATGCGTGAGCCTCGCAGATCTTCGACCGGCACTGCAAAAATTTCCTCGCGACGTCTTCGACAACGAAATCATCCGCCTGCGCAAATCCGGCGAATACTCCCTCAGCATCGTCGAAGGCCGTTATCCCCTTTCTGACACCGAACGCGACGCATGCCTGATCATCGACAACACACCGCACCTGCTGATTCGACGACGAGACTGTTGATTGCAACTCGTCCAAAGCAGGATTGATACTGAACCACCGTTGCAAGCATGTCGGGCTGGCGTCGTACCGTTTGACCACGGGACCAGGCAGGATCAAGTCCTGAAGTGTCTCGCGGGAATCGAACCCGCCTGTTCAGACAGGTAGTCTGATGCCTGAGCCAATCGGCCAGAGACACGTGTGAATAGCCCGAGGTGGAATTGAACCACCTCTGCCGCCTTATCAGAGCGAAGTGCTGCCGTGACACCACCGGGCTGTCGATGGGACAGGTGACGCGTGTGGGATTTGAACCCAACCTGACCAGTGTGAAAGACTGGTAACCTCACCAGAAGTCGAACGCGCCGATAGGAAGGTGATTACGAAGGCCACAAAAAAGCCCGGTGCTTGTGACACCGGGCTTTCGAGAGTTTTTTCGAAGACGACCGAGAGTCACCAGCGCGCGAACGCATGACCGTTCAGATTTGCGATGGCTTCGCCGATCCGTTCTGCTTTGCTCCGTGCGTTCTCGATGTTCAGTCGAATTGACATGGAAGCACACAAAGTCCAGATAAAGAAGTCTTTAACAGTCACCGCGTCAAAGACGCCGGGACTCCGAATTTGGCTCGCAGAAAATCCCCGGGATGGAGATCCATGAATGACTGATGCTCGAGTCGCAACGTCTCGAATGCTGCGGTCCAACCTGAACTCTGTCAGGCCAAAACTCGCGAAAATGGCTGATTGTCCGCGTTCTGCGAGAAATCAACGGAAACTTGTACGAAGCCGCGATGAGAATCGCACTATTGATCGGACTGGGTTTAGACGTGTTTCCGGAGGTGTCCCGTGCGATTGACGTTGCGAACTTTGCTGGCCTATTTGGACGATCGGTTGCCGCCGAGTAACGCCAGGGAAATTGGTCAGAAGATTGCCAACAGTCCATTTGCGACCGAACTTGTCGACCGCATTCGGGACGTGAAGCGTCGTCGTCGACTCGCATCGCCTGACAAGCTGCAGCCAACGATTGATGCCAACGTGGTCGCCGAGTATCTCGACGATCAGCTGACTCCCGAATTGGTGGCTCGGGTGGAGCGTGAGATTCTTGCATCCGACGCGCTGTTGGCAGAGGTCGCGTCTGCTCATGAGATCCTTGGGATGCTTCGAGATCCCGTGGCCATAGAGTCACGACTGCGCGACCGGTTGTATATGCTGGATCCAACGGGTCAGATGGAGGTTGTTCGAGCGGCTGGAGGAGATGTTTCAGGATCGATCGCAGACACGGCTGGAGCAGTTCCGCAGTGGAGGCCGCTGAAAAGTCTGTCCACAGCCAACCGGAGATGGCCAGTACTCGTCGGCGTGTTGCTGGGTTTAATCTGGATTGCAGTTGTGGCGACGGACTCGCGGCTGTTTTCGACACCATCCGGAGGCAGTTCGGCAGGCGATCGTCGTGATACAGCAGCGGCCATGAAGGACGCAGAACAGCCAGCAATGGCAACGGGCGGATCTTCTCCCGAGGAAGTCCCGGAGAAGCCAGAGGCAGAGATGGCTGAGAGAGTGGCAGCGGACTCGAAGGAAAAGTTGAGTGATGGTACTCCGATCGCTATGGCGGATCACCAGAACACGAAGTCAGGAGATATCACGACTCCCGAAGCAGCAGCGGAAAAACTGACTTCAGAGCCAAAGGCTGTGGCAGACGTGGATGCCGTGAATGCAGCAGGGGCGGACTCTGTCGAAACCATGCCTGCACAGGAAAAAAAAGACGCCGCCTCGGCTGGCGAATCTGCTGCGTCCGATGTTTCTGCTGAACATCGACCGCGCCCGGTTATTCCGGATCATGTGGTTGATGACCGACCTGCGTCGTACTATGTGCAGGCGCAATCTGCGGCGACACTGGTCTTTGATCAGAAGGCAGATCGCTGGATGACGTTGGCCAGTATCGCTGGTGGAGATGCCGTGACGATGTCCGTGAATCAGGTTGACTGCCGGCGTCTGACGGGCCGCAACTGGATTGGGATTCCGGAATCGTTTCATGCTGTGGTTCGAACGGATGTGGGAGGCTGGACGGCCACTCTTCGAGGGCCTTCGCACGTTCGGCTTCGTGGAGGACCTGACAGTGGATTCGATCTGCTCTCCGGACGGATTCGTATCGCGGCTGATCCTGCTGTTGCCTGGAATGAACAGACAAAGTCGGTTTTTCAGCTTGGAGCCGGCGATGTTTCGGCACGAGTTTCCCTGCAGTCCAGGGAATCGCGAGTTGCTGTCGAAGTCGTTCCTTCAGCGGCGGTTGTTCCAGTTGCCATGGATGAGGAGCAGACCAGGATCGCCAGAGTTCTGCCGCTCGATGCGGAGCTTCAGGTGCGGCTCACGACGATCGAAGGAGGCGCGTCCGTTACACTTCCTGGTCAGGGAGAGCAGCCGGCTGTTGAACAGATGCTGAGTCGAGGCCAACGGATGCTCTGGACAGTTCTGACAGATGGAACGATTTCGTCTGTGACGATCGACAATGGAGAGCCATTGGCGTCTGCTCCGCGATGGTTATTCGAGACCGAGGTCGAGGAGATTCCTGAAATTGGAGCGATCAAGGCTCGGCTGATGGAATCGCTGGCCACAAATCCTGACCCTGACGAGTGTCTTCAGCCTTTGTTCAACGACCGCAATCCCCAGGTTGGAGTTCTGGCCGTTCAGATTGCTTCGATCACTCGTGACGTGGAACGACTGATGTCTGTCTTGTATGCTGAACATAGCGAAGTGGTGCACCGAGCGGCGATTGATGGGCTGTCTGTGATTCTTCGCAGCTCGGCAACGGGTCGAGATCTGGTCCAGCGATCTTTGGAAACGCGGTTGCCAATGGCTCAGGTTGAGCCGGCGATGAAGCTGATTGCCGGTCTGACACCAGCACAGGCAGCTGATCCGAATGTGGTGGCTGACCTGATGACGATGCTGGAAGACGGCAGTCTGGCGACTCGAACGATGGCTATTTATCGCATGGAACAGCACACGAAGGATCGAATGAATTACTTCCCGGACAACGAACCGTCACGACGGCGGGAAGCCATTCGTCGCTGGCAGCGATTTCTGGATCGCAACGGAGGCAGGCTGATTCCATGAGTATGGGAGAGATTCCTGGCGCGGTGAGTGAGAGTTCTGCAGAGGTTCGGGTTTGCTGTGGATCTCGAGGGTCTGATTCAGGCATGCTGACGGCGTCGTGTCCGGCGAAACTGAATGTGTTCCTCGAGGTGCTCGGAAAACGCGCGGACGGTTATCACGAGCTTGAAACGGTCATGCTGCGAACTTCACTGTGCGACCAGCTGTCCGTAAAATGCACGTCCGGCACGGGTCTGTCGTTGCGATTCAGCGATGCAACGCCATCAGACATGCAACAGGGAATTCCCCTTGATGAGTCCAACCTGATTCTTCGCGCGGCGGCGATGGTGCGGAGCGCGATGTATCTGCCTCAGGGAGCGGAATTCATTCTGCACAAACGGATTCCGCCGGAATCCGGTCTGGCGGGAGGTTCCAGCAATGCGGCAACGACACTGTTGTTGTGCCGAGAACTCTGGAATGCGCCGTTGTCTGACGCTCAGCTGCATTCCATGGCAGCGTCACTTGGCAGCGACATCAATTTTCTGCTGAGCGGATATCCTGCCGCGTTATGCTCTGGCCGAGGTGAACAGGTGCGTGAGATTCCCCTTGGGCGTGATCTGTATTTCATCGCACTGAGACCGCGCAGGGGAAACAGTACGGCAGACGTGTTTCGTGCGACAGGCTTGTCGGGAGAGTTGCGTTCGTCGGCCAGCCTCATTGATTGTCTGCAGGCTGCGTCAGGAGCGGACATGATTCCGCTGATGTTCAACAGGCTGACGGAAGCCGGACGTCGTGTGAATTTTGAGATGGATCAGCTGATGAGTCGCCTGAACGCCGTGACTCGACGTTCTGTTCACATGTCAGGCAGCGGATCCACCGTGTTTATTGCGGTCTCCGGTCGAGCGGAGGCGGTGCAGCTTCAGAATCAGATTCGTGAGCGACTCAGGCTCCCGTCATGGCTGTTGCATGTTCCCAGAGCGGTTGAGCGACCAGATTCACATGCAGCACGGAATCCCTAGAAGCACGTGCGAGTCCGTTCGCATGTATGGCCTTCAGCGATGCCGACGGAGTGTCTTTGCGGTCTTCGAGGACGACCCTTGTCGCCAGGTCAGTGAGACACGATTTCTGATCCCTGCAGCATGAGCTATGTTGTGCAGATACTGCGACGGCTCAGAATCAGCCCGGAAGCAAACCAGAACAGCGCTGTCAGTCCGAGAAGTGTCGCCACATTCTCTGAGGGGAATGTCCCGGACTGAATGATGATCGCCGGACGATAATATTCCATGACGGACAACCAGGGGGACAGATCCTTTGCCCAGTCAACAAACTGGGCGAGAAAGTTCAGCAGGAAAGAGGCCAGCAGAATGGCAAAGACGATACCAATCGCGCGTCCTCGCCGGTCACTGCACGCGGCCACAAGGAAGGCAAAGCTGCCGACAGCGAGATACAAGGCGGCCATATTGATCATGACCATGGTTGTATTGCCAACCGTCAGTTTCATCTCGGGTTGAAGAGTGGAAGACGCGATCAGATGTCCGCAGTAGCCTGTGACGAGGATGACGGCGCCTGAACCAATCCAGCCGATTGTTTCGGCGAGGAAGATCTGCCATCGCGAAACAGGAAGGCACATCAGAAAGTCTGCCGTTCCGCGGTCGATTTCCCCGGCTGGAATTCTTGAACAGTACATGACTTCGTGAGCCCAGATGAGAGTCAGAACTGTCGGATGAACCCATAGAAATGCCTGCAACAATTCGGACGACATGTTTTCTCCAGGGTCAACCCCGAGCAGAGCCGTGATCAGGGGTTTGACCATTGGCATCTTCGAAAAGATCGCGTCGATATTGCCGAGAACCTTCGGCAGCAGCGCAGTCAGCAGTCCCATGACGGCGAAAAGTCCGAGACTGAACCAAAAAATCGGCCAGCGTACTTCGACCCAGATCTTTCGCAGCAGTCCACTCATCAATCTGCCTCGGCCGAAAAGTCGTAGTAGCGCCGAAACAGGACCTCGAGCGATGGCAGACCAATGGTGACATCCGCAAAATTCTGAGTCGCGGCCCATTCCACGAGCGAAGCTGACGAACCTGTCAATTCGAAGTATTCGGTTCGAGCGTCCGAAACGGACAGCGTGGCAGCTGGCCGTTCCGCACGTCGAAGAACCTCCGGCCATTGGATATTTTCCGGGTGCTGGTCGCTGCGAAGTGTCACCGCGATCTGGCGCGGAGCCAGAGACTTCAGTCGTGAGACGGTTGAGTCTTCCACGATCTGACCATTCCTGACCATAGCAACATGGTCGCAGAGTGATTCGACTTCGCTCAGCGTGTGACTGGAGAACATCACTGTCCGCCCTTCCCGGGCCATCTCGCGCAGACACTGCATCAGGGTCTCCTGCATCAGGGGATCAAGACCTGATGTCGGCTCATCAAGGATGACGAGTTTCGGACGATGAGCGAGGGCGAGAACGATGGCAACTTTCTGGCGATTGCCACGCGACATTCTGCGCACAGACAATCGAGGCTCAAGACGAAAGCGTTCCGCGATTTCGAGTCCGTTTGACAGCAAGTCACGTCCATGAACACCCGAAAGGATCTTTAATGCGGAATGTGTTGTCAGCCACGGATACAGTCGCACGTCTCCAGCGATGTATCCGATCTCACGACGAATTTCGGGCCCACTTGTCCAGCAGTCGCGACCAAAGATTTCTGCGGCACCGGAACCTGCTCTCAGAAGTCCCACGAGGATGCGAATCGTTGTCGACTTACCAGCGCCATTGGGACCAAGAAATCCAAAGATCTCACCCTCGGAAATCGTCAGGTTGATCTTCTCAATGCCTCGCCGACTCCCGTAACGTCGGCTCAGATCCGTCGTTTGAATTACGACGCCCGAAAGAACCGCATCACTCATGACGCAGTGCTTCAATGGGGTCGAGGCGCGCGGCGGATCGGGCAGGATAGAGTCCGAACACGACGCCGATTCCGACGGAGATTCCGAAAGCGAGCGGAAGGCTCAACGGGACAATTTTGGGATTCAGATTTGTAAACATATTACTGAATTCTGAAGCTGTCTGGCCCTTGAAGAAGAACTCCTGTGCGCCCCATTTGAGGCCCTCAAACGCGAGGGGTGTCAGCAGCCCCAGAATGATCCCGATCAGACCGCCGCTGCCTGCCAGTACGATGGTTTCGGTCAGGAACTGCATCGTGATGTCATGCTGCTTCGCTCCCAGGGCGCGACGAATCCCGATTTCACGCGTTCGCTCGGTGACGGTCGCCAGCATAATATTCATGATACCGATACCGCCGACGACCAGACTGATGGCTGCAATGGATCCCAGAACCACATTGAAAATGACTCGAATCTGAGCAGCCTGTTTCAGGAGTTCCTGCGGAACGACGACGGAATAGTCATTGCCGGCTTTGTGATGGATCTTCAGACTTTCGCGGATGGCATCGGCTGTCGGGACGACATCATCGACGGATCGGATTCGCAGAGTAATCTGATTGAGTTCATATTCTTCTGCACTGAATGAACCCTGGCGACGGTCAATGTCGAGATCACCGAACCGAACAGTCATGGTTTCCAGAGGAATGTAGATATCGCTGTTGAATTCCTGGCCCGACATGCTTCCACCGATGGCCGCGCTGGCTTCCCGGGCTTTTGTCACTCCGACCACAGTGTATCGCCGATCGGCAACCTTCACGGTTTTCTTCATCGGATCCTCAAATTGAAACAACTGGTCGGCCGTACCCGAAGCAATCACGCAGACGTTGGCTTTTTCACGGCGATCTTTGTCAGAGATGAAGCGTCCCTGAGCCAGAGTCAGGTGGTTCATATCCAGATAATCGGGAGTGCATCCCACGATGCGACAGTTCATTTCACGATGAGTAAACCGGCACGGCTTGGTGAGTTCTCGAATCGGGACGGCGCTTTCAATCGTCGGGATGGTCTTCGACAGCAGGTCATAGTCAGCTCGCTTCAGGCCATATCGCAACACAAATGAATTGCTGCCCTGCATGGAACTCGCGCTTTCACGCGGTGGTTTAACGCTTCGAACAATGATATTGGTGGCACCAAGCTTCAGAACCTGCTCCTGGGCCTGACGACTTGCGCCTTCACCGATGGCCAGCATGGCGATCACGGAAAACACACCGAAGACAATCCCGAGCATGGTGAGCCCGGAACGCAGCTTGTGCAGCGTAAGGCTCTTCAGGGCGAGTTCGATGGTACGAATCAGATTGGCCATGGTTTTACTGTCTGTCAGTGTGTCAGCCGGGGAATACGCCTTCGCCGGCGACCTTGCCGTCTTTCATGTAGATCTGTCGCTTTGCGAGTTTTGCCACCGCAGGCTCGTGCGTCACCATGATGATGGTGCGTCCGGAGCGATTCAGGTTCAGCAACATTTCCATGATTTCCTGTTCCGTTGCTGAATCCAGATTACCGGTCGGCTCGTCCGCAAGGATGATCTCCGGATTGTTCACCAGCGCGCGGGCAATGGCAACACGCTGCTGCTGTCCGCCGGACAATTGAAACGGGCGATGGTCCATTCGCTCTCCGAGCCCTACCATTTCAGCCAGTTGATGGATTCGATCGCGTTCCTCACTTCCGATCTTCGGGTAGCCTGTTCGATAGTGCAGCGGGACTTCGATGTTCTCAAGCACAGTATACTGTGGGATCAGGTTGTACGACTGGAAGATGAAGCCAATCAGTTCGTTTCGGGCTGCGGACAACTCATCATCGGACATCGTCGACACATCCCGGCCACCGATGATGTACTTGCCACGCGTCGGACGATCGAGTGCGCCGAGAAGATTGAGCAGTGTGCTCTTGCCACTTCCGGACGACCCCATGATGGCAACGAAGTCCCCTTTCGGAAACTGCAGACTGACACCTCGTAATGCGCGGACGAGCACGGTTCCGAGCAGGTAATCTTTTTCGATGTCGATTACTTCAGCTGCCAACTGCATGGCAAGAGCCTTTCAAGAACGTCTTTTTTCGGCAGTAACGCACTGGTGGTGTCGTTTGTCCTACTGCTTCTTCATGCGTTCCTGCATGGCTTTGAAGGCCGTCTCCGATTCCTCAATGGAGATCTTTCCATCCTTGTCGGCGTCATTTCGATCGAATGCCTGCGGATAAGGATGCTCATCCTTTGTGATGAAGCCGTCTTTATTCTTGTCCATACCTTCGTGCATGGATTTTGCATCGGTTGGCATCTGGAATCCGCCACCACCACCCGGTCCTCCTCCCGGGCGACCTCCACCTGCACCACCCGCACCGGGTCCGCCGCCGTTCCCGGGTCCGCTCCCCATGGCTCCCGGTCCGCCTGCAGCGGCACCACGAGGCCCGCCTTTGCGATCCGGAGTTTCGACCTTTTCTCGCCGGGCTTCTGCCTCGGCAGACTTCTCCTGCTCAAGTGCACTGAGTTCTTTGGAGAAGTACGTTCGAGGGCTCATGACGACGGATTCGCCTTCTTTGACGCCATCCAGCACTTCCATGAACTCATCGTTTGCATCACCAACCTTGATTTCGCGAAGTTCTGCGCCTTTGCCTCCGACCGCATAGGTAAAGTAGTTTCCGGAGAAGGAAACGACAGACTGTACGGGGACCTGCAGGACCGGGTCTTTTCGATCTTCAACAATAATGCGAACCTGAGCGGTCATGCCCGGCTTCAGCTTGCGAGTTTTCTCCGGTGTTTCGAGGATTTCAACGATCGCCTCGTATTCCTTCAGGTCGGTATTTGGCCAACTGCCAGGTACCGGCACTGATGAGACGCTTGCCAGCTTACCGCGGTAGGGTTCTCCTGGCAGTGCGTCAATTTCAATTTCGACCGGCTGGCCGATCACGATTCTGCTGATTCGGGATTCGTGGATTCGAGCATCGATCTTCATATGTTCGAGGTCTGGAAGATTGATAATCGCCTGACGCTCACGAACGGAAGCCCCCTGCTCGATCACAACCGGTTCGCTGCCTCGACCGCCCTGCTGAGCGGCATATACGACTTCTCCAGCCTGCGGTGCGACAAGCTGACAGGCCTGAATCTGCCGACGATACGTTTCCAGTTTTTCGGTTTCGATATCAAGCGTCAGCTTGGCAGCATCGTAAGCCGCCTGCATCTGTGTCATCAGCGCTTCGCCTTCGAGTTTGGCTCGTGCTGTTTCACGTTTGGTGTCTTCTGCGGTCTGCTTCAGTTCGCTCTCTTTACGGATTTTTGTGAAGTTCTCCAGCACCGCGAGTTCCCCGGTCTTGACCTTGAGCGTGATCTGGGACTGAGTCACCTTCAGGCGAGCGCTTTCGAGCTGATTCACGTTTGCATAGCCGAGTCGGGCCTGATCTCGAATGCGCTCGTATTCCTCTTTGTTGATGGACAATTCTTCCTCGGTCTTCTTCAGATCGCCGCGAATGGTCTCCACAGCCTGAGCGTATTCTCCTCCTGCGGACGTGTAACTTGCGAAGTCCAGTTGCGCCAGTTCTTCGGCAAGCTTCGCTTTGGCGACGTTACTTTCGTTGGTGGTTCGCTGGATCTCGATGTCCTTACCGGCTTTGTCGAGGTTGGCGGTGGCTGTGGTGACTTTGATCTTCTGATCCTGAAACTTCTCTTTCAGCGAAGATGCATCCAGTTCGCAACACACATCACCGGATAGAAAGTCGCCTTTGCGAACCTGCTGTCGGTCTTCGACAAGGACCTTTGTGAACTCTCCCAGAACGAGGGGATAGCTCTTCTCCGTGCCATCAGGTGCAACCACTTTCACGGATTTTGACGATTCAGATTCACCCGCGGCAAAATGAACGACACCGTCGAGCTCGGTCATCACAGGCTCAGTGACCTTGCTGCCTTCCGGAATGAGCGAGATGATCGTCGTCGACCCCTCGACGCGATTGCTGAGTGTGACATTCTTCAGACTGTCAATGGTTCCGTTTTCCGTGATCATGATCCGGAACGGACCCTTTTCAGCTTTGCGAAGAATGTAGTCGAATGTCACGCCAGACTCACCTTTGCCAAGCTTTGACATGATCCAGTTGCGGGAATCGCGTACCGCAAACAATGCCACAAGGGTCAAGATGAGTGCGACAACAATCAGGACGGGCAATGTGCTGCCTGAACGACGAGCAGAATGAGAGCCGAGCATCCTCAGATACCTTAAAATCAGTTCTGTGGTTCCGGAGCGGGAAGGACGACATCGGGAGTGGCAGCAGGCGAGGACTCTTCACTTCCGGCAGGGAGGTTATCCATCTGCTGGTAAAATGGATCGGTCCAGACTCCGCGAGGATCAATCTGCATGATACCCATGTCGCGATAGATGTTAAGCCGATTCGTCTCGTAAGTGACCCAATCCTGCACAAGGGAGTTCTGGGCGTTCAGAACCGAATTCAGGGCGTTCACCAGGCTCAACGCGTTGGTCTGTGCCGCAGCCTGAGCCTGCAGGGACGCGCTATCGTACTGAAGGGCCGCGTTTCTGACGGTGGTGCGGTCGATTTCGACGCGATATTCCTGCGTCTGGATCTGCCGCCAGTTTTGCCGGACGACCCGCTTGATCTGGTCTTCCAGCTGCATGTAGTCTCGACGGGCACGCTGATAAGTGATCAGGGCCTGTCGATAGCCGTTCCGGTTTTCGATTCTGTCCAGTGGAGTTGAGAACTGAGCACTGGCGGTCTGAGATGGCCTTGAGTTCCCCAGCCCCTCCTCGCCGGAGAAGGTCAATTCGACGCCCGCCTCAAGGTTGTTGGCGGCAACTTCGACATCTCTTCTCGCGTCGGCAACTGCTGCGCGGGCATTCATCAGATCGTGACGATTCTCAAGCGCCAGGTCGATCACCTCTTCAATCGTGGGAACTCGCATCGTCCCGTCGAGTGTGAAGGGATTCAGTGCAATCAACTCAACCCGCAGGGCGACCTGCACAACCTCAAGGCCCTGAGAAACGCGGAGCAGATTCTCGTCATGCAGGATACGAGAAGCGGAAGCAATCTCCTGAATCAATTCTTCCGGTGTGTACTCCGCCCTCGCATCTTCGTTCCCTTTCCGGGGGAGATGCGACCAACCTTCTGGAAGCTCCGAAAGTTCGATCTTTCCGTTGGCGTTCATATCAAGCCGCTGGATCATGGCTTCCTGAGAGTCTGCATTGATCACTTCATGCATGACATCCAGCAGTGACTTCCCTGAGCCGAATTTTTGCTCGGCAAAACGAAAGATTCGAAGATTCCGATCCGTATTGCTGACCAGTCGTTCGCGTTCCTCGGCACTGCGGAAGTATCGCTTGTCATGTTCGTAAGCAGTCGGGTCTTCCTGAGTGCGTTGCAGAAGCAGATTGACCTCTTCAAAATCGGTCTGCACCCTTTTGAGCCCGACTTCGTGCAGCTCGTCACTCATGGATTTGAGCTGGCTGACATAGGCCTTGAGCCCATCGAACTCTGCAATCGGTTCAATCAGTTGGCCTTCCACTCGGGCAGGAAGAAGTTTGCCGCCGAGTTCAATCTGCATGTCTCGAAACGCTCGCTCCAGATCCAGAAGATCACGGCTGATCAGTTCAAAGGGGGCCAGTGCAGATTCTTCGACTTCGAGAACGACATTCGGAGGTAAGCCGAGCAGGAGTTTCAGATTATCCTGCTGGTCCGCATATTGTCTCTGGCTTTGAGCCAGAGTGCTCTGGGCTCGATTCAACTGATCTCGCAGCTGCAGGTAGGACAGTGTTGTGGTTTGCTGATTTTTGAAACCAATCAGATCCTGCGCAGCAGCGAGGTAGTCCGGGTCGTCGGAAAGAGCGAGGATCGCTTCTTCCTCCTCTTTCGACATGGTTCCTTCCCAGACGAGGAAACCCTGATCGGCTCGCAGTTTCTTCCTGAGGGATTCGGGGATGTTCAGCTGCGCAGCCTCGTCAAACGCACCGGATGCCACACCGGCGACGCGCGAGTCACGGGCCTCCTGAGCCACCAGCTGGTCTTCCAGCAGAAGGATGTTGTTTTCGATATTCAGAATGCTCTGACGCTGCTGAAGCAGATTCAGATAACTGGCTGTCACTTCGGTAAACAGCGTTTGTCGAAATCGCGCGAGCGTCCTCGCGTTGTACAAGACATTGCGTTCCGCCTGTGTCAGGTTCTCCAGAACGACCTTTCGACCTGCATTAAAAAACAACGGCTGAGTGAAGCTGTATCCGAGTGTCGGCGCTGTCACCTGTTTGTCCGTCAGATTCCACGTCACGGAGTTGGCAATATCCATGGCGATCTGAGCACCGGATGGGAGCGTCTGAATGACTCCCACGCCGGCTCTCAGAACTCGAGATGATTTCAAAGGCGACCGTTCATTATTCTCATAGGTGAACGAGTTGCTGCCGTTGTTGCGACCGATATTTGTCAGACGGACTCCCAATGCGAACCGCTGCTGAGTCAGTGCCAGTGCACTGATGTAGAGGTTTTCGATATTTGTCTGATAGTCACGGTTGTTGATGCAGGCAATGTCCATCGCCTGTGGCAGGGTGATTTTCAGCAGTTGTACCTGAGCGTGCCCCTTCACCGGGTCCATGCCCTGCATATCGATTCCGTATGTTTCAAGCCATTGAGGATTTTCGATCGCGAAGGCGGTGCCAAGCTTATGCCAGCTCTTGTAGCCTTTGATTCCGTTCACGCAGTGCATGAACTGGTGGGCGGCAGCATCGTCGGGTGGCAGTGGCGATTTGTCCGGATCGTACGGATCAAAAAATCGGCTTCTCGGGTCCGGCGTCAGATCAGTTCGCGGAACCGCCCAACGAGGATCGGTCAGGCGTTCACCGATCGCACGATAGGAATCCTTGTCGGCCTGCTGTCGCCAGAACGCCCGTGAGCATCCGCTCAGGGAGTTCAGTCCGGCCGCAGCGGCGAGCAGCAGAGCAATTCTTCGACGAACCTTGTTGCGGAAAAATCCGGTCAGCATCCTGCTGGTCTCCGAGGACGTCACTGGACGTCCGGCATTCCATTGAGCGGGCAAACAGCTTTTGTAACAAAGTTGCAGAGAAATCATGCTGTGTTGCAGGGCACAGTCAGAACAATGATGCTTCCAAATCCCAAAAGGCGCAGAAGGCACAATGTTCTGTTTGTTACGATTTCGACCGCAGCAACGAAGACGCTTCATTTGATTGGCGAGCACACCGGTACAGTCGACAGATCCGGAACACGGTTATCGACAGGATACGATTGATCTGCAAAGGCAGAGCCTTGTGTATGTTCCGAGCAATCGTTGCAGACGGCAAAGTCCGTGCTGCAATCATCAGAATTGCGTTGTTCAGAACAGGTGTTACTGTTTACCAGATCACACCTTGAGGCACTGGCAGCACAGAGTTTCGGCGGATTCTGCATGCTGTTGCCGGACCGAGGCCGACAGCAAAAGGCGGATGCAGGCTGTTTCCGAACTTCGAGGGGACTTATGCCGACTCAAAACGGATTTCGTCATCAATCGTATCCAACGGTGGTCACAACTCCGCCACAGTTCCGAATGCTGGCTCGGGTGGATGGACGTGACGGCCAGTTTCAGTCACTGCATTCGAAGCTGAAAGTTTCCCGTATCGTTCTCGTTCACGGAACGTTCGTCGGGAACGATCCATTCGCGATTTCGGAAACCATGACTGCCGTCGGCCGCAGCGTCCCGTGGCTGTCGGGCGTTCTGGACAAGTTTGCGAATTCGCTGATGCAGAAGATGCCGGACTTCGCAGCGTCTGCGACCAAAGATGTCGGTAACTACACGGAAGATTTTCGCGTGGAATTTCAGCGACTGGTGGGCACCGATCCGGCGGTCGAACTGCTGAAACCTGCCTGGTCCAGTCAGAATCACCATTTCGCACGAGCCGATCTGGCGATGCAGCTTCTGCATCAGATCATTCAGCGACCGGTTCCGGCATCACAAAAAATTCTTCTGTGGGGGCATTCCCACGCGGGGAATGCTTTCGCGCTGTTAACGAATCTGCTGGCGAACGAGCGGGCCGATGTCGAACGATTCTTTTCCGCGATTGATCAGCCTTCTGAATTGTGGAAAGCCGTGCGAGAAAACCTGCGAACATCTCCGACGCCACATCCCATCGCAAAACAGATGCTGATGGTGACTTTCGGGACACCTGTCCGCTACGGCTGGGATGTGAATGGATGTCATCGGCTGGTTCACGTCACGCATCATCGACCCGAAAACGAGTCGATGGCAATCACCTGTAAGCCGCTGTTTCCGCCGCATCCCGTTGCCGATGTCGTGAAAGCCACGTGGGGTGACTGGGTTCAGTCGTTTGCCATCGCTGGGACAGATGTGGCATCTCCAGCATCACGAGCTGTCAATGCTCGCCTGACTGAGCTGCTTGAGGACGGGCTTTCATTGCCCGAGCCGAATGAAAGGGTCGCGGCCATCAAACCGGCGTCTCTTCAAAACTTGTGTGCTCGATGGACAACCGGCACTCGATGCCATGCCGATGGACTTAATATGCTTGTCCAATACGAACCCAGCGGTCTGATGACGTCCCTGCTTACGCCTCTGGAAACCACCCTGTTTGGCCATGGTGTCTACACGACCTCTCCATGGCTGCCATCGCATCTGCAGTTGGTGCAGGATGCCATCTGGTTCGACGGTCAGTGACTTCCGTGCCTGTCATCGGCTGACGGTTTTTTGGGGTGAATAGTTTGGTTGTGCCGCTGAAAAGTTCGAGTCAGCAACGTAGACATGGTCAGAACCCGGCCACAACAGCAGAGTCTGTGCCCCTGGAGTAGGTGTCACACAAGCTGCAGGCGCGAACAGTGGATTCCTCTTCCGGGTTGTGAAGCGATTTTTTCTTCCTGCTTGTGAACTTTGAGAACAAGGCGCGCGAATGCCTCCGGGACGTTCGAGCTCGTCAAGACGGCTGGCGAAATGACAGGCTGAGAAGTGCAGGTCGCGGACATCGTGCGAAGCTTTCTATGTCATTTTGACTGCGGCTGTATTGACTCAGGGACTTGCGAGGTGGCCGCAGCCAGTTGTTGCGGGGTTCCGAACAGGTCCTGCTGCTGGTCGGCGAGTTGCCGAAACAGAGACGAGAGTTGTTTGCCTTGCTTCAGAATCTGCTGTGGTGACTGTCCAGGAAGGTGTCTTGCCGTATGGAGTGATTCGAGGGCCGAATAACCTTCATGCAGAGACGGCAGATCGTTTCAGGTCTCTGGCAGTTCCTTCGGCGGTCTTGCGGGATTCTCCGATCGCGTTATTCACGACCTCAATCGCGGCATCGGATTCGGCTTTGATTCGAGCGTTCTCGTTTGTTCGCGTCTCGACGAGTTTCAATTCATCGCTGAATCGCCTTTCGACGAAGTCCGTGATGCGCAGCGTGGTTTCTCAGCAACGGTTTCGCATTCTTCGCTGATTTGCGGCATCGCACCGGTAACTGCCGAGGATTCCTGATCGCGGGCATATTTCTGAAGGGTTGTGCCGATCTCTCCAGGACCACAGAGAAGTGATCGGCGAACAGATTCCGACATCATCATTCCGATCGAAACCGATGCCTCGCCGATCGTCCCCTCAATTCGATCCACCAGTTGAGCTGAGTCAGTGGCAACGTGTTGTTCGTTTCGCGGAACCATCATCCACCATCTTCCGTCTGTTCGGGAACGGTGAGTCGTGGCTGAGTCCCTTCGCAATTCGCGGCGCTGTGCGGTGATCTGCAGGCCGAATTGAGGATTTCCCTCCGGAGGGGAAGTCAGTCGGCGGGAAAAGTCCATGATTTTCTGGTGCGGCTCGGATCCTCGGTTCAGACGCCCTGGATGATTCAGGGAAGTCGACCGCAGTCTTTCTGAGTGGAAGGAAGCAACGAATGGTTTTCCCGGCTTCTTTCATTCGTTACTCTGGGTGTTTCTGGTCTTCCTGCCTCCAAACTGTCTGCGTATGAAATGACCCGCCTGGAGCACTGTCCAATGAACGTTCGATCATTTATCTGGGCAACACTTGTCGTTGCTCTGTCTGCTTTTGGTTCAGCGAATGCATCTGCCGAACCTCCGGAAGGCTTCCGAGCCCTTTTCAATGGCGCTGATTTGTCCGGATGGCACGGTCGTCCGCATTTCGACCCTCGTGATCTTGCAAAGATGCCTGACGACGTCCGTGAAAAAAAGGTTGCTGAGTGGACGGAAGATGCAAAGAAGCACTGGACTGTGGAAAATGGGGAGCTGGTTAACGATGGTCACGGAACCTATCTGACCACGAATGAAGATTTCACTGACTATGATCTGCTGATCGAATACCGAACGGTTCCTAAGGCAGACAGTGGTATTTATCTGAAGGCCAACCCTCAGGTTCAGATCTGGGATATTGGAAACGAAGAACAGTTCAAGAATGGGTGTCAGAAGGGAAGTGGCGGTCTGTGGAATAATAGTCCTGGAGCGCCAGGCAAGGATCCTTCGGAAGTTGCTGACAAGCCATTCGGTGAATGGAACAGCTTCAGAATTCGCCAGATTGGTGCTCGAACGAGTGTCTGGCTGAATGGTAAGCATGTCGTCGACAACGCGATCATGGAAAACTATTTTGATCGCTCCGGTCCTTTGTTCGCCAAAGGCCCGATCTGCCTCCAGACTCATGGCGGCGAGATCCGGTGGAGAAATATCTACATTCGTGAGATTCCAGCAGAAGAAGCAAACAAGATCCTTGCTGAAAACCACTCGGACGGTTTCGAGTCCCGATTCAACGGGACAGACCTGACGGGATGGTCAGGTGCAGTCGATCACTACGAGGTTGTAGACGGAGTCATTCGTTGCAAAGCTGGTCATGGCGGAATCCTGCACACGACCGACGAGTATGCAAACTTTGTGGTTCGACTCGAGTTCAAAGTTCCTCCGGCAGGCAATAATGGACTGGCTATTCGAACCGATGGAAAGGGCGATCCGGCGTATGCTGCAATGACAGAACTGCAGGTGCTTGATTCTGAGCATCCGAACTATGCAAAGCTCGATGCACGTCAGTATCACGGCTCGGCATACGGGATGGCGGCAGCGAAGAGGGGCTTTCAGCGAGCAGCGGAAGTCTGGAACTTCCAGGAAGTCACTGTTGACGGCAGCAAGATCAGGGTCGAACTAAATGGCAACATCATTCTGGATTCAGATCTCGCGACTGTGACTGAGTACATGGCGAACTCGCCTCACCCGGGCAAGGATCGCAAGTCAGGATTCTTTGGCTTCGCTGGCCATAACGACCCGGTATCGTTCCGCAACATCAGCATCAAGCGGCTGCCTTGATGAACAACATGGCTTTACGCTGTCGTTGGTGAAGCGAGTAACTTAATGAGTGAGCCCGGCCTTTCCCCGAAACGCCGGGCTCTCTTTCTGTCGCGATTCATCGGAACCATTATTCTTAGCAGAGTTTGTCAGAGCTCTCTTGTTCCTGCAGGATGCGCGGTTCGCAGCAAAGTTCCTCCGCACTCTTTTGTTCCACAAGACGATTCTTCGCTCGGCATCAAATGACGTCCATCGCAACGGACACAAACCTGTGATTTCGTCCCTGGCCCCTTCGTAAGGTGGGACGGTGGCCGTCATAACGCTTGAGGCATTCTTCTCCACACTGCATCGTCCTGTCCTCTGGTTTGTTATTCATTGCGTTCGCAGGTGCGCAGCCATTTCATACACCGTTTGTATTTTCAGAGAAATCGAAATGCCCGTGTCCAAAGATGTTCTGATTATTGTCGGGGATGCCACGGAAACACTCGACACGATGTACCCGTACTATCGTCTGATTGAAGCCGGATTTCGCCCGGTGGTCGCCGCTCCGGAAAAACGTCGGTACCAGATGGTGCTGCACGAAGTGAAGCCCGGATGGACGATCACAAAGGAATGGGAGGGCTACACGATCGAAGCGGACGTGGCTTTTCGGGACATTCGCGAAGAGCATTACGCGGGCATCCTGTTTTCTGGCGGACGTGCTCCAGAGTATATTCGTTACGACGAAGATCTTGTCCGCGTTACCAGACACTTTTTTGCTGCAAACAAGCCGATCGCCAGTGTGTGTCACGGCGTTGAGATCCCGGCTTATGCGGATTGCGTTCGAGGCCGAAAGATGGCGACGGTGGCCAAATGTCGCTTCGATCTCGAAGTCTGTGGTGGCATCTTTGTGAATGAACCCTGTGTGATCGACGGCAACCTCATCAGCGGTCGAACCTTCCACGACAACGGCCACTATGTCGGCCCGTGGATTCAGCTGCTGGAAGAATACGTCAGGCAGTGCGGCTGAATTCAGCTTGATCACTCCGACAGGCTCTGAAACGCATCTCGTCGGTCTGCAGCAGAAATTCCAGCGAACGAGGCCGGGTGAATTCCATGCGGACAGGCGAGCCGTTCTTCAGCGCCGACAGCAGGTGTGTGTCGTCGTCACGCAGGCAGGACTTCATGCCCGCAGCCCCGATTTCCTCGTTCACAAAAAGTTCGACTCACCCTGCGGATCTGAGTCTGGCACAGAGCATGATATCGGTGTTCCAGACTATGGCCCGGCTGCGTCTTCCGCATACACCGCTTTCAGGCCGATGGCTGCCATGATTGTTCGCTCGCGAGATCGCATGATCCGCTTCTCGTCGTCGGACGTGTCGTCATAACCGCAGATATGCAGGAGGCCGTGCACGACATAAAGCGTCAGTTCGTCCTGCGTTGACCATTGCCCCTCTGCGGCCATGCTTTCCGCCATCTCGGCACTGGCGATGATCTCTCCTTCGATCATCATTCCCGCAGCTCGCACCCCATCTGAATCGGAAACACCGCCATCTTCCGACGGCATATCCGTGTTGGTCGGATCCGAGTCTTCCGCGTTCGGTTCAAAGTCTGCACCGGAGTTTTCGGAGAAATCCAGCTGGAAACTGATCACATCAGTCGGGTAATCGTGATTCAGATGCCGGCGATTCAAGTCATGGATTTCATCGTTGCTCACAATCGAAACGCTGAGCACCGCTGAGCGAACCCGCTCGCTCTTCAGAGCCGTCAGCATCGCGGCACGAAGTCTCGTCAGGTCTACAGCCACCGATTCCTGTCGATCGCAAATGTCGATTTCATGTTCCATGGGATGGAAAGCCTTGATTCGGAGCGATGTGAACGAGCCGTACGGTCCTGTCAGGCTTCCGATTGCGCCCCAGGGCTTCGTCTCAGGCCGGCTTCTGGCCGGGATATCGCACGCGGCCATGATGAGCCGCGAGCAACGACTTGATGAGCGATTCTTCAATCATTCGGATCTCATTCATCTTCAGATTGCACTCGTCAAACTGACCATCCAGCAGCCGCTTCATTGTGATCTCATGAACCAGTGACTGAATTCGTTTCGGTGTTGGCTCTTTCAGGGTTCGACTCGCGCTTTCGACTGCGTCGGCGACCATCAGGACAGCTGTCTCACGAGACTGGGGCTTCGGGCCGGGATAACGGAACGATGATTCATCAGCATCCGTTCGATGGTCGTCGTCTTTCTTTCGACTGGCTTCGTGAAAGAAATACTCAACCAGCGTGGTTCCATGATGCTGTTCAATAAAAGCTCGCAGCGGATCCGGGAGATTGTGCTCTTCGGCCAGTTCCAGTCCGTCCTTGACATGACCGATGATGATCAGCGTACTCATAGCTGGTGCGAGTGATTTGTGATGATTTTCTGACCCTTCGGTCATGTTCTCAATGAAGTACTCAGGTTTCGTCATCTTGCCGATGTCATGGAAATATGCACCGACTCGCGTCAGCAGACCATTCGCACCAATGGATTCTGCGGCCGCTTCCGCAAGCGACGCCACCGTCATCGAGTGGTTGTAGGTTCCCGGGGCTCGCCGTGCCAGCTCCATGAGCAGTGGATGTGAGACGCCTGTGAGTTCCAGCAGACTGATGTCTGTTACTACGCCAAACGCCTGTTCAATAAACGGCAGGCTTCCTGCGACCAGATAACAGCAGACGAGAGACCATCCGGCAAATTTCAGGGCCGTCACAATAATGCCGATGTTGGTCCACGAATTCTCAACGCCCTGCACCTGCATCACACCAACGCCCCAGACGGCATAGAATGAGACGGCAGCGACAAGAAAGCCGACCTTGATCATCACCAGACGCGACTTGATACGTCGCAGAGGAATAATGGACGACACACAGATTGTCATCAGTGCGACGAAGTGTCCGAGGTCAGCGACGGTGGCCAGAGAGATGATCAGAGACAGGCAAAATGCCGTCAGGATTGCCACAGCCTGAGAGTATGCGATTGCTGTGATCATGACAGCGGCCAGCAGTGGAATAATCTCGGCTCGCCACGGATCGCGGCTCATCAGACATCCCAGAAACACCGTCAGAATGCACATTCCGACAAACACCAGCAGGCTTGAGGTGTCATCCAGCATCTTCGGAGATGAGAATCTGAGATATGAGCCGAACAGGACAACGAGGAGGATGGTCAGCATTCCCCAGCCACAGACTCGGCTGAATCGTCGCAGGGTGGATTCATTGTTTTCGTAAGCTGCAAACTCCTTCCACAACAACCCGAGTTGTTCGTCACTGTCTGCCAGTTGAGTGCCCGCCGGAATCAGCACGTTGCTGGCGGGGGAGCGCTCCAGCGTCCGCGGTGCCTGTGCGGCCGCCGGGGTGGGGTGGGGGGGGGTTGGG
>JBKDRW010000514.1:0-21945 GCA_046341255.1 Planctomycetota bacterium
ATCGGTTCGAACGTGGCATCGCGAGGCACGCCGATCTTCAGATGAGTCGTCCCGTTGTACAACGGCAGATACGCCGCGAAGTCGTGGGTGCCTTCATCAAGCTCCGAGACCACCTTGAGCTTCATCTGCTGCTCTTTAGGCTGAGTCACAGCGACCCATTTCCACTTCGCGTCGGTGTCGAGCGCATACAAGTCGATCCCGCTGACTCCGGTCGCCGGCATGTGAGGCATGGCAAGATTCGATGATGTGACGCCATAGTCCGCATGAATCGATGTCGCGTTCGTTCGAAAGCGAACCATCATGCCCGCGGAATGACGACTGAGATTCCACACGGCATCTCGAACAACTCCCTTCGCTCGCGCGGGCAGTCGATCGAAGTCGCTTTCCGTGTCGTTGAAGCCTTTGCCTTCGACACCCCAATCTCGCACATCATGCCATTGCAAACCGTCGTCGGGCTTCTTGCCTTCGTCACTAGTTTTCCCGCGAGCGCGGACGACGGACGAGGCTGTTGCCACCATCGCCAGACTGGCCGTGTGAGCCAAGAAACTTCGGCGACCCATGTCGTAATGCAGATGACGCATGATTGAATCCTCAGGGCAGGGGGATTGAACGAGGACAAGACTCGGCAGGGTCCTTCAGGATATCGTGCCAGACGGAAAAGAGAAAACGACCGACATCACTCGTTCGTGACTGTAGGCAGATCTGTCCTCAGATCTGCCTTTCTCGCGACATCGATCATCTCGCTATCCCAATCCCCAATCAGCCGCCGCACATCAGATCCAGAACCAAAAGATGACTCTGCTCGTCAAACGATCCGCAGAATGCCCGACCCATGTAGGCAGATCTGTCCTCAGATCTGCCCTTCTCGCAACATCGATCATCTCGCTATCCCAATCCCCAATCAGCCGCCGCACATCAGATCCAGAACCAAAAGATGACTTTGTTCCTCAACCGAGATGAAGAATGCCCGACCTGAGGACAGGTCGGGCTACATTGAACAATTCTCAATCGTCATTGTTGCGATTACATTGACCTCTCCACGCATCCCGCCCCCTATCTTCTCAGGAACCTCCCATGACTTTCCGCTGGCTGATTTGTTGTCTCGCTGCTCTTGTCACCGTAACCTCGAACACGACGAGCACGGCACAGGACAGCCCCGATCGAGTTCCTCAGCCCGGAGTACCGGAAGGCAAGATCACCAGCGGGACGTTCGAAGACAGCAAGATCTATCCCGGCACAGTTCGCGACTACAGCGTTTACGTGCCCGCTCAATACAATGCCGACGAACCCGCGAAGCTGATGGTGTTCATGGATGGTTCGGGATATCTCAAGAAGGACGGAGCGTTTCGAGTCCCCGTGGTGTTTGACAACCTGATTCATCAGAAGGCGATGCCGGTCACGATCGCGGTGTTCGTCAATCCGGGCAACATCCCGGCGACGATTGAAGGCGGCAAGGATCGCAGCAATCGCTCGTTCGAATACGATTCGATGGGCGACACGTACTCGAGGTTTCTGATCGACGAATTCCTTCCCGTCGCGTTGAAGGATCTGAATGTCTCCGGCAACCCGGCCGATCGCGCTGTGTGTGGCATTTCATCGAGCGGCATCTGTGCGTTCACGGTCGCATGGGAACGGCCAGATCAGTTTGGCAAGGTGCTCAGCCACATCGGCAGCTTTACCAACATTCGCGGAGGCTGGGCGTATCCGGGGCTGGTGCGAAAGACTCACAAGAATCCTAAGGCGATCAAAGTCTATCTGCAGGAAGGCAAAGACGACGTCAACAACCTGCACGGCAACTGGCCGCTCGGTAATCAGGATCTCGCCGCCGCGCTGCAATTCGCGGGATACAAATACAAACTTGTCATGACCGAAGGCGGTCATAGCGGTCAGCTCGGCGGTGTGGAACTACCGAACGCGCTGCGATGGTTGTGGGATGACAAAGCAGAATCAGACAAGCGACCTGTCGTGGATACCAAGCCCGAATGGAAGCCGCATGTCGATGCCATCGCCAGTGAAAAGGTTCCGCATGGAACCGTCGAAGACATGCCGGCGTTCGAATCGAAGATCTTCGAAAACACAACGCGCGACTGGTCCGTCTATGTGCCCACTCAATACAAGAAAGACGAACCCGCCGCGCTAATGATTTTTCAGGATGGCCACAGTTACCGCGACGTGAAGGGACGGTTTCGAGTCCCCGTGGTGTTTGACAATCTGATCGCTCGCGGAGACATGCCGGTCGCGATTGCTGTGTTCATCAATCCGGGTCACGACAAGTCGAAAGACAAACCTGACAGTCCCTGGAAGAGTTCCAATCGTAGCTTTGAATACGATAGTCTCGGCGATCGATACGCCCGGTTTCTGCTGGAGGAGCTCATTCCCGAGGTGAAAAAGAAATACACAATCTCCGACGATCCCGATATGCGAGCCATCTGCGGAGCCAGCTCGGGCGGCATCTGCTCATGGACCGTCGCGTGGGAACGGCCCGATGCGTTTCGCAAGGTGCTGTCGACGATCGGCAGCTTCACCAATCTGCGCGGCGGTGATGTGTATTCGTCGCTGGTTCGCAAGACCGAACAGAAGCCGATTCGAGTCTACCTGGCTGACACCAGCGGTGACATCGACAATCCTTTCGGAAGCTGGTGGTGGGCCAATCAGCAGATGGCATCATCTCTGATGTACATGGGCTACGACGTTCGTTTTGATCAGGCCGAAGGATACGGCCACAACGCCGACCACGGCGGCGCATTGTTTCCGGATGCGGTGAAATGGCTGTGGCGAAAAGAGAAGCATGAGCCAAAGATTGACACCAGGGGCGATCTCGGCGGCGATCTAACGTTGCTCAATCTTCTGATCCCCGGCGAAGGCTGGGAAGTCGCCGCAGACGGACTGGGCTTTGCCGATGCTCTGTGTACAGACAAAGACGGAAACGTCTACTTCTGCGACATGAAGGCTCCGGCTGTTGTTCGCATCAACGCGGCAGATGGATCGAAGACGGAAATCTGCAAAGAATCGGTCAGCGGGCTGGAATTCAGTCCGGATGGTTCTGTGATGTATGCGTGTCAGGGCTCAAAGAATCGGATGATCTCGATTAACCCCGCAACCGGTGAAGTGAAAGTTGTGGCGGAAGGCGTGAAGCCCAATGATCTGGCAGTCACGAAGGACGGCTTCATTCTGTTCACCGACACAGGCGCGTCGCAGGTGACTCGCATCAGTCCGCAGACCGGCGATGTGACTCCTGTAGACACCGGCATCAGCAAACCCAACGGTATTGCACTGTCGAACGATGGAGGAACTCTGGCCGTCTCCGATTACGGTGGGACTCATACGTGGACCTTCCGAGTGAACTCGGGCGGCGTTCTGGACGCGAAGATGCCAACAATGCCCATGCGACTGGCAATTGATCCGAAGGGCGAGTTCAAATTCAACGAAGCTCCGCCTTACCTGGCATCATCCAAAGGCGATGGCATGGCTGTCGACAACATCGGCCGCTACTACGTCACCAGCGACCTCGGCGTCCAGATTTTCGACCCCACAGGCCGCCCATGTGGAGTTTTGCCTCGGCCAGACGCAACGCAACCGCTGGTCACCGCGGTTCTGGCTGGCAAGGATCAATCGACGTTGTTTGTGGCGAATGGGACGGCGGTTTATCGCAGAAAGTTGACGGTGGTGAAGTAGATGTTTTCTGCTGTTCCTGTAGAAGAATTCATCAGAATTCTCCTGCAATTCCCGCAGAAGAATTCGTCAGAATTCTCCTGCAAGCTCATCGCAACTGCCACAACAACCGCGCTGGATGCGATCAGAGTTTTGACAAACTCTGCTACAGAACGTCCGTAGAAGAATTCGTCAGAATTCTCCTTCACGCTCTACCGGAGGTCTTGAATGCCAGAAGACGAACACGACTATCTAAAGCGACTGCCGCCGGAGTACTACCGCGGTCTTGCCTGCGTCAGTTGGACCCATTGCATTGAAGACCGGAGATGCGGCTGGCTGAACGAACTCTTTCATGCTCGGTTTCGTGAGTACCTGACTCACACGATGTTTCGCTATTCAGCGTGCTGTCCCATCTATTGCCTCATGCCCGACCATATTCATATGTTGTGGTTGGGACTCAGCCAGGCATCTGACCAAAGACTCGCCACAAGGTACTTTCGAAAACAACTCAACAGAGAACTGAAATCTTTGGGCTTCTTGCTGCAGCCTCAGCCCTATGACCATGTGCTGCGCGAAACTGAACGCCAGGATGCAGCCTTTCGGAACACTGCTGAGTACATCGCCAGAAACCCAGAACGCAAAAGTCTGGTTCCACCGGACGGCTATCGTGAGTATCAGTATTCTGGATGCCTTGTGCCCGGTTATCCTGACTTGTCCCCGTTTCAGGCAGACTTCTGGGACTTGTTTGATCGACTTTGTTCGCAGCTTCGAAAGAACGGTCTGTTGAACGCGGGGTAACGTGTGAATTCTCACGAATTCAGCTACAAGAACAGTACTCAGACCCTCTGAATTCTGACGAATTCAGCTACAGGGACAGATGCGCCACCCATAACGCTACCGCAAATACACAAACTCCGTCGAGTTCAGCAGCACCCAGCACACATTCTTCAGGCCGCGGGATTTGAGAGCGGTGACGGCGCGAGTGAGTTCTTCGTCGGTGGGCTGCCGACCGAGGGCATGTTCCCAGGCGAGACGGATGGCGGTCGGTTCGTCGCCCTGGGCTTCCGCGAGAACGCGTTCGGCCAGATGGCTGGCCTGACGCACCACGAAGGCATTGTTCATCAGTTCGAGTGCCTGAAGCGGCGTTGTTGTCACGCCGCGGCGTGGTGTTTTGATGCTCGGGTCGGGGCAATCGAAGGAATCCAGCAGTGGGTCTTTGCCGCTGTTGACGTTCATACGATAGACCGTTCGACGATCAAATTGTGGACCGTCAATCGGTGTGTAGGATGTGCCGTTGAACTCCGTCATAATAAACGATCGAAATCCAGGCCCGCCCATGGTCCGGTCCAGTCGGCCACTCACGAGCAGCATCGCATCGCGAATTGCCTCGCCCTCCAGCCGCCGGGGCGCGTAACGCCAGAGCAGTTGATTGTCTGCATCAACTGCCGCTGCCGCTTCATTGAACTCCGACGATTGCTGATACGTGGCGGAGTTCACGATGACTCGATGCAGTTGCTTCAGGCTCCATTTGTTTTCGATCAGAGTCGAAGCCAGCCAGTCCAGCAACTTCGGATGACTGGGCTTCGCGCCACTTGTGCCGAAGTCGTTCGGTGTCGTCACCAGTCCCTGCCCGAAATGAAACTGCCAGACTCGATTCGCAATGACTCGCGCCGGCAGCGGATTCGCCGGATCAGCCATCCAATCGGCAAAATGAATTCGGCGTTCCGACTCTGGGGCATCAGCCGCAAGTCCAAAGTCGGCAGGAATTGTGGAGATGGCCGTCAGCGCACCGGGAGTCACGACTTCATCCGGTGACAAAACGTCACCTCGCTTCAGGCGTCGTGTTGGCTGAGGCTGAAAACGAACTCCAGCGTATGACATCGGTGCGTCAGCGGGAATGGCATCAAGCTGAACCTTGATCGTCTGACGCAGAGCGTCCAATTCATTGCGTTGCGAACGCTGATCGGGATTCAAAGCGGCCAGAATCTCGCTCTGGGGAATCGTGAATCCCGACGCTTCAAACGACTGCAGGACCTCTTCATTGTTCAACGCACGATCGTACAGCGAGGCTCGCTGAATGCTGCCGATCAGCCATGGACGGCCGCCTCCGGAATGTCGGAGCCCAAGCACAACGTGCGTCTCCCCGCTCTTGAATGTCTGCAGCCCGCTGGCTGGAGTATACGCGGCTCCCAGTGGCCGACCGTTCCGGTAGAGCTGAATGCTGTTGTCGGCTCGATACACAATCGCAACATGAACCAGCGACACCGCCGCATCAGCCTCTTCAGGAATTTCCAGATCGGTGGTTCGCGAGAAACCATCGCTGCCTGCCGTCCATTTGCGGGTCTGTCGCTCACCAAACACGATCGCATCGAAGACTCGCCCATCATTCGTCTGGATGGAAATCGCGGCTCCGCCACCCTGATCGAGCGTCGACAGCTGAACCCATGCCTCAAGGGTTTTTTCCCGAATGTCCTTCGTCAGTGGCAGGGATTTTAAATGAGCTCCGTCCCGCGGCAGGACAAGTCGGCCATCGCTGATCGTGGCTCCGCCAAGGAGTTCTCCGGAGAAGTCGCTTCCGTCCGCACTCCCTGAGGCATCGAACGACCAACTGGCAAATGGGGCTGGGCCTGGTTTGATGTCAACGACTTTGCGATGGACGGCAACGACCTTCGCACCTTCAGCGTCGATTTCCGCAATGGCCTTCGATGCGGCTGCTCGTTGTTCTTCCAGAGCCTTTCGATGTTCCCTCTGCTGCCGGGTTTCTTCAGCGGTCGCAATGATGCGTTCGCCATGCTTGACTCCCTCAAAGACCGACTTGAGCCGGTAATACTCAGCGTGTGGAATCGGATCAAACTTATGCGAATGACACCGTGCACAGTTGACGGTGAGCCCAAGAAAGGTCTGCCCAACGACACCGACGACATCTTCCAGTTCATCCTCGCGCGTGATCATCCGCTGAGTCTGATTCTGCTGCGCGTTGCCCGCCTGGTCGTAAGGCCCGCAAACCAGGAGACTTGTCGCGACAACGCCATCGCGAGTCACCGGCGAAAGCACGTCACCAGCAACCTGTTCTTTCATGAATTGATCGTACCGTTTGTCCTCGTTGAAGCTCTTGATCACGTAGTCTCGATAATGCCATGCGTTGTCACGAAGACGGTCGTACTCAAAGCCGTTGCTTTCGGTGTAGCGCACGACATCCAGCCAATGTCGCCCCCAGCGTTCACCATAATGAGGCGAACCAAGCAAACGTTCAACTAACTTCTGCCACGCATCCGGGGCAGTGTCATCAACGAAGGCATGAATCTCTTCCGGAGTCGGCGGCAGTCCGGTCAGATCGAACGTGATGCGCCGAATCAGAGTCCTTCGATCTGCGGGCTTTGACGGAGTCAGGTTCTTTTCTCGCAGCTTCGTCAGCACAAACGCATCAACAGGATTCATTGCGGATGATTCGCCACTTGCTGAATCCACATTGGGCACGTCAGGCTTTGTGATCGGAGCCAGGGACCAGTGAGGCCCCGAGTCAGCCGGAATGCCGGAATGTTCGTCTGGCCAGATCGCTCCCTGCTCGATCCATACCGTCAAAGTCGCAATCTGCTGCTCGTTCAACGCCGGAATGCCACTGTCTCCAGGAGGCATCTCAAGACCTTCCACCTCGCGTCGAACATATCGCAGCAGCGGACTGTTTGCGGCATCCCCCGCCACGACCGCAGGCTCACCAAACTCTCCCCCTCTGAAAGCAATATCCCGTCGATCCAGACGGTAGCCACTTTTCTGTTTTTCGCGACCGTGGCATTGATAACAATGCTGTTCCAGAATCGGAAGCACATCTCTGATGTACTTAACCTCAGCCCTGCCCGTTGCACACGCAGGTGGCAGCAGCATGATCAACGTGGCCCAGCAACAAACCGAAGTCCATCGATGATCAAATGTCATAAATCGCCTCGTGGCGGGCAGTGGCAGGAATGCAGATGAGGGCACATCGGAGGTGTGAGTCTGGAGTGTTGCCCAAAAGCCATACGATCGCAAGCATGATCCCCTCCGGTCAACGGGATTGTTTGCTGCATGACTGGAAACAATCGTCATGTGGTCCGGCGATCATCCCAAGCAGTCTCGGCACTCACGCGCTGCCTGCACTCAGGTTTCAGTCGACAGAGCGACCAGTCTACGGCAAAACTGTCACTTCGGGAGCGAGATTACCATTCATGCGAAGAGACTTTCCGGCAACATCCACGACCATTCCCGATCAACAGCCTTGAGCCGCGAGCCTGATTCTTAAGGAGACCATTCATGTCGGCCGAAAATCCCTATGAAGTTCTTTCGGTTGATGATTTCCCGGTTGTCGGCCCCGACGGGAATTTCAAACGATGTCCACGATGTCTTGTGGAGCTCGAATCAGGCTTTATCGCGGGAGCCGCCGTTGGTTTTCTGACAAACAGAAGCATGAGTGGCTTTTTGACCTCGGCGACCTCCATCCGGCCCAACGCGACGTGGTGGCAGCGGTTCTGGGACAGCGCAAAGTACTATCCCGCATCACTCTGCCGACAGTGCGGCTGCTTTATGATCGATGGCTCGCAGACTTTTGGCTATTTTTCGGCTCGGAAACTGGCGAGGCAGAGGTTGAAACCGTGATGATCCCCGCAGTCTGAGGCTGCAGCGAGCGAATCACCTGCCACCAATTCATCGCGAGCGACGGGCGTTCGCCGACTGGTCTGCTGTACTATTGGCCGTTTCACACCGGGCCGCTCGCCGAGTTGGTGCCCTATTTCCCTGCCGCTGCCTGAGGCACAGGCTCCAGCGGAACTCTTGCCACCGTTATTCGAGTCAAATCCGAACCTTTTCCAGCCTTTCGGCATCTGTTTCCAGGACTGGTCCAGCCTCCCTATTGCCGATAACTTACGCGATAAGAATCTGGCAGAATGCCGAAACTCACTTCGTTCAGTTCGGCCCGCGGACTGATCACTGAAAACTGAACACTGAAAACTCTTCCCGAATGACCACCGAACTCCCAAAAGCATACGAACCTGCCGAATCACAGTCTCGCTGGGTTCAACACTGGCTCAGCAAAGGTTACTGCAACGCCGATCCGACTCCGGGCAAGCAGTCGCACACGATCATGATTCCGCTGCCGAACGTGACAGGAGCGCTGCACATGGGGCACTGTCTGAACGGCACTGTTCAGGATCTGTTGACTCGCTGGCGCCGCATGCAGGGAAGAGAAGCTCTGTGGATGCCCGGTACCGACCATGCCGGCATTGCTACGCAGGCGGTTGTTGAACGCCGCATGCTGGAAGAAGAAGGCAAGACTCGACATGACATCGGACGCGACGCATTGGTCGAACGCATCTGGAGATGGAAGGACGAGTACGAAGCCCGGATTCTGAATCAGCTTCAGCAGATCGGTGCAAGCTGCGACTGGAGACGAGTCCGATTTACTCTGGACGAAGTCTGCAGCAAAGCCGTTCGCCGCACTTTCTTCAAGATGTTCAGCGACGGATTGATCTACCGCGGCAAGCGGCTCGTCAACTGGGACACATATCTGCAGACCGCCGTTGCTGATGACGAAGTTTATACTGACGATATCCAGGGCAATTTCTGGACGATGAATTATCCCGTGGTGACTCGACGAGCGGAGGATGTGAATCCTCCGGCACCAACCGCAACCAATGAATCGCATACCGGTGGGTCGACACCCACCGCTCGCCATGAAGACACAAAAGGCGACTGGATCCCTGCCGGCCAGCGTATCTCGTTCTCCACCACGCGCCCTGAAACCATGCTGGGCGATACCGCAATCTGCGTTCATCCGACCGATGAGCGATACACGGATCTGATCGGCAGACATGTGATGATCCCGGCCAACGGTCGCATCATCCCGATTGTTGCCGATGCGTTGCTGGCAGACAAGACGCTGGGCACGGGAGCGGTCAAGGTCACTCCGGCTCATGACCCAAATGACTACGCCTGCTGGACTCGCAATAAGGACAAGATGGGCGAACCGATCAACATCATGAATCCCGATGGTACGATCAACGAGAATGGCGGCGAGTTCGCTGGTCTGGATCGCTATGAGGCTCGCAAACGAGTCGTGGCAAAGATGGAATCGCTCGGTCACTTCGAGAAGGTCGAAGACCGAATCATCCCGATGAAGTACAGCGACCGCAGCAAGACTCCGATCGAACCGTTCCTGAGCGATCAGTGGTTTGTGAAGATGGACAAGCTGGCACAGGACGCGATCGACGCCGTGGAAGACGGCCGCGTCCGCTTCTTCCCTCAACGCTACGCGAAAACCTACATCGACTGGCTCGCCGAAAAACGCGATTGGTGCATCAGCCGTCAGTTGTGGTGGGGACACCGGATTCCGATTTGGAGTAAGAAGATTGACTTGAAGGAGATTGAAGCCCTGCAAGCCACGTATTCGCGGGCTGGCGAAGGACCAGATCTTCTGAATGGCGATATTTTCCGCGGTCCTCAGACCTCCGGTGACTTCCAGGCTGCAGTCATTGTTGACGGCCTCGAGCCCGGCGAGAAATTGATGCTGGTGTGTCTCGATGACAACCCAATCGCCCGAGACATGGAGAAGGTCTACGAGGCGGAAGGCTGGAAGCGAGACCCAGACGTCCTCGACACATGGTTCAGTTCCGCACTCTGGCCGCACGCGACACTCGGCTGGCCGGACCTGGAACACAACCCACCAATGGTGGGTGATGAGGAGTCGGGTGGCTTCAATGCAGCGGGCGCAGAGGGGAATCACAGGAGAGGGAATCAAACCAGCGGGAATAGCGATCAACACACGGTGTCTTCCTCTGCGGTCCCGACTGCGATTCCCCCCGAAAGCCTCAAACCAAAAGCCTCAAACGAAGTCCTCGACTTCTTCTATCCCGGCTCCGTTCTCGTTACGTCCCGCGACATCATCACATTATGGGTCGCTCGAATGGTCCTGACGGGGTTGTACAACATGGGCGACATTCCGTTTTCGCATGTGTACATCCACCCGAAGATTCTGGACGGGCTGGGGCAGACCATGTCCAAGTCCAAAGGCAACGGTGTTGATCCGCTGGAGTTGATTGAGAAGTACGGTACCGATGCGGTTCGCTTCACCATCGCTTCTCTGTGCGGAGAAACTCAGGACGTGCGACTACCGGTCGGCTATGAGTGTCCTCATTGCCAAGCCGTGACGCCACAGACGAAGGAGCATCAGGACATGAAACCGATGGGCGGGCCGAAGCCGTCCATCAAATGTGCGAAGTGCAGGAAGACGTTCCAGTTCCCAAGTCCGTGGTTCACACCGGACGAAGGAGCGTCCGTCGCTCGGATCGTCAGCGAACGCTTCGAATACGGCCGCAACTTCTGTAATAAATTATGGAACGCCTGCCGATTCGCGTTCATGAATCTGGAAGGATACACCGCAGGTCCGATTCCTGAATCAGAACTGGCCGTTGAAGATCGCTGGATTCTGAGTCGACTTGCCACAACCGTTCGCGAAGTGACGACGATGCTGGATCGATACCAGTTCGACCAGGCCACTCGCGCCGTTCGTGAGTTTACGTGGAACGAGTTCTGCGACTGGTATCTCGAAATGCTGAAGCCTCGATTCCGCAACGAAGCCGCTCGTCCGGTCGCTCAGCGATGCCTCGTCGTCGTCATCGACACACTGCTGCGTCTGCTGCACCCGTTCGCTCCGTTCATTACGGAAGAACTGTGGCACAAGCTGAACGAGCTGGCTCCTTCCCGGAATGAGTCGCAGGGAACTAACCCACGGTTTCGCAGTGCCACGACCGAAAGCGTGATGGTCGCCCCATGGCCAGATCTTCCGGTCACGATGATCGACACGGCTCTTGAGAAACGCTTCGAGCGTCTTCAGGAAACAATTATTGCGGTTCGTAACGTTCGATCGGTCTACGGAATCGCTCCTGGTGCGCCGCTGAAGTTGTTTATGCGATGTGCTCCGGATGTAGCCGAACAGCTCAGGGCGGTATCCGGCCAATTCGACTTCCTTTCGAAGACGATGCTCGAGGCCGCTGGGCTGGACGTAACGGCCCCGACGGGTTCCGTCAGCTTCTCACTGCCTGATGCGGACGGCTACATACCCGTTGGTGATTCGATCGACCGCGAAGAAGTCAGGAAGAACAAGGAGACAGAGGCTGAGAAACTCCGCGGCTTCATCGCAGGTTCCGAAAAAAAGCTCGCTAACGAGGGCTTCATGGCCAAAGCCCCTGCCGACGTGGTCGAAGGCATCCGCACGACTCTGGCGGAACAGAAAGCTCAACTGGAAAGCATCGAACGAATTATCCGCGAGTTGTCGTAGTATCGGACAGCCGTCGCTCCATCGAGGGAGCGACGGTTTTAGTGCACCAGCCCAACTCGCAGGTCCATCACGTTTGTATGAGTCGGCCCGGTGATCAGCAGGCTTTGCAACCGATCAAAGAATAGCCAGGAGTTATGGGTCGCGAGGTACTCGCCCGGATCCACCGGCAGCTGATTCATCCGCTCAACTACATCGGAATTGGCCGTCGCACCAGCCGCGTTCGTAGGACCGTCTTCACCATCGGTACCGCCGGACAGCAGTGTGATGCCCTGCCAGGCGTCAGAATTCGGCCAGGCCTGAATTGCCGCAAGAACCAGTTCCTGATTCCGTCCCCCCTGACCGGGGCAGGGCAGGACGGTTGAAGACATCCATGGTGCGGTATTCAATTTCACGGTCGGTTCACCGCCGCTCAACAGACAGATTCGACGACTTGTCCCGCGCGAGCCTTCGCGAAGTGACATCAATCGGCGAAACATTTCGCGACCTTCGTCTGCTGCTTCACCCGTTCGATCAGACCCCAATGACAGCACTTCATATCCAAGCGAGATCGCCTTTTCCGCCGCGGCCCGAAGAGCAATCTGATTGCTGCCAACAATGGTGTTCGTCACCTCGCAGTTTGTTGTAACGACTGAAGATGCACACCCGCATTTCGATTTCAGAAAAGTCAACAAACGATCCGGAATCTGATCCAGCAAACCTCGGTTCAACAAAATCTTGAGTGCCGACTCCGCACAACTGAGAGATGCCGTTGTCGGACCAGAACCGATGATATCCAGCGGATCGCCGACGACGTCAGAAATCACGAGCCCGATCAGACGCCCTGCGCGGCACGCGGCCGCAAGTCTTCCGCCCTTGACCTGCGACAACTGTGTTCGTACGAGATTCAACTCCTGAATCGGCACCCCGTTACCAGCCAGAACTCGTGTGACAGCCACTTTATCGGCCAGCATGATTTCGGGCACCGGGCTGCAGAGCAGGGCGCTTGCGCCGCCAGAAATCAGCACGACACACACGTCGTTCGCCGACAACGACTGGACTCGTCGAAGGATCTCTCGAGTTCCTGCCACACTCTGTTCGGTCGGCTCATTCAATCCCGCCGGTCGCGCCGCATGCAGATGAATCCGACGCAAGGGCCTTAAACAATCCGCAGGCACATTCAACCACCCGCTGACTCGGGATTCATCGACTCGCGACAACAATGACGCTTCCAACCCGGCCGCCATTCCGGCGCCGGCTTTCCCGGCACCAACCACTTCAATGCGACCAATGTCATTCAGATCCAACGGTACTCCGCCGACCACCAATGTGGAACCTTCGAAGGCCACGTGACGTCGCACCGCGGCAACTGAATCAACCGCAGTAACTCCCGCCTTCCAGATCTGCTTCGCGTCGTCAGTACTCATCAAAGTCAGACTGGCCGAATGCCAGTGTCCAGTCAATACACAGAGCAGGAAACTTTCACGATAAAAGCACTCGTTCCTTCCGGCTGAGGGCAGCACTGATGCAACAACCCTGCCGAAGCGAAACGCTTACCGTGAATACAATTCCGCAAACGCCTGGCGATACGACAGTTCGCTCTTCGGGAAGATCGAATCAAACGTCGTAGCCTCCGCCGCCCCGCGCTGGAAACGACGTTTTTCGAAAACTGGCATCGTGTGGCCCGTGATCTGTTCGATCCCGCGTCGGACAACTTCGCCCTTCAGTTCGTACAGTTTTCCGTGATCCCAATTCGTCAGTTCAATAAATGGAATCCCCTCAGAGACTTCAATCACGTTCGGTAATGCAAACGGACTGAACCCACGAAAGCCGAGACTCCTCGCAGGTGCCCACGAACGCACATGACCACGACTTTGTCCGCCGCTGTATGTCAGCGAATGCTTTACCGCATTGACGCCCCAGCCTTCGTGATACAACAACGGGTTATTCAGCACGCTGCGAATCGTCAGTTCGCTGTTCTCTTCGATGGGATAATCCTTCAGATTCTCATCGCCACCATCACCATCGGCCAGATAAATCCATTTCGGGTAACGACGGCGAATCTCGCGACACAGCGCCAGACCCATTGCCGCCGACTGCACATCCAGCGGCTTGTAGTCTTCGATGACCCTGATCGCCTCGCGATAATCGACCGCCGATGCCGGCACATCGATAACCTCCAGAAACAGGTTCATATCCAGAGCCGACAGAAAATCATGCGACTGCTGCGCATCTCGTCCTTTGGCATCCAGCGACAGCGTGAACGCCTTCAGTCGACCAGGCGACTCGCCTCGCTTCAGCAAAGCATCGTAAATCGCCAGAAACACGGCGCCACTGTCAATGCCTCCACTAAACAGCACGCCAATCGGTTCTTGCGTCGGTATCTGATCAAGCCAGCGATAGATCGCCTGCTGCATTGCAGAAATATATGCGTAACCAATCTCATCGAGGTTCGTGCTGAGCGTATTTCGCTCCGGCGTGAAAAATCGAACACAGTTGGGGCTCGGATCCGGGCATCCCACCAGCGCCAACTCCTGAATATGATGAGCCGGCACCATGCGCGTGTACGACGGATGAAATTGCTCCGCAAGCCCCTCTTTCTTCAACCAGTTCGCGATCTCATCGATTCGCTCGGCAACGATCAGGCATGGCCCGGCCACCTGTTTGGCCAGAAAGTACCGCATCGGTCGCCCGATTGACCGAGCCATCCGAATGATATGACCATTCTGATGCACCAACGCGAACTGCCCATCAATCTCGCGGACCTTCACCGCATCCCCCGATCCCAATCGGGCCGTCGCTTCCTCAACCGTCATGTTGAAGATCGTGTTGCTCTTCGGATCCAGCAGATTGACGAATCGTTCCACATACTTGTGATTGTGCATGTTTATCCAGTCACACGATGAATTCAGGCTGCGGCTTGCCACGGCGTGATAAACCGCTCAGGAACACCCCTGACACTTTTTAACCACACGAATCAGCGATCGAATAAAAACTGTCAACAGGACAACCAAATGGTCATCGGCATCAGAAGTCTCTGTCACCCAGCCTTTGATCCGATGCGGAAACATCGCAATCCATGATCGCTATTTCTGACGAGAATGCGGCGATTTTGCAAATCGCTGACACTTCGCAGAATGTACGATTTTTATCGGCTCGATGTTGGCGCGGCTCTCCGCACCAGCCATCGAGGATCTTACCGCGTCGTTATGTGGTGAACAGTGCACCTTCCGAACGGCAGTCTTCGCACATCTGACTCGCAAAAATGACGCGTACAAAAATGTCGGCGGGATCTCGGCCGATGCATTCGGCCGCTTACTTCAGGAATGGCTTCACTGCTTCTGCCACAACGATCATGGACTGATCGATCAGTTTGACTGCATCTTTGGTTTCAGGGGCTTCGGCGATGATGCGGATGATGGGTTCGGTGTTACTGGCGCGGACCTGGACCCAGCGGTCGGACCAGTCCAGTCGCAGGCCGTCTCCATCGCGGGCTTCTGCGTCGGGGAATGCTCTGCGAAGAGCATCGCAGGCTGCAGGAACCGCGTTCGCCGGGCAGGTGATTTTGTCTTTCACAATTGTGTAAAACGGCAGTGAATCGGACCACTTTGCCAGCGTCTTCTTCCTCGTCGCCATGCCGGCAAGAACATAAGCCATCGAAACCAGACTGTCACGAACATAACCGACAACCGGTTCGATGACGCCACCGTTTCCTTCACCGCCCAGCACTGCCTGCACAGCTCGCATTTTCGCACATACATGAGCCTCGCCGACATAACTTCGGTGGAACTGACAACCGTGCTTTGCCGCAATGTCTGCGGTGACCCGGCTGGTTGACCCGTTGACAACAAACGGTCCTTTACGACGCTCCAGAACATAGTCCGCCGCAAGAGCCAGAGTCAGCTCTTCGCCGATATATCGCCCGTCGCCATCAACAATCGCCATGCGGTCGGCGTCGGGATCCTGGGCAAAGCCGGCATGGGCCTTGTGCTGGACCACAGCTTTGCAGAGGTCGCCGAGATTCTTTTCCGTGGGCTCCGGAATGTGTTCGAATCGCCCGTCCGGGGTTCCTCCAAGGACAATCACTTCGCAACCCAGAGCTTCCAGCAATCGAGGGCCGCAGGTCGCGCCAGAGCCGTGATTACAATCGATCACCACACGATACTTCTTTTTACGAATCGCCTCGACATCAACAAGCGATAGTACCTTGTCGAGATGCGGCTTCGCAGGATCGTCGATCTTCGTGACCTTGCCGATCGCAGACCACGGCTTCCAGGCGAGCGAGTCGGACTCGAGGATGTTCATCAGCTGCTGGCCAAGTTCCTTATTGAACACAGATCCATCCGGAGCAAACGGCTTCAATCCGTTCCATTCAATAGGATTGTGGCTGGCAGTAATCTGCAATCCACCAGCAGCGCCAAGATGTTTCACAAGAACACCGCATGTTGGTGTTGTGCAGATATCCGCATCCAGAACTTCACAGCCCGTCGCGAGCAACCCGGCGACAGCTGCATGATGAATCATAGGACCGGTCGATCGACCGTCTCTGGCAACAACCACCTTGCCCCCGCAGAAGATCGTGCCCAGTGCCGCGGCAAACTTCGAAACATAGACGGGGTCCAGACCGTCACCAATGATGCCTCGCAGCCCTGAGATGCTTAAAAGTCGCGTTACCACGTAATGTTCTCCCCGCCCTGGGATGCGCTGACGCGCTGTCGCAAAAAGTTTGTCCGGCATCAGGAAGTGTACACAATTCCGAAATCGGAATGTAGCGGAGTTCCTCCCATCCCGAACTGTCCTGCGGTCGGATTGATGAACGGCGGAATCGGAAAACCGATGCTAGATCAGATGCGAAAACACGGTTGAAGTATTTACGTCGGACAAATCAGACACAGGCAGGTAAGCAAATCCTGCACCATGATCCGATTTCGACAGGGCACAAGGCATTCTGAAATGCAGACTCGATACCGGGCTTCCTGCATGACGGGACATTTACGGCGTTCGAGGCTATAGTGTCAGAAATGCTTGTCGAACCAACGAAGACGTGGATCCCGCGATCGGCCAGGACACCATCAACCTTTCATCGTCATGCCCGTCACTCATCCACTCTATCTTGGCTGTCCCGTCTGGGCCTGCGACCACTGGCGCGGCTCACTTTATACTTCGAAAGCCACAAGATCCGACTGGCTGAGTCAGTATTCGAGAATCTTCCACACGGTTGAAGGTAACAGCACGTTCTATGCATTGCCGACGGTGGAGACCGCAAGACGCTGGGCGGAATCAGTCGCCAAGGGATTTCAGTTTTCGATGAAGATGCCCCGAGCGATCTCACACGACAGGCGACTCAGGCACGCGACAAGGGAACTCGCCGCCTTCATCGAAGTCGCCCATGTGCTCGACGCACATCGATGTCTGGGCCCCTCGTTTCTTCAATTGCCGCCCGACTTTTCTCCCGGCGAACGTGATCTTCTGGAAGACTTTCTACGATCGCTCCCGACCCACCTGCCGTGGGCCATTGAAGTTCGGCACTTCGACTGGTACGACTCCGGCAAGAACGAACTCTGGCTGGACGATTTACTGCGAGAACTTCGCATGGACAAAGTTTTGTTCGATAGCCGGTGCCTGTATTCAAAGCCACCTGCTGATGAAATTGAAAAGATCTCTCAGGAACGTAAACCGAGGACACCGATTCGACAAACCGTGACGGGAGACCATCCCTTTCTGCGCATCGTCGGTCGGAACAGGCTTGACGACGCGACCCCGTGGATCATCGAGTGGGCGCCGGTCATCGCCGAGTGGATTCGGCAGGGTCTCCGGCCATTTATCTTCACTCACTCCCCTGACGACCGGTTCGCCCCTGAGTTCGCTCGTCGCATGCACAGCGCCATTCGCCACTACAACTCCTGTGTGCCGGAAATGCCACCATGGCCGGGAGAAGAAGCGGCCAGGAACGTGCGAAGTCAGAAAACCCTGTTTTGATGACCGCACCCGCGTCGCTGGACTGAAGCGCAGAAACACCGACACAATAAGAACTGAATGGCCATCGGTCAGAACTCCGGTCGGCTGAGCGATCGATCAGAGGTATCGGTTGCAGAGCGATGCTGCAGTCGTTGAATCAGAAAGCGATGCCCGAATATTCCAGCAACATCGCCATCGCGTTGTAAGTTCCATGCAGAAGAATTGCAGTGAACACAAGCAGAGCTCCGCTGGACAGTTCCGGGCGACTGCGCGTAATAAAGACCTGCTGCCATATGCGAGCTACTCCGAGGCTCGCAATCACAGAACATCCGGCATGCATCAACACGCACACAGACCATCGCCACTGAGTCAGCCCGAGAGTGGGATTCGGTACGTAGAGATTGAGATACATCACATTCTCGACAGCAGCAAACGCCAGTCCCGAGCAAAATCCGCAGACGAGGATCTGAGCCGATGAACGAAACCACCATGGTCGACGCTCAACAATCCATAACGGAATCGCAACCTTCATGATCTCTTCCGTTGTTGGACCCATGACGACGACCAGTGTCAGGCCTGATGAAATCATCCCCTGAACCAGCGTACCGACAATTGCCAGAGGACCGGCGACGATCACAGTGCAGCATGTGACCCACCAGGAGTATACAGGGGACGTCTGCTGCGACTTCTGCAAAAAATACTGAAACCAGCTTTGCCCCGACACACCGTCCGACAGTGAATTTGCCAGAGCCGGCTCATCCCAGACAGTATCCTCAGGTTCAATGTCCGTCGTCGCTTCCTGATTCAATCCGGGCAGAGAATCCGGAGCACTGCCGTGGATCACGTTCTGCATCCACGGCTCCGCAAAAACCGACGGATCGGCATCAATGCGAGGCTTCTCGTGGCGATGCGCCGGGACTGCAAATGGATTGATTTCGCCGGGCGTGTAGCCTGCATCCTTCGCATGATCAGACATGCGATGATGTCCCGCTGCCTCGAGTCATTGCATGGTAGGCAGTCGCGGTCGCGAGAACAGAAGCCATCAGCATCTTATTATTCTGCTTGGTTGCTCCTACGACCGTGATTCCGTCAACACGAAGGTTACAGATGGCGTTGTATCCCTGAGCTCTCGCCTGATCAATCAGGCGAGCAATGGCCTCCCGTTTGGCTCGAACCTGCAACGCCTGCAGCGACTTCATTTCACCACCAAAGATGCCACGCCATCCGGACAGGAAGCTCTTCAGATAATCACTTCCAATCACAACCTCTGACGTCACCATCGCAGGCTCCTGAAAACCAGCAGCAGCGTCTGGATAAGTCTTCGAATTCGTCACCAGAAAATTTCGATTGGCCGCCTCACGACGATCGAGTTCAGCAAAATGATTCTTCTCCACCATCCGCCCGATGATCAAACCGCAGACCACCAGCGGCACAAGAAAGAACAGCAACTCAACGATCAGTTCCATCTTTGTTCTCCCATTTCATCGAGGCCACAAGATTGATCAGCCGATCTTCCGTAACGTCACCGCGGTTCCATACGCATACAGCTCTGCTGCACCGGCCGTCACAGCACTTGTCGTAAAGCGAACATTGACGACACCGTCCGCGCCCAGTTGCTGAGCCTGAGCCAGCATACGCTGCATGGCTTCGCGACGGGACTCCGTCAGCAGTTCCGTGTAACCTTTCAGTTCCCCACCAACGAGGTTTTTCAATCCGGCCGCAATGTCGCGACCCGCATGTTTGGTGCGAACCGTATTGCCCTGGACCAGCCCTTTCATCTCAATGATTTCGTACCCGACGATAGTCTCCGTATTTGTCACGATCATTGGCTTACCTCATTATTTCTTCAAACAAAAGAACTGAACGGTTGATCCACAGAACCGTCTTCTGATCAACTCTGGTGCGTCTCAATCAGCCTGTCACCACGGAATTCGTCAGGGCCTTCAATCTGATATCGCGCGACGCAGATCCTGATGTGTTCTGCAACAAGCAAAACCAAGCCCCGACCGGCACGAGACAGCAGCCTAGCTCGACAGCATCAAACTTCCCAGCGAATCACGGCGGATAAAATACCAACGGCAGCCATGAATGCTGGCGTCCCAAAACAGAATAAATCCTGACGAATTGACGTTGCCGACCTCAATTCCATGATTCCCCTCGAGCGAATGATCCTACAACGTGCAGGTTGCGATCGAGGATCAGAATATCGGCTCGTTTTCCTGCGGACAGACTACCGGTGACGTGCCCGAGCCCGATTCTGGTCGCCGGTGTCAGACTGGCCATACGAATAATTTCCGGCAGTGCAGCGGTGGTTACGGACTTCATGTGGCGGACCATGAAGTCCATGCCGCGAATCGAGCTGGCGAGACTGCCGTTCGCAGCCCAGCCGACATGACCATCGCTGCGGAACGCTGTTCCCGACTTCGCATGTCCGAATTGGTAAGTTCCCGGTGGCTGATCCATCGCACGATTGCAGTCAGTCACAAGGCACAGTCGATCCGGCCCGATCATGCGATATGCAAACTCGAGTAACTCAGGAGCCAGATGGCATCCGTCAGCAATGACTTCGGTACTCATATCGCGATTCATCAGCACGAACTCCGCCATGCTGCCTTGCATCGGAACCCCCGATCGCTGACGAACCGACGGCACAGAACTCATCGCACACCAGAAATGGTCGACATGCCGCACGCCAGCATCAAATGCCTGCTGCATTTCATTCCAACTCGCATTGGAATGGCCGCAGGTGATCAGACATTTTCGCCGCCGAGCCATCGCGTAAAACTCCTTCGCGCCGGAAAGCTCAGCCGCACAGGTGGCGACACGAATCATTTTTGTTTCGAAATACTTCCGAAATTCGTCGGACTCCAGAGGCCGACACCCGTCTTTTGAATGACATCCTGTCTTGTCTTCCGCAAAGTAGGGACCATACAGATGCACTCCGGCGATCATCGATCCGATCCGATTTTTCCCCGCGTTCTTTTGAACAACTCGGCAGGCATCAATCATCGCCATCAGATGTTCGAATGGTCCGGTTGTGGAGGTCGGAACAATTGTGGTTGTACCATGCTGGCGGTGAGCCTTGAGACTTGTTTCGACCGCATTCGCCGTACCATCCATGAAATCCGCACCGTGACCTCCGTGAACATGGATGTCGACAAATCCAGGCGAGATGTATCCGCCACCAGCATCAATCTGTTCCACCCGCTTCGGCAGCCGTTTCACAGGCCCGACATATACAATCGTATGACCAACCAAATGAACCATTGCGTTCGAAACGATTTGATTCGGCAGAATTGCCTCGCCATTGACGATGGCCAACTCTCGAGAAACAGCGGCTTTGCTGGATTCAGGTATCACTGTGAAACCCCGTGCAGAGATGCCCGTCAACGGAGTAACAGGCATGTCATAAACCGGTCGCTCCGCCGACCGAAATCTGTCGGTGAAACAATACCTGTTCTCACGCCTTCTGTCGCGACAGGCCATACGACCTTTGCGGAGACGATAGATCGCCTGCGTCGTACCTAACTCAACTCGGCACGCAGAATCGCATTCGTTTGTTCAGGAACTCGCTGACCGGAAATTGTTGCCTGAAGCTGAGTCGCAAGAGCATGCAACGACTCGGAACTGCACATTCCAAATGTCAACTCGACAGCAGGGGACTGGAAGCGGACACAATGCGTCAGGACGCCGGGCTGAATCTGTGGGGCATTCGTCACAGAAAGCTCAACCACGCGACGAACCGCCAGCAGAGGCCGGGACACAAGCGTCCAGCCGGCAGAAGACCTGTTCAACCGACAACGAGCCCTCGCCGGAATGCTTCCAACATCGGTCGTGGGAAACACAGTGAGCGGCAGGCAATGAACCCCGCTGCCGAACCATGTGCAGAGCATGCCGAACAACACATATCGAAAGAAGATCTCTCGTCGGTACACCCACACAAACAACAGCAGTGCGAACGCAAATATGGCCAGGTTCACACCCATGGCCATGGTGGGGCTCCACGCGTACAACGCCATCAGAGCGGCACACGCAGTTTTATTGCAGACTTCAAA
>JBKDRW010000515.1:0-8430 GCA_046341255.1 Planctomycetota bacterium
TGATGGTGGCGAGCGCCACGAGCACGCCGATCACGGCGAGCAGCTCGATCAGGGTGAACGCGCGCCGCCTCACGGCTGGTTCCTCCCGGGCTCGTAGTTGAACACGTTGTCCGACCAGTCCGGCTGCCCGTCGCGGTTCGAGTCGGACACGCTCGTGGCGGGACCGCCGGCACCCCACGGAGGCATGCCGAGCAGGCGGTCGGGGCCTCGCGAGATGAACAGCCAGCGCCGACCGAGGCAGCCGGTGTTGAGCGACCACTCGTCGGTGGTGCGCACCGTGCCGTCGTCGAGGTCGATGCCGACGCCGAGCGGATCCGCCGAAGCGGTCGATCCCGACAATCTGCTGCGATGGCGATGGTCATTACAGCGGCTTCCTGCCGAATCAGTTCGGGATGCGGTACTGGCCGTCAGCGGCCAACTGGATCGATCGATGGGCACATCAATGCTGCATGTGAAGAATCGGGAATTCCTGTTTGATCATACGTCAAAGGATGGCACGTCGTACGATTCAAAACGTCGCTCCATCTATCTGCCGGTCATTCGAAACAATCTTTACGATGCGATGTCGCTGTTTGACTGCACCGACGCAACCGTTCCGAACGGCGACCGCGCCTCATCAACAGTTGCATCTCAGGCCCTGTTTCTGATGAACGCAGACCTTGTGATTGACGCTTCTGAAAAACTGGCCGAACAGCTGCAAGCCGAGTTGCCCGGTGACGAATCCTCTCAGATTCAGGCCCTGTTCCTCCGAACAGTCGGCCGCCGCGCGACGGATGACGACGTCGCAGCCGTCAGACTTGCAGTCAGCAAGGTCACCGGATCCCTCGCCGGTGATCAGCCACAACATCAGGCATTGGCCAGCATCTGCCAGACCATCCTGATGTCGAATGAGTTCCTGTATGTTCGCTGACCAGACAGATCAGCTACAGCAGCCTGTCAATGAGTTCCCGAAGCTTCGATTCCTCCACCTGATCTGAAGATTCAAAGCGAATTCGAACCTGATCGAGCCCGCTTCTGTGATGAGTGATCTCCTGAGATGCTCCGAAGGTCGCGATCGCGCCAATCGTGACAGTTCCGGGGACCACATGCAGAATCAGGTCAGCACCGTCGGAACGCTTGGTGTGCAATTCAGCAACCGCCTGTCCCTTCGCACCGGACCAGTTGATTTTGCTCCGAATACCGTAGTCAGCACTGGAATCCCTGAGGCAGTCTTCCACAATCGGCAGCAGCTTCTCCAGCAATTCGAATTCCCATGCAACTCGCCCGTTACCCGGGAGGCCTTTCCGCATCAGATGCCACTTACGGCCCAGCTGCTTCCACGGCATCAGGTCTTCGGGATTCGTCGCTTCAGCTCTGGACAGTTTCAGATAGCTGCTGAGTGCCTGAGCCAGAAACTTCCTGAACGCGGGCGTGTCGATTTCATCTCTTTTCCAGACCTTGATCGTGACTTCCTGCCACGCAGTTTTCAGATCCCGCGCTTTCACTCTCGGCTCTCGTCCATAAACCGGGATTTCTTCCATATCGTCCAGCGGAATCAGTCCCAGCTGTTCATCAAGGTCCTCGGTCGTGAACTCACCCTTCTTCACGCGAAAGCACAGTGACAGAAGCCACTCACCGCCGCTCCGCGCATGGAGGAACCATCCCAGTCCTTTGTCAGCCTTGACCTCAATAGTCGCCCGATCATTCCAGTTCGTCGGAGCAAGCTCATCATGTTGTTCAAGCTGATTGATCACAAACTCCAGCGCCCCGCCATCCCAGCGACATGGTTGCCCGGAGTGCGCGATCCGATCATGACAGTGCCACTTGCGTCCATCAACCTCCCACGGCAGCTTTGCGCTCCTGCCAAGTTGCTCAATGCTGACGTCGCCGGCTTTCTTTTCCGACACAGCTGCCGCATCAAAGGTTTCAATCAGGCCTCGTCTCGATTCAGCAAGAACGGGAGCCAGCAGTTCGCCAGTCCAGCTGCGCAGCCTGCCCTGTTTCGGATCGTTTTTCTTTCGCTTCGCCCGATCTGAAGATTGCGTCTCTGAGACGATTCTGCCGGTCGCATACGCTGCCACATCTTCCGGAGTGCCCTGAATCACAATCTGGCCCCCACCTGAACCCGCCTCAGGGCCCAGATCCACAATCCAGTCGGCCGTTTTGATCACATCCAGATTGTGCTCAATCACGACGACCGTATTGCCCTGCTCAATGAGGCTGTTCAGAACACTCAGCAGCTTCAGAATATCGTCGAAGTGCAGCCCCGTGGTCGGCTCATCCAGCAGATATAACGTGCGGCCCCGGTTCGGCCTGCACAGCTCAGCCGCCAGCTTGATTCGCTGCGCTTCCCCGCCGCTCAGTGTCGGCGCGGACTGTCCCAGCGTCAGATAACCCAGCCCGATTGCTTCGAGTGTGGCAAGCGGCGCTCGGATCTTCGGGACGTTGGAAAACAATTCGAGCGCCTTGCTGATCGACATTTCCAGTACATCGGCGATGCTGCAGTCATTGAATCGGACAGTCAGCGTTTCGCCGTTAAATCGCCGCCCCCGGCATGTCGGACACTCGACCCAGACGTCCGGAAGGAAGTGCATTTCGATCTTCTTCTGCCCCATGCCCTCACAGTCTTCGCAGCGACCACCCGGCCGATTAAAACTGAATCGCCCGGGGCGATAGCCTCTGACCTTCGCTTCCGGCATACGACAGAACAACTCGCGAATTTCGTCGAACACACCCACATAGGTCGCGGGATTTGAGGCCGGAGTCGTCCCGATCGGATTCTGATCCACCAGCACGATCTTGCTGAGATGTTCGACACCTCGAATTTCTCGGAATGCTCCCGGAGATTCAGCAACCATATTCAAACGCCTCGCCACCGCCGGCGCCAGCGTATTCATCAACAGCGAACTCTTTCCCGAACCGCTCACCCCCGTGATGCACGTCAATGTCTTCAGGGGAATCCGAAGATCAACATGGCACAGGTTGTTCTGTGACGCGCCAAACAATTCCAGCCAGTCCATTCCGCCGACCAGTCGGTCCGCGGAAGCGGTCTGCGCCTTGACATCGCGTTTTTTTACCGACGGCTTACCCGCAGGCGTCTGACGCCCCGGCGGCCGGCCCTCCGTCTCCGCAGACGAGTCGACGCGTCTCACCATCGGCACAGGAATCTGCAGCCTTGTCCCCAGATATCCACCTGTCAGTGACGCTTTGTTCTTTTTCAGTTCAGACGGCGTTCCCTGAGCCACCACGCTGCCACCAAGTCGTCCCGCGCCGGGGCCGAAATCAAACAGCCGATCGGCGGCATCAAGCACTTCGCGATCATGTTCAACCAGCAGAACCGTGTTGCCCAGATCACGAAGGCGCTTCAGGGCCTTCAGTAATCGTCCGTTGTCGCGGGGATGAAGACCAATTGTCGGCTCGTCCAGCACATACAGCACGCCGGTCAGCGAGCGGCCCGCCTGCCCGGCCAGTCGGATGCGTTGTGATTCTCCACCGGAAAGCGTCGGCATGGAACGATCGAGCGTGAGATAGTCGAGTCCGACCTCGACAAGAAACGTCAGCCGATGAGTGCACTCATTCAGCAGATCACCTGCAACCTTCTTCTCTTCCTTACTCAGCTTCAGCCCCGTCAGAAACACGAGCGCGTCCGACAGCGGCATGCGACAGAGCTGTGGCAGCGTGAAGTTCCGAAGTCGCATGGCGGAGGCTTCCGCTTCGAGTCGACTGCCGCTGCACATCGAACAGTCCCGCTCTCCCGCCATTTCGATCAACGACTTCCGATGGGCGTATGACAGACGCGAAGCCTCTTCAATGGCTGGATACAGGCCCTTGTATCGAAATCGGAACTGACCAGCAGCAATCCATGTCTCACTATCCCCGTACAAAACGAGTCGCTGCTGTTTTGGTGTCAGCAGATACCATGGGACATCAAGGGGCAACGCAAACGTCGCCGCAATCGCGTCCAGCATCATGTGAAATGGAGCGTTCAACTTCGGATCAGGCCACGCCCCGACGGCCCCATCCAGCAGTGATCGCTCCGGGCTCGTCACCAGCATTGCCTGATTTGCACCGAATTCCGTACCCAGGCCTTCGCACGACTGACACCAGCCAAGCGGGCTGTTGAAAGAAAACTTCTGCGGCGTCTGACGCTCGAATGATCTCTGACACTGTGCGCACGACAGATGCAGACTGTACCGATTCACGGTCCAGTTCGGCTCGTTCTTTTTTTCATCGGCAATCGCCACATGGATCACTCCCTTGCCAAGATCCAGAGCAGCCTCAATCGAATCCGCAATTCGCGAACGACCGGGCAAACTTTTTTTGCTTTCTGTTCCGCGTTTCCCGTCTGCGCCCAGCGTGACCCGATCCACCACCACAGCGACGCTGTGCGGACGCCGATGATCAATCTCCGGAATGTCATCCATGGCGTACGTTGTGCCGTCCACACGCACTCGGGCAAATCCCTGCGCACGCAGGCGATCCCAAACCTTCGAATACGCAATCGAACGATCCACTTCGATGGGCGCAAGGAGCAGCAACTTTGCCCCTTCACCGGAATTCATCACGCTGTCAACGATCTGATCCGTCGTCTGTTGAACGGCAGGCACCTGACATGCGGGACAATACATCACACCCAGCCGAGCGTAGAGCACTCTCAGGTAGTCGTAAATTTCCGTGACCGTACCAACCGTGGAACGCGGCGTCGAACCGACCGTCTTCTGTTCAATCGCAATAGCTGGACTCAGCCCCTGAATACTTTCAACACGAGGCTTGGGCATCTGCCCCAAAAATTGACGAGCATACGAGGAGAGCGATTCCACATATCGACGCTGACCTTCCGCGTACAGCGTGTCCATCGCCAGCGATGTTTTGCCACTGCCGCTTGGGCCGCAGAAAACACTCATTCGCTCACGCGGGACCAGCAGATCAACGTTCTGCAGGTTGTGCTGACTCGCACCGGTGATGCGAATACTCGTGGTGTTCGAAAACAGAGTTGACGACGGTTGCCCGATCTGTTTCCGATCATGCCGAACTTCATGCTGCTGAGCAGCAACGGACGGCGCTGAGCCGATTCTGACGGCCGAGTTTCGCTTCCCATTCTTCTTCCAGTCCGGCAACACCGTCCTCAACGCCACACCTGTATGTGACACATCACACTTTGCCACGTCTTCCGGCGTTCCCTCAACGACAACCTGACCACCGCCAGCGCCCCCTTCCGGCCCGATATCGATAATCCAGTCGGAGGTCTTGATCACATCCAGATTGTGCTCAATTACGATGACCGTATTGCCAGCCTCGACGAAGCCCTGCAACACTTCAATCAGCTTCTTGACATCCGCGAAATGCAGACCTGTGGTGGGTTCGTCAAGCAGGTACAGCGTCCGGCCGGTGGAACGCTTGCCAAGCTCACGAGCAAGTTTGACACGCTGAGCTTCGCCCCCCGACAGCGTCGGAGAGGCCTGCCCAAGTTTCATATAGTCCAGCCCGACATCGCACAGCGTCTGAATCATGCGATGGATTCTGGGAAACGCCTCGAAAAGCTTCAATGCGTCGCGAATATCCAGATCCAGAACATCGGCGATACTATGATCGCGGAATCTGACTTCGAGCGTTTCATGATTGAACCGTCGGCCTTCGCAGACGGTGCATGGAATCCAGATGTCGGCCAGGAAATCCATCTCCAGCTTTGTTGCACCATGTCCCTCACACGCTTCACAACGACCATCTTCCACATTGAAACTGAAACGGCCCTCCTTGTAGCCTCGCATCTTTGACTGCGGCAGTTGAGTGAACAATCTGCGGATTTCATCAAACACTTTGACGTACGTGGCCGGGTTCGATCGAGGCGTTCGACCGATCGGAGACTGATCGATATCAATCGCTTTGTCGATCAGTTCCAGCCCTTCGATCAATCGATGCTTTCCCGGATCCCCGGAACCTTTGTTGACATCGCGATTCACAACCTGCCACAGAATGTCATTGACGATCGAGCTTTTTCCGGAACCACTCACGCCGGTCACGCTGATCAGTCGACCGAGTGGAAATCGAACCGTAACGTTCTTCAGATTGTTGTGTGTCGCATTGTGGACCACAATTTCACCACGCCCCTGTGGCGCTCGGCGAGTCCTCGGGATATCGATCGCCTGACGCCCGGACAGAAATGCTCCGGTCACGCTGCGCTCGCTTCTCAGAACGTCATCAACTGTCCCTTCAACAACAACTTCACCGCCCAGAACACCCGGACCCGGACCAAAATCCACAACGTGATCCGCAGCTCGCATGGTTTCTTCGTCATGCTCAACCACAATGACAGTGTTGCCCTGATCTCGAAGACGCTCGAGACTGCCGAGCAGCATTGTATTGTCTCGCGGGTGCAATCCGATGCTGGGTTCATCAAGAATGTAGACAACCCCCACCAGCCCACAGCCAATCTGTCCCGCCAGTCGAATTCGCTGGGACTCACCTCCCGACAATGTCGGAGCCGTACGATCCAGCGACAGATAGTTCAACCCGCACTGCAGCAGGAAGCCAAGCCGACCACGAATCTCCTTCAACGCCTCCTCCGCGATCATCTGCTGCGTCGAATCCAGTTCGAGCGATTCGAAGAAATCGTATGCCGCTTCGATGGACAGGCTGCAGACCTGGGGAAGAGAGAGTTCTACTGGCTGAAGCGGAATCGCACGGTTCGCGACAGAGAGCTCCGAAGCAGACAACGAAGATGATTCAGAACTCGTCCCCTGCAGAGTCTTTCGGTTCAGCCCCTTCTGCTTCTTCCCTCTGTGACGCACCTCTGCACTCTCTTCGCCCTCTGCGGTAGGTCCCTGCGACGCTGCAACCCGGCGAAGATAGCTGTGACTCGTTGTTTTGAGTCGGACATTTCGGGCCTGCCGATTCAGTCGTTCACCGTTGCAACCAGGACAAGTGACAACTTCCATGTACTTTTCCAGCTGCCGCCTCCGCATCGGATTCTTCGCGGTGCGGTAGCTTTCCAGAAGGCGATTCGCCCAGCCTTCCCACTGACCGCCATGCTTCCACGCGCCACCACGAGTCTTCCACGTGAACGTGATATGACGGTCACCGGTACCGTAAAGCCATTTCCGCCTTGCTTCCTCCGGAATGTCTTTCCACTTCATCTTCAGAAGTGAATCCGGAACCATCCCGCAATCCTGCTCAATTGCATTCGCAGCTCCCTGCAGAAGATGACGAGGCCAGCGGCCGATTTTTGTCCACCCGGCGAGCAGCAGCGTTGCCCCTTTCTGAATCGACTTTTCTTCGTCAACAACCAATTGATGCAATGGAAATCCATGACTCATGCCGAGTCCGTCGCAGTCCAGACACATCCCCAGCGGACTGTTAAAGCTGAAGAGCTGCGGACTCGGCGGCTCATAACTCATTCCGCTTTCCGCACACGCATAGTGCGCGGAGTACAGGCGATCTCCCGAATTCAGTCGCGCAGTACTGCCACGCTGAAAGGCCGACGCAACGTCTCCAGCGGCATCAGCATCTCCGTACCCCATGTCGTCTTCTGCAACAAGATCCGAAACAGGGACGTCCGCTTGCAGCCTTCTGCTGCGGGATTTTGGCCTGCCGATTTTCGCATCGGAAATCTGTGAGCTGAACCCATCTCCCTGAACGTCGGCCGCCACGCCGCCAGCCCGTCGCCCCGCACTCGCGGCAAGTGAGGAATCCTCCACGCTGCAGATCAACCGACCATCTGCCAGCCTCAACGCCTGCTCCACCGCCTCTGCCACACGCGTTCGCTGAGCGTTTCCGGCAACAAGTCGATCCACCACCACATCGATGTGATGCTTGTGATGCTTCCGCAAAGCGGGAGCATCACTGAGATTGACCACTTCGCCGTCAACGCGCGCGCGAAGATAGCCTTTTTTGAGGAGATCTTCGAACAGATCACGGAATTCACCCTTCTGATTCTGAACGATGGGTGCCAGAATCTGATACTTGGTGCCAGCGGGCTGGTTCAGCAGACTGTCAATAATCTGATCGGCCGACTGAGCCTGAATGGGCTTCCCTGAGACGTAGCAGTAGCCCTGGCCAACACGAGCAAAAAGCACTCTCAGATAGTCAAAGATTTCCGTAATCGTCCCGACGGTACTTCGCGGATTTCGACTTGTGGACTTCTGCTGAATCGAGATCGAGGGCGCAAGGCCGCTGATGGCGTCGACATCCGGCTTCGGCATCTGATTGAGAAACTGTCGGGCGTAGGTCGACAGCGATTCAACATACCGCCGCTGACCTTCAGCATAGAGCGTATCAAACGCCAGTGAACTTTTTCCGGAGCCGCTGACTCCGGTCATGACAATCAGCTTGTTGCGAGGCAGCGAAAGACTGACGTTGCGAAGATTGTGCTCCCGAGCACCACGGATGACGATATCGGAACTGGCCATGAGTACGTTTCAGGAAGATAAAAGTCTGGATCGCTGTTTCAACGGG
>JBKDRW010000516.1:0-17161 GCA_046341255.1 Planctomycetota bacterium
GTCCATACCGCGCCCCCACGCCTGAATCCCATCGATCAGAAGCTGGTCATCAACGCGAAGGCCTTCAAGTTTTGCCGCAAGATTTGGAGCAACCGGGGCGTGAAACCGCTGGGGGCAGATGATCTGGCTGGTTGAAGCGATCGCATGGCCGGCGACAAGGCAGGCGTTCTGGATGGCCGAGATATCAGCCCACTCCGGCTCACCATGCGAATTGATCTCGGAGCCACTGCACACGGGCTTGTATCCGCCTGTTCGTTGTCCTGCTTCGTTCAGGAGCCGAATCAGCATGCACGTGATCCACGTCTTGCCGACACCCGTGTCTGTTCCTGTGACGAGGATGGTTTTCATGGTGTTGCAGATTTCGGGGTCTCTGGGTCGTCTTCCGAATCCGTGACTGCTGGCTCGCTGGCTGCTTCGTCTTCAGCCGGGTCGTCATCACTCCAGGCGCCGGGCTTCACCAGGATCCAGATCATCATGGAAGAAATTTCCCACACGTCGTGTACTTTCCAGCCCGATAATTCCGGCTCATCGAAATGCTCCGGAGTTCGCAGGACCAAAACACAATCTTTGGCGGAAATGTTCGGGCGTGCCAGTCGCTTGAGGCTGTTCCAGAGTGGTTTTCCTGGTGCGATCTCGTCAGCATGACGGTAAGGCGGATCGAAAAAAATCAGGGTGAACGGGAGAAAATCGTCACCTCCATGAGGTCGGAACGATGTTCGTCGAACATCTGTTTTCCAGCAGATGGTCCGAGCTTCCGGAGCGATGGTTCTGACGTTTTGTACAAGGAGTTCATGAATCTCGGGACCACCCTCGAAAAATACGCAGGAATGCGCGCCGCGGCTGAGAGATTCGATGCCCATTGTACCGACTCCCGCAAAGACATCTGCGACCCGAGCACCGGGGAGCAGCGAGGCGAGGCGATCAAATGCCATCTGACGAACACGATCGGTGTAGGGACGTGTTGAATCGTCTGACGGCGTCTTCAGGATTCGTCGGCGATACTGACCAGAGATGACTCGAAGTGACATGAATAGACTCGGCAGAAACCGGACTGTCGTGACTTGCAGAAGGCCGTTGGAACAGGGTCGCGTCGGACAGAGTTCAGGCGAACTTTGATCGTAACGCAGTGACAGGGATTGTGGGCGTCTGCGTGCGCAAACCGAGGAAGGAAACCCAAAAGTGACCGACAAAACTGTTCTTAAGTGGGAGTTTGGGGCAGAAACGCGGAAAAACTCAGGGAAATCAGGATTTCATCGCCAGCTTCGATTGACACTCCTGGTGAGCAAAACTCTACTTCTCGGCGAAAAATGCGAGGGTTTTGCACATGCTGATTGTTCATCCCTCTTCACTTCCTGCGTGTCCCAATTGAGATTTTGAATCGAAGGAGAATTTTTCCGATGGCGAAGAAGTCTGAAAAGCCTCTGTCCAAAACTGACATCCTGAACGCTTTGGCGGAAGCAACCGGACAGAGCCGAAAGGAAGTTGGTGCAACCCTTGATGCTTTGGAAACGCTGATCTCTCAGAACATTGCGAAGGGCCCCGGTATCTTTACTCTGCCCGGCATGCTCAAGATTTATGTACACGTCAAGCCCGCAACCAAGGAGCGTGAAGGCCGAAATCCGGCAACGGGCGAGACGATCAAGATTGCAGCCAAGCCTGCCAGCAAGGTGGTTAAAGTGAAGGCTCTCTAGAAGCTGAAGGAACTGATCTGAGCCGTTTCGTGAGGCCTGAATGCCCTCCACAGATTGATCAGGAAAGGTGCTCCATCACTGGCAGCACCTTTTTTTGTTTCCGTCGATTGTTTCTGGTGAACGTTTATGTCGGCCGCAGACCTCTTTGCTCTGATTGATCAGGCAGCATCCTCCGGAAAATTGACGGCAGATTCGCCGGCGAATCTGAAATCGTGGCTTTCGCGGCCTGCTGTTGCGGGCTATCGGCCGAAACTCGAGCAACTCATCTGTGCCGGGGAATGGTCGAAGCTGGACGAAATGTTCTGGACGGCCATCCCGTTCGGAACGGGTGGCCGTCGCGGTCCGATGGGTGAAATGGGGCCAGCCACGATCAATGATCGAACGATCGCCGAGTCGGCTCATGGCATGGCGGTCTATCTCCGATCGGCAGGTTGTCCGACGGGTGGCTCGGTGGTGATCGCTCATGACACTCGCAATAACTCACCGCATTTCGCGAGGATTGCTGCGTGTACTTTTGCGGCTCATGGGCTGAAGGTCTTCCTTTTTGACGGGCACCGCGCGACTCCGGCGCTCTCATATGCCGTTCGAAAGCTGAACTGCAGCATCGGAGTGATGATCTCAGCGTCGCATAATCCTCCCGCTGACAATGGTTTCAAGGCCTATTGGAGCAATGGTGCTCAGGTGATCGCTCCGCATGACAAAGGCATCATTCGTGAAGTCGAACGCGCCGAAGAGATTCCGACGGTCGACTTCAGGACGGCTGTTGCCGATGAGAGGATTTCACTGATCGGGACGGAGATCGATCGAGCCTATGTGGCGGAAGTGGTGAAATTGTCGCAGTCCGCGACTCGAAACATCAGTGCTGTGTTTTCACCCCTCCATGGTGTTGGTGAGACGTCCGTGTATGCCGTGATCCAGTCAGCAGGGTTCCGAAACGTAGCCATCTTTGAGCCTCATCGAGCTGCCGACGGCAACTTTCCAAACGTGCCCAAGCATCTGCCGAACCCGGAGAACCTGGAAGTTTTCGATCCGGTCATCGACTGGGTGAAGGCCACGGGGCACGACGCCGAGTTGATTATTGCCTCGGATCCGGACGCTGATCGACTGGGTGTCATGGTGCGAAATCCGGAGGGTGGCTTTACGCCACTCAGCGGCAACCAGGTTGGTGCGTTGATTACGGATTACCTGCTGCGAAAACGAAAAGCATCAGGCCGTTTTTCGCCGAAGGACTATGTCGTCGAGACGCTGGTGACCACGCCGCTCACAAAGGCTGTGGCAGCACATCATGGAGCCCGTTGTTTTCATGAGCTGCTGGTTGGATTCAAGTACATTGCACAGACCATGGAAGAGAACGGAACGGAGCATTTCGTTTTCGGCACCGAAGAGTCGATCGGGTTTCTGGCCGGAGACTATTGTCGGGATAAGGATGCGTGTATCGCAGCATTGTTCATACTCGAACTGGCTGGCGAGTTGAAAGCTGCTGGTCAATCTCTGCTTGATCAGCTCAATGTGCTGTACCTGATGTGTGGGTATCATTGCGAAGGTCAGAAGTCGATTTACTGTGAAGGACCGACCGGCAAGGCAAAAATTGATGGCTTGATGAAGACGCTTCGAGATACTCCTCCGTCCCGGTTTGGATCTGTCAGGCTGACGGTTGCATCTGACTACTCGACCGGACGCCGCGTCGAGATCCCGTCCGGCGGGAGTCTCGGGACAATCACGCATCCAAAGGGCGACTTGCTGATTTATGAAAGCGATCCGACTCAGCCCGTTCGGATCCAGATTGCGGGACGCCCTTCCGGCACCGAACCAAAGATCAAGTTCTACTTCTTCTGCCAGTCAGACATCCTCGACGGTGACCTCACGAAAGCGAAAGCGGCCGGCGACGCAGCCTTGAAGGATGTTCAGAATGCTCTCGGCGACTGGGCCGCATCGCAGTTGAAGTGATTTTGATCGAGGCAGGCTGTGTGTGACTTTCTGGCGATTGCTTGAGGCAGGATTTTTCAGATGCGAAACGCGTTCGATACTCGGCGGCAGTTTCTTCAGGCGTCACTTGGGATTGCAGGAGTCGCGGTCACTGCGAGCAGCGCCCCGTCTCAAACGGCCGCATTAAAGCCGCTGATGGCCTACGTCGGGACGTTCAGTTCCCCGTTGACCGATGTTCTGCCGACTCAGGTGGATCTGCCAGCCGGAAATGGTCGCGGCATTCATCTGTTCCGCGTCAATCGCGAGTCCGGTGCCCTGACGGTGGCTGGCGAGGTGAGAATGGGAACAAGTCCAAGTTGTCTCGTGCTGAATGCGGATGGAACGCGACTTTACTCGGCGAACGAAACGGATCGCTTCGAGGGAACAAAAGAAGGCACTGTCAGTGCCTTTGAGGTGCTTCCGGACGGCAACCTGAAGCTGATGAACTCCGTCCGATCGGGCGGGGCCGGGCCGACATATGTGAGCATTCATTCTTCCGGCAGGTATCTTCTGGTTGCGAATTACTTTGGCGGATCAGTAGCCGTGGTTCCGATTCGAGCTGACGGAAGTCTGGGTGCCCCGGCCGACGTCAAGGAAGACTCTGGTCCTATCGGCCCTACGAAAGCTCAAAACGCGCCGAAAGGAAGTTTTGCATTCAGCGGTCATGACCGAACACACGCCCATATGATTCAGTCTGATCCGTCGGGACAATTCGTGCTGCACGTCGACCTGGGAACAGATCAAATCCTGATCTGGAAGTTTGATGCGGGCACAGGGAAGCTGACTCCAGGCGAGCCACCATTTGTGTCACTGCCACCCGGGGATGGACCGAGGCACTTTCATTTTCACCCGAATGGTCGATGGTTCTACTCGATTCAGGAGGAAGGTGCGACCGTTGTTCTGTTCGATTACGACGGCAGCAAAGGGCAGTTGACGGAAAGGCAGACAATTTCTTCGCTGCCTCCGGGATATGCCGGCAGTTGTTTCTGTTCAGAGATTCTGATCTCGCCTGACGGTCGCTATGTGTACGCAGGTAACCGTCTGCATGACAGTATCAGTATCTTTTCCATCGGGACGGATGGAACACTCACGTTTGTCGGCTACGAGTGGACTCGGGGAAACTATCCGCGCAGCTTTAATTTTGATCCCTCCGGACGGTTTCTGTATTGCTGCAATCAGCGGGCAGACAACGTGACCGTATTCGAGGTCAATCAGGAGACAGGAACGCTGGCCTTCACCGAGCAATACACGCCGGTCGGAAATCCATCAATCATCGTGTTCGGCAGAGGCTGATGGCGGAAATCAGCCGTATCGTGAATACGGCGCGAAGGGCTTCAGCCCAAACGGGCCCGCATGATCGGAGTTGAGAAGGTTGTTGATCTCAGGTACGAGTGAAACGCCGGTCTCAATGGAGATCGGTGGTGCTCGATCACTCGTTTCCTCGTCGGTATCATTCGCTTCTCCATCAATGTGCATCGAAATGCCGAACCTGTGTCGTCCGCGCCCTTCGTTGACTTGCGGTCGATAAAGTCTGTAACACCTCCTTACTGAAGCCATTCGAGCAGAGAGTTGAAGTATCCCTCAGGCAGTCCTCTGGTGGTCGTTTTTTCTGGGTTCAAACAAGTGCAACAGCATCTGTATCTGTTCCCTGACGACATGCAGATCTTTCATGTTTTCTGCCATGAACCAACTGAGAGTCTCCGCATCGTCATCCAAAGGTTTCTGAAGCCACAACATCAGGCCGGGCATTGACTCTCGGGCGAGCGATGGAGTTTCAATCAGCGGCGCGATGTCATGCTGAAACGACTCAGTCATCATGCGATCACTCGCGGCGAAAAAAGGTCATGCGCCCGCCTGCACTTCGAGAAGAGAACTGTTCCCCGGAGGCAGTTCAGAGCACCATTCGATTGATCGGTCAGAAGGCCATCATGAATCGTGGAGATCTTTCGGGTGTCGTTCAGGCTCCACGACCATCACACCGACGCTGGTCAGGAAAAGTCGCGTGCAGAGGATTGAAACAGGCCACGCAGTCCAACACGGAATCGAGGGGAGTATTGGCTCGGACGATACGTTCGGCAGATGGTAGATTCATTTCGCTTCCCTGCGAAAACGTCGTGAGCGATGCGTCGTCACGTTTTCGTGTCCAGTGAGCACCATGGGGGTATTCGGGTTCACCTGAAAACTGAAATATCGTCTTGTCGCGGATCGCATGGGTAGTGCACAAGTGAATAGTTTTTCTGCGGCGTATGCTGTTGAAATGCGGGATTTCGCCGATTTTGATCATCAGCAACTGCAATCCCGCCAACAAAGACGACTTCAGGGGCGTCTGATATCATCACGTTATTGGAAGTCGACAGGAACTCCCTGGCGATGGATATTTCGTTTCTTCATGAGGTCAACCATGCGATTGAATCGCCAAGCCTTGTTCCTTGGATTGTTCTGTTCACTGTCGGTTTTCGCAGGATGTGACGAGGGCTCAAAACCCAAAAACATCGCGACGGCCCCAGGCCATGATCATGAGCATGATCATGAGCATGTCTATGAATCAGTCAAGGATGCGGTTGAAGAACTTGTGGCACTCCGCAATACGATTCGCGACTCTTTTGCAAAGAACGATCCGGATGCGGCTCATGACCCGCTCCACGAAGTGGGGCACATTCTGGAAGCCATTCCTGAGCAGGCCAAAAAGGACAATCTTGGTGCTGAGCCGATCGCTGCGATGAAAGCATCCTGTGATGTCCTGATGGATGCCTTTGGTGCGGTTGATAAGACCATGCACGGTCAGGAGGGATCAAGCTACTCAGAAGTCTCTGCAAAGATTGATGCTGCCGTGGCTGATCTGCAGAAGGCCGCTGGTCTTGAGGTTCCGACAGTCGAAGGTTCTGGTGAGAAAGCACCGGAGGCCGCACCAGCCAGCACAGAAGAGGCGAAGCCTGCAGAGGCTCCTTCTGCCGAAGCGGCTCCTGCTGCGGACGCTGCTCCCCCGGCCGAGGGTGCTCCGAAGTAGTTTATCTCAGGTGATTCCCGAGCCAGCCTTCGGTTCACGCCACGGTCGCTGTTCGGGGACGCCCTCGTTTCTTCCAGATGTCCATGTCTGGGCGCTGTGGCGTGGCGGCCGTTTCCGGAGTGAATTGATGAGCCTGAAGAAACTCTCAGCACTGATGCTGGTGCTGCTGATGGGATGTGCAGAAGGCCTTGATCCTGAGATTGCCGCGATTCGAGATCAGTTGACCAGCCAGCAGAAGCTGGGTGATGCGAGGCCGATTCCGGAGGTTCGAAAAGCTTTGAAGGGCGGCGACCTTCAAGCGAACTCAAAATTCATCGTGAGAGCCCGCATCAACGCGGGTGATTTTCCGCCATTCGTTGACGGGGTGACAGCGTTTGTTGTGACGGATGCGAATGGTCACGACGGCGATGAGTCGCACAATCCTCATAAGTGTCCGTTCTGCAAACGCGACATCAATAACATGATCGCACAGGTTCAGGTGACCGATGCAACGGGCCAGATGCTCCAGAGCGATGTTCGCGATCTGCTGAATGTGAAGGAATTTGATCTGCTGGAGATTGAAGGAACCGGCCGTTTTGACGACGCAGATATGCTGGTGATCAACGCAACGCGAATCTATGTCAAGCGGTGAGCGCGATTGGCCGAAGCGCGGTCACGCGACTGCTCATGTGTGATGCTCAGAAAATAGGGCGGTCGCTGAAGTCGCGGCCGCCCTATTTTCCGGACCAATTTGTGTTCCCCGGGCATCAGCCTTTGGAACTTCGGTGCTGACGTTTGCGATCACTTTCGCTGAGCAGCACCTTTCTCAGACGAATCACCTGTGGAGTCACTTCCACATATTCGTCCCACTCGATGTATTCCAGAGCCAGTTCAAGCGTCAGTTCGCGAGGAGGACGAAGCAGCATGGCGTCCTCGGCACCGGCAGACCGGATGTTGGTCAGCTTCTTTTCGCGGATCGGGTTCACGACCATGTCATTGTCGCGAGCGTTCTCGCCGATGATCATGCCGTCGTAAACATCGTCTCCCGGGCGAACGAACAGATCGGCACGTTCCTGAAGTTTCCACAAAGCATAAGCGATGGCTTTGCCGTTATCCTGTGAAATCAACACACCGTTCTGTCGATGAGGAATCTCGCCTTCGATCGGTCGATATTCTTCGAAGCGGTGATGCATGATTGCTTCGCCGCGGGTTGCATTCAGCATTTTGGTTCGCATGCCGATCAGGCCACGTGCCGGAATGCTGAATTCCACGTGAGTCATTCCAGTGGCTGTGGTTGTCATCGTTTTGGCCTGGCCACGACGAGATCCCACCAGTTCCATGACGGGACCGAGGTCCGAGCTGGGAACATCGACTTCCAGCAGTTCGTAGGGTTCGCACTTCTTGCCATTGATCTCGCGAATAATGACCTCCGGCTTGCCGACGGACAGCTCGTACCCCTCGCGACGCATGGTTTCGATCAGGACTGCAAGATGCAGCACACCGCGGCCGGAAACCTTGAACGATTCCTTATCTTCGGTCTCTTCGACTCGAAGGGCGACGTTGGACTGCAGTTCCCGCATCAGACGGTCACGCAGATTTCGGCTGGTCACATACTTCCCATGCTGACCTGCCAGTGGTGAACTGTTGATCGTAAACTTCATCGCCAGAGTCGGTTCGTCAACGGCGATTCGTTCGAGAGCGACGGGATTCATCGGATCGGCGATCGTGTCACCGATTTCCGGATCCGGAAGACCGGTTACTGCCACGATATCGCCGGCCTGAGCTTCGTCCGCGTCAGATCGACCAAGGTTATCAAACAGCTGAACCTGATCGATCTTCGCCATCGTCTTTGAACCGTCAGCTCGCATCAGTGCGATCTGCTGTCCGGTGCGAATCTTTCCAGCTGCCACACGGCCTGTTGCGATACGGCCGACGTAACGAGACCACTCCAGCGACGTAACCATCAACTGCAGTGGATCGTCCGGCCGGACAATCGGGCCGGGGATTTTTTCGAGCACCAGATCCAGCAGCGGCCGAACGTCCCCACCCTTCTGAGCAGGGTCATGTGTGGCGTAACCTTCGCGAGCACTCGTGTAAATGTAGGGAAAATCGAGCGTCTTGTCATCCGCGCCGAGTTCCACAAGAAGGTCGAACGTCTGGGACAGGACTTCATCCGGGCGGCAGTCCGGACGGTCGATCTTGTTGATGACCACCATCAGGGACAGCCCGCACTCAAGAGCTTTCTGAAGTACGAAGCGAGTCTGGGGACGCGGCCCTTCGAAGGCGTCGACCACAAGCAGTGCTCCGTCAGCCATCATCAGAACGCGTTCCACCTCACCGCCGAAGTCCGCGTGACCTGGAGTGTCGATAATGTTGATGCGGACACCGTTCCACATCATGGCAATGTTCTTCGCCAGAATCGTGATCCCTCGTTCTCGTTCGAGATCATTCGAGTCCAGAATGCAGGTGCCTACCTGCTGATTCTCTCGGAACATGCCGCTTTGTTTGATCAGGCAGTCGACAAGTGATGTCTTGCCATGGTCAACGTGCGCGATGATCGCGATGTTTCGGATATCAGTTCGGCGAAGAACACCATCGGCGTCCTTAATGGACGGAAACTCAACAACAGACATGAATCAACCCTGGGATACGCCGTCAGAAGCGAATGGGATCGCGAAGGACGTCGTGCGTCGACGTACCAATGTTCGCGAAGAGGACGGCCAAGAAGCGGTGGGATGGTACCGTGGAGGACGTTCCGAACGAAGACGACCTCTGCGAAAACACCGTAAATTCTTCGTTAATGGACCCGGAAACGACAGGATCCTTTCGATTTCCGTTCAGCAGACTTCAGAAAACTCAGAATGTTCGAGATTCTCCGCCATTCGCCCCATTTTCCTTGTTTGCTTCTGGTCCGTCAGGATTCAGTACCATCGGGACCAGCTTTCCACAGTGCGGGCACGGAACTTCGAAATGGCTGGTGACTTTTGTAACGGCTCTCAGGTCGGGATTTGCAAGACAGAGATTGCCAAGTGAATCAAAACCCACAGCTCGAGTTCCAACCGGCACAGAGGCGGCCACTTGAAATTCAGCAGGCCGATCAGCCTCTCGACATACAAAAACTACCTGGGCCTTGGCTCCCGGCATCGAATACAGTGCCAGAACGGAACCATCTGACAGAGACGTCAGGCGACGTGCGCCCACAGGTGCGAATCCTGATACAGTTGCGGCCCCCGCATCATTCACCTGAATGATGTGTCCAGAGGCGGTCAGGGCCTCGAGCTGTCCGCCCGCGTTGAACGTGACATCCATCGCTTCTGATGGCAGTCTGACCAACTCACTGACCGTTCCGTCCGGCGAAAACGAAACGAGGCGTCCCTGCTTCCGAACTCCAAGAACAAACAATCCAACATCGTCGCGGGCAAAACAATCGGAAGGGAATGGAAACGCTCCCAGCAGGACTCGCTGCCCGTTGGACGTGATCTGATAGAGTTCGCATTCGCCATCACTGGATGCCAGAACAAACAGTGATCCGTCACGATCGACCTGAATGCGCTGAATGTTGGGAAGTCTTTCGACTGGCAGACTGACCGAGCCATCCGAATCCAGACGGAATACGCACTCCGCCTTCCGGTCCGCAACGAACACCTGGCCTGCAGAAGACAATTTCAGATCGACGGGCTCGATGACTTTCAAGGCGAGTCGTTCAATCACCGGCTTCGATCGAACAACAATTGCATCGTGGGAATGCCCTTCCAGTTGGTTCAGAGAAGGTTTCTCATCGTCATCGGAGGCCACGCAAGGCGTCGCCAGCAGCAAACTGCTCAGGATTGTGATCAATCCTGCTATGCGACGCACTTTGACCATTCTGCGAGCAAACTCCTGTTCAGATCCGTGATTTACGAATCGTCTTCGATCGTGTTGGTCCTGCCTGCCGTCATCACCTTCTGAAAGTATCGGGGTCGGAATCACCCGCGTCAAACGCCGCGTCTATGAAACCGGCAGTTCGTCGAAGTGACGCAGAGCGGTTTGATGCACCCCACGATGTTCAAATGCATGGGCTCCACAAGTCAATGACGCGCTTCTGGGCAGCACAATGCATGCCTTTCAGGAGAAACCTGACAGAATTGACTCAATTCGACTTGAGCATCAATGATCGCGGTCGCATCCAGTGCTGCCGCGGGCGACATGCAGCCTTTTGGCGAGTAATCCTCCCGTGGATTTGTGGTGTTGATGCCACGTATCCCCAACGCGGACCGCGCTGCCATGGGTAGAATTCCAGGCAAAACACGACACAGAATGTATCAGACTAGTACTGATTATATGTATAGTATTTGACCGCTGCGCAGGACGACGACCTTTCTCAAACTGGCTGAACTTGCCTCGATACGACAGATAAGACCCGAACGACCGGTGCAATCGTCAAATTCAACCTGTTCAGAACAATTGGAGCAAAGTTCAAACTCGGGTGGCGACGATATCGACGACAGCAGACCGTGTCTTCTCAAGGTCGGATTTCGTCCCTGACCGTCGAACGGCCTGCTTTCGCTCGCTGGAATTCCAGTGCGAACATTCTGGACGAACAGACTTTTTTAAGGTCCGGCTCGAATGATCCGTCCGAACCTGCGATCTCTCGTCGCTGCATTCGCTGTACTGACTGGTGCTGCTCCGGCGGCTGTGGCGCAGTACGCTCCACATCAGCCGCTGATCCAACTGCCGCAGTCCCATTATCAGGCGCCGATTGTGGATCATTATTCAGAGGCGAACGGACCGCTGTGGCAGTCTGAGCAGCCGATAGAGCACTTCGTCGAGGAAGTGGCAAGTCGAAGTGCGATCCGTCTGGAATTTATGATGTTCAATCTGGGAGCGCCACCCAATGCTGTGATCGGAGCGCCGGTCAGCAATCTTGGTGTTGGTGCGACGCCGGACAGAATTGATGGGATCACGGTCCCTTTCGATGTCAATGATAACCTGAACGGTGGAAACCCGACAGGTCTTGGCCTGTTCCCGCTGACCAATGCCATGGACAGTGGTGATACGCCAGGAATCCGGGGCACGTGGTTGCTGGATCTTGAGGAAGCTGAAATGGAGCTCAGCTTCTTCGGGTTCGAGCAGGCCGGCGCCTCACTCGTGTATCCGGATATCGACGGTCCTCGCGACATTCTGGCGGGTATTGATCCGACAATTGATCCGGCACTTGGAACAACCACATTGCCGAACTATGTGCTGCCACTGTTGACTGACGGCGCAGTCGCTGATGCAGCGGGATTCAACTCCCTGATCTACAATGACTCATTCGAGGCGTACTCTGAGACGCAGATGTGGGGCAGTGAACTCACATTTCTGTCTCGCAGAAAGCTCGCCGGCGGTGTTGGTTTCGGACTGCAGTACCTTGGCGGTTTTCGTTACACGAACCTGGATGAAAACTTTCGTTTCAGAGGCTCGTTTGACGGCCGCGGTGCATTTGCCGACTACACGTCCTTTGTGAGTGCAACAACGCAGAATAATCTTTACGGTCCCGAGCTGGGGCTGCGATGGTCCCTCAATTCGAAGTACCTGACGCTGTCTGCGACTCCCCGCGTGATGCTTGGTATCAACGACTACATGGCACATCTGTCCAGCGATCCGCTTGGAACAGGGACGACAGTGTTCAAATCTGATCAGGTTGAGTTTGCAACAATGACTCAGCTGGGTTTGAACGCGGAAGTACACCTGTCTGAGGGATTCTCGGTCTACGGCGGCTACGACTTTATGTGGCTGACCGGGGTGACTCGTCCCAGCGATAACATCGTGTACGACAGTACGACCGCTGTCGGTGGTGGATTTACGCCGGACATCCATCAGAGCGTGAAGCTGAATGACTTCATGGCCAATGGGTTCACATTCGGTGCCGTCTTCCGGTATTGATCTTCGAGGCAGTCTGGCACCATCCTGACACTGATCATGTGGTGGCTGCTGCGTCGCGTTGTGCCGTGAGAGATGGCTCGGGTGCCAGTGCTTTCCGTGGCACTCGTGCGGAATCAGCGGAATGGCTCATGCAGAACGAATCGACCAATATGCCACGGACTGCACAGAGCGAGGCTGTTTGAAAAACAATGCTCGGCCGTTCGTGAATCGTGTCGATTGTGCTCTTCCTGCTCAGTATCATCTCGTCCGGCAGGCTTCGGGCGGAATCGCCGAGAGCAGTCCCGTACTCCAAGTCCATTTCAGATCGCTGCAATCGTGGCCTCGATACCAAGCCTTCTGAGTGTGTTGGCATGCATCGTCCTGGCGACAAGACTGATTGTCTTTCGTCGATGGATCACCGGATTCACGATTGAGAGTTCTTGGAAATGGGCGTTTCCTGCGATTCCGGCCCTGATTGCCAGCTCTGTTGTCTGTTCACCGACGATCCGTCTTGAAGCAGGCTGGAGGACACTTCTGCAGTATCTCGCTGCTGTGGTGATGCTTGCTCCACCAATCTGCACCCTCGGGGCTCGAAAGCCGGGTCTTGGGGCGTGGCACTGGTTCGTTGTGCTGCCCATGGTGCTGGTGCTTTGCTGGCCTGCGATGAGTCAGGTGATCAGCAGCAGAGGGCTTGAGTCGCTCCACCTTGGCGGACCTGCACTCATTGCCATCGGTCTGGTCATGGTGATGGGACTCGGTACAGGGCTGGGAACAGAGATGATCCTTCCGGCCAGTTTGTGCGGAGCAGCAATCTTCTGTTGTCTTGCGCCATCAGCAGGGTGGTCTTTTCTTCCACCGAGCAGCCCGCTGGCCGCTCCATGGATTCTGTTGCTGTCGGAGCGAGTTGCCACGAAGCATCTGCAGACCATTCATGCTCGTCTCACCTCCGCAGCAACCATGTCGGAGGCCATGGATGCCATCTGGCATCTGTTCCAGTACTGCTACGGTCTTCCGTGGACTCGTAGAGTTCAGGATCGAGTCAATCAGTTTGCTGCCCGGGAGCAATGGACAGTACAGCTGACGCTTGATGGATTTCGAACGGCGGCCGGGCAGTCTGCTTCTGACGCACAACTCGAAATGCCATGCAGTTCCTTCTGCTGGGTACTTCAGCGATTTGTGTCGGACGAATGGATCGGACGAGCGCTGAGTCGCTTTCGTCGCGATGCGGAAACGGGAACTCGCGACGAGGCCGACAGCCGCTGACCTCGTCTTCACCACGGGATCCTTTCGAACTTGACGATTTGAGTTCTCTGCTGTTTCCCGAATTTCAGTCAGCATTGCACAATTTCGTGACCATGTGTCCGCGGCCGATCAGTCTGTGTGGCTTCGAGTGGCGATCAGGCCTGCCACGTAACCGCCTTTGAAACCAGCGTCGATATTGACGCAGACCACATTTGAGGCGCAGCAGGTGAGCATGGAGAGCATGGCGGTCAGTCCGCCAAGCGAGGCTCCGTAACCGACCGATGTAGGAACACCGATGACCGGACAGGGAACATGTCCGCCCAGAACGGATGGCAGCGCCGCTTCCATGCCAGCGACACAAACGATGGCCGCGGCCGTTTTCAATCGATCCACATGTCGCAGGAGTCGATGGGGGCCGGCAACACCGACATCCATGATCAGATCGCAATGGACATCCATCCAGCGAAGAGTCTCGATGGCTTCTTCAGCGACCGGGCGGTCACTGCTGCCTGCTGTGACAACATAGACGGGTCCTGCTTTGGGTTGCTGATCATCGCTGTTACCCTGCTGCTGAAGACGCAGGGTCCGTGCAATCGGATTGAAAATCGCGCCGGGATGCTGCGCTGTAATGGTCGGCACGAACTCGGGAGCGATTCGAGTCACCAGACTGTTCTGCTGAGACTGCTGCTGAGCTGAGAGCACGGTCAGAATCACATCAATCGTCTTCCCCTCACCAAAGACCACTTCGGGAAATCCACATCGTGCGGCCCGCTGCAGATCAACGTCCACCGGCATCGGGAGTTCCGTCGGGGCCAGTGACACGGCTTCAGAAGATTGACCGAATCGTGCCTGCTGAAGGGATTGCACGGCAGCCTCGAGTCTTGCCGGATCTGTTACGAATGGTGCCAGCAGATTGCGAAGGTTCATGTCTGATGCTGTCTCCGGCGATTGATCCAAAGACCGAGTACCATCACAACGACACCGAGGGTGCTTCCGGCAATCCCGATGCGAAATGATGTGGGGCGGTAGGACCAGCGAATGATATGGCGTCCCTGAGGAACTTGAACGAATCGTCCGAAGCCGCTGCGTGTTTCCGGCGTTGTTTCGGTGCCATCTACCGTCACTCGCCAGCCCTGAAACATCAACTGGGAGTCTTCAATGACGGCCGGCGAATTCAGCAGGACTTCAAGTTCCACTGCTTCGGGGGTTCGCAGCCGATACTGCAGTTGTGACATGGCTTCCGGAGGTGTCGCAGTGATTCGGCCCCGTGCGGATTTCAGACGGTACAGAAAACAAGGTGAATTACCCCGCGCCCAGACTCGATTCAGAAACGCGTCCGGCGCGGACTGTATCAACTCCAGATCACTGGCAGGATTCTGCAGCAATTCGGTGGTCAGCACATGGGTAATGGCGTATCGATGAAGGCGAGCCATCAGATCTTCCGATGGAAACACGTCTTCCGGCTTGCTCGGCATGGTCTGGAGGCGGTGATCGTCGGCGAAGTATTCTGCCGGACCCAGACCCAGATACTGCGGTGCGCTGCTGACGCCGAACAGATTGCCGATGTTCGGGCCCGGGGCCAGAAGTCGCACAGGAGATCGTTCGTTTTCAGCTGTCAGAGTCTTTGCAATCCAGCTTTCGTTCAGACCACTCAGCGGTGGTGTCTCGATGATCTGAGCATCTCGCACGGGCGGCTCAGAAGACTTCAGGACGTCGGCCAGCGTGATCATGGCCACCAGCATGGCAAGTGCGTTCCGCATGATAGGTGATCGTCGACGAGTCCAGACATCAAACACAAGTCCCGCGACCAGAGCCAGTCCCATGGCTGTGATGATCGTGTAACGACCGGGACCCATGAAAAAACCGAATCCCGGCAGATGTCGAAAGAACGGAACGAGCCATCCGAACGAATAGACAACAGCCAGAACCGCCAGCAGCATCCACAGCTTCCACGGCGTGGCACGCAGGAAATGGCGAATCCGAGAACTCATCAACCCCAGCAGCAAGCCGAAGGGTATCAATCCGAGGTACAGATGAGCTTCGACCTGATTCGTGTCGGCGGAGGACATCAGGATCGGATACTGAATCATTGCTCGGGCAGTGACGACTTCCGGTGAGTGCCAGAACCACCATGATGCAAATAACTGGGTCAGGTACACGGGCGGCATGTGTCCATAACCGGGATTGAACGCAGGATTGGAGCCATCTCGCTGACTCAATTGACGCAGTTCCAGAGTCGGAATCAGCTGAATGGAAGCAAGCAGAATCGCGAGAGTGATCGCCAGCACGACCTGAGTTGGTTGCCGCCATGCTGTTTTCGATCCATTCACGGCCGGATTCATCAGCAAGGCAAAGCCAACGCAGGTGAGCTGCGTGATAAAGGCCAGTGTGAAATGTCCGGCGAGGAGATGCACGCTGAAGCAGGCCGACAAAACCATCCAGCGATTGACAGTGGGACGATCGAGGAATCGCTGAGTGGCCCACAGGCAGGCCGGGAACCAGACGCCGCCGATGATGCTCCATTCGAGCGACAGACGAGCGGGAAACCAGCCATAGACAAACGCCGTCGCCGCAATCATGCCCGAGCCAAGCGTGAGTCGCTGAGAAAGTGCAAAACGCCATGTCAGGACAAACGCGGCAATGTAGTGCAGCAGAATGTTGACGTTATAGCCGGTATTGAGCGGAAAGATTCGATACAGAATCTGATTCGATGGATAAAAGACACCCAACTGGCTTTCTGCGTGAAGCGGATAACCCAGAGATGTTCGGTCGTGCCACAGCGGAAGTTCGTTCCGCTGCAGGGCTTCGACGAGCATTTGTTTCTGCGGGAAGAAATACGGATATGTGTCGCCACCCACCAGTCCGCCTCCCTCCAGCAATCCCCTCCAGACAAATGTGGCAACGCACAAACTCACGACAACCATCAGCAACCATTCGCTGATCGTCGGAGCTTTTATTGAAGATGACGGCGATTCGGACATCACGTTACGGTGAGAAGAGAGGACAAAAGTGCTGTTCCGAGTGCCACTCAGTGGTTGCGTGCGTCGTCGCCGATGATCGCGAATCGAACGCGTGGCGATCATGCCGGGTTACAGAACATGCAGGGATGTGAGCTGCCCGAGCCCCGAGGGTCGTGAACACGCTCGCACCTGGTCACGTGTTGTTCGGGTCAGGGAAAAAGGTTGCCGCGCCTCACTCCACATCCGCATCAAACACGCGGACCTTCGCCCAGCCTTCTCGGTTTTCCTCGATGAACTTCAGATGATCCGCCGCGGTCTGATACACATCGTGTGACGCTCGCGAATCGAAGACGACATTCAGGCAGACATGAAAGTCACGATCATTGACGGGACGAGCGTACTCGGCCGCCAGCGAACCGGCACCAAAATAAACG
>JBKDRW010000517.1:0-10709 GCA_046341255.1 Planctomycetota bacterium
TATGATTCCGCTGCTCTAACCGGCTGAGCTACGCCGCCATCGACGAACAACAGACCATCCCGAAGGACAATCCCCAGAACTGTCGAGTTCACGGAATCACGTACTTTAGCAAAAACCGCCGCTCGAACAACTGTGTCGAATCAAATTGCCGACAGCTCTGGTTCTGCTCAAATCCGAGATTCGAATCTCATCAGTTTCACCAAATCCGGTGCACCAGATTGTCGGGGGCATTCGCTAACGTAACTGAGGAATGTCGGAAGACGGCTGTCGAGTCGCATGTTCGAAGACCTGAATCAAGCAGGTCTTCGGCGTTGCGGACAATTCGACCGCCGCTGTCGACCATGTGATCAGCATCAAAGATCCAAATCGGTAGTTTTGGCCGGTCGCAATGGCTCAACCGCGGTCGCATCGGCGAAATCTGCCTCATGAGTACAGTCGAAACATATTTCGTATCTGCGCGTGGAGGCTTTGACGATCGTTCGGGTTGTTTGGCGGTGCTGCAGCGAACCGCTCGGCAGGCTGCACTCCCCCAATCCCCATGATCAAGTCGTGCAAACGAGGGCGTCGAAGAGAACGGCATGTTGGTGCATCTCTCGTGCGCTCACGTTTCACTCAGTTAGATCAGTCGAGGTAGAGGCAATGAAAAGGCTCATGCTGGGAGCCGCTGCTGCAGTCACTCTGCTGCTGAACAGCGGTGTTTTGATGGCTGGACTGCTCGGAAAGGGCGGTTACGCCGGCTGTCCGACATCCGCGTGTTCCCCATGCGGTGACTTTGTGGCAGCCCGATGTGGCTGTGCTCCACAGTGTCAGACAGTTCAGGAAGTCGTCTGGGAGACTCAGCAGTATACCTGCATGAAGACTGTGTACGATCAGTGCACGGAAAGCATTCCGGTGACCTGCACGAAAAACGTGTACGAAACCTGCTATCGAGACGAATGCTACACGGTCTGCAAGCCGGTTTACTCAACATGCTACAAGACGTGCACCTACAACGTCTGCAAGCCCGTGTATGAGACGTGCTACCGCGATGTGACCTGCCGCGTTCGCAAGCCATGCTACCAGACCTGCTATCGCGAGTGCTGCTATACCATCTGTAAGCCAGTCTATCAGACATGCTACCGCACTGTCTGCTACAACGTCTGCAAGCCAGTCTATCAGACCTGCTACAAAGACGTGTGCTGCACAACATGGAAGACGGAGACTGAAACCTGCTACAAAGACGTGTGTTACACCGTCTGCAAGCCAGTGACTGAATCTCACACCGTCGACGTCTGCTGTGGTGAATGGGTCACAGAAACGAAGTGTATCCCCGGCCCCGTCGTTCAGAAGTGCGTTGTTGATCCATGCAACCCATGCTGCACGAAAATTGTCTGCGTTCAGTGTCCTCCGAAGACAATCTGCTGCAAGAAGTGGGTTCCGAGGACGGTCCAGAAGACCGTTACCTGCACACGCATGATTCCGGAAGTCTGTCACAAGCAGGTTCCATACACCGTCTGCCGACAGGTTCCATGCCACACCGTGAAAAAGGTGCCATACACCACCTGCTCATTCGTGACAGAGACCTGTCAGAAACAGGTTCCTTACACCACCTGCACGATGACTCACCAGACCTGCACCAAGAAGGTTCCTTACACGACCTGCACATGGACTGAGGAATGTGTCACACGTCGCGTACCATACACCACCTGCAAGATGGTGACTCAGTGCTGCACGAAGCAGATTCCGTATACCGTTTGCAAGATGGAGCAGCAGACCTGCTCCCGCAAGGTTCCCTACACCGTCTGCCGACAGGTTTGCGAGACCCGGACAGTGACTCGCACGAAGTGCGTTCCTCGACAGATCCCTGTCACGATGACTCGCTGCGTGCCCCGCGTTGTCTGCCGTACAGTTCAAACATGCTGCGACCCTTGTGCCAACGGTTCTGTCGGCTGCAATGACGGATCCTGTGGAGGCGCTGGTTGTGCACCGTCGGTTGAAGCCGCTGCACACTGAGAGAAGCGGATGGATCCCTGAAATGGATTTCAGTGGAGGATGCGGTTCAGGGGGTTGATATCCAGCAGTCAATTCTTCCGTGAATTGCCCGAACCACTGTGATCAGATCTGAGAAGGGAGTTGTCGACAGACAACTCCCTTCTTCTTTTTACAACCGCTGCAACTCAGTCGCGTGTCCGTAGAGCAACCTCACCAGGATGACCAGCCCGGGTGCCAAATCCGCATGCGGCTCAGGCAGAACGACATTCCGATGCGACCGACAGCTACGCACGGAAATCAGCGCGTCACTCGTATCGAAGCGCGTCAATCGGATCGAGTCGACTGGCTCGCCACGCCGGATACAGACCAAACACCAGACCCACGATCGCGGCAAAAGCCATAGCAAAGATGCCGGCCGGGATGGAAACGACCACTGGCCAGTCTGAACCGGGGCTGAGAGCATTGATCGCTTTCGTGATCCCGACCGAGGCTGAGATTCCAAGCCCAAGTCCGATGGCTCCGCCAAAGCAGCTGAGTACCACTGACTCAATCAGAAACTGAATCATGATGTCCCAGCCGCGGGCTCCCATCGCCATGCGGATTCCAATTTCCCGCGTTCGCTCCGTCACAGACACCAGCATGATATTCATGATGCCGACGCCACCAACCAGCAGCGAGATCCCGGCGATCGACGCCAGCAGCCCGGTCATAATGCCGGTAATGGTTCCGAAGAGCTGCGATATCTGAGCGCTGGTGACAATATCAAAGTCCGGCTTCTGCCCCGGGGCGATCTTGTGACGATCATTCATCAGTTGCTGAATTTCAAGCTTCGCTGATTCCACCAGATCCGGAGAACGAGCAGCCACGACGATGAAATTCACATCATTGAACTGCGATCCCTGAAGACGCCTCTTCACCGTCGTGTAGGGCATCAGCATGATGTTGTCTCGATCATTCCCGGTGAAGTCCGCGCCTTTTTTCCCAAGAACGCCGACCACTGTAAATGGAATATTGCCGATGCGAAGCTGCTGGCCTATCGGGTTGTCTGCAGGAAACAACTCTCGCACCACTGTATGCCCTATCACGCAGACACAGTTGCCGGCGTTTTCATCTCGCTCAGTAAAAAAACCGCCCGCTTCAATCGTCCAGGTCCCGACTCGCATGTAGTCTGAACCGACACCCCACATTTCACGGGGCTGCATGTTCGTATTGCCGCGAATCACTGGTTTTGCGCCGACCACCATCGGCGAATAGGCCAGAACAGACGTGCATTCCCGGCCGATCGCTTTTGCGTCGTCTTCCGTCATCGTAGGGAGACTACCCGTCTGCACGCCCCGCCGTTTCTCAAAGGTAGGCTGCACAACAATGAAATTCGAACCGATCGACTGGATCTCGCTCTGGATCAACTGCCCCGCACTGCTGCCCACGGACACCATCGTCGTGACCGCAGAGATGCCAATCACAATCCCCAGCACGGTCAACGCAGCACGCATTTTGTTCCGAAGCAATGCACGGATCGCAATCGCAACCGTGATGAAGAAACTCATGGTGCCCCCGGAGGCTTGATGCCGACAATAACCTGATCGCCAGGCTTCAGTTCACCACTGATCACGTGAGTGAATCGATAATCGCTCTCGCCGATGACAACATGCACCGCTTTCAGCTTCCCAGAGTAAACCGGCACATCAGCCGGAGCTGGCTCCTTTGCGACCTGAGCCACAACGGGCTCACTGGTCGCGGGATTGCTTTCTGAGGACACGGACTCGTCTGTATTCTTCACCCCCACAGCCACCTCCTCGGACTCCGCTTTCCTGCGGGCGGCTTCCTCAGCCTCAGCCGTCGTTTCCTGCACCCAGACGATCCGCTTCGTGGCAGCAACCACAGCCCTCGCGGTATCATCGACAGGTGGCGTCAGGGAAGACGTCGCTTTGCTTTCACCATCTGCCTCCGGCATCAGGTTCAGGTCCAGCAGATGCTGATCCGATTCTCGGACATGCGTCTTCTCCGGGTAGTAGCGCAGAGCCGCATTGGGAACCTTGAGCACGTCTTTCAGTTCGCTGACCTGAAATGTGATCATCGCGGTCATGCCTGGAAGCAGCTTCAGGTCTGGATTCTCCGATGCAACGATAACGGGATAGGTCACAACATTCTGATTCACTTTGTGGCCCAGTCGAATCTGCTCGATGTAGCCTTTGTCAAAAACTTCTTCCGGATATGCATCCACCCGAAAGAATACGGGCTGCTTTGTTTCCTGTGCCTTCTTCAATCGCCCGATATCCGCTTCGTCGACAGACGCGAAGATGTGAACCTTCGCACGCAGATCCGGCGCAATCGTGAAGAGTTCAGGCGTCTGAAACTGAGCCGCGAGCGTCTGGCCAGGGTCAATTTTGCGGTCAATCACAATGCCATCGACCGGCGAAACGATTCTGGTGTAACCCACGTTGGCCTGCGAGTTTTCCAGGTTGGCTTTCGCCTGCTTGACGCCAGCTTCCGCCACCTGCAATTGTGCTTCCATGGCCTGACGCGCAAATCGGTACTGGTCCATTTCAGCCTGAGAAATAAAGTCCTGGTTCTCTGACTTCAGCGCGATGGAACGTTTTTCATCGTTGATCGCCTTCTGCAACTCTGCTTTGACCCGTTCCACATCGGCAACTCGTGTCGCGAGGGCAGCTTCATCGCGGGCCACTGACGCGTCGTAGATCCGGGAATCGATCTCCGCCAGTAAATCACCTTTCTTCACTTCCTGATTAAAATCCACATGCAGTTTGTCGATTGGTCCGGAGACAAAGCTGCCGATCTTGACAGACAGGACCGGATTGACCTCGCCGGAGGCATTCACAGAAAGCCGAATGTCTCCCTTGTCCACCGTGGCCATGCGGTATTTCGGCCTGTTGCGCTCTGCAAGGATCTCACCAAGCTTTGTAAAGCCCAGATACCCGGGGGCGGCGATCAGCAGAGTAATAATGATGATCTTGAACAGCGTTCGCATGTTGAAATGGTCGTCTCAGACAGAGCCGAGTAAAATTCCCTGTAGCGTTAGTGGGGCACACCAGTGGCAGAACACGTCGCAGCCGCAAGTGCCGACCCGCCGATGATAGGCAGCAGACTGCGACTGCCATTTGTGTTTGTATCCAGCTGGACAAAGATGCCGGGGTTTTCCTCCAGCGGTGTCGGAGGCAGATCTCTGGCAAGAACCGTTTCGATGAAGAAGTGCAGAAGATCCCGAATCCGTTCGTCTTCCACATCTGCAATCAATGACTCTGCCTTCTCTCGTGACCGCTCCACCAGCAGCTCGGCCTTTTCGAAGGCGTCGCAGGATCTGAAGATGTCCCGAAGACGATCAATTCGCTGATTATTCGAAGTCGCCCCTCGAGTCTGAGACAGAAGTTCTTTCAATTCCGCTTTTTGCTCGTCATTCGCATCTTTCAGCGCTAACGCCAGCAGCACTGTCGGGCGGAGAGCCAGAGCATCCTGACCCGCGACCAGTTTATTGTCGGTATCGCCATTCCAGTCCTTCAGATCATTCAACACCTGAAATGCCACACCAATATGACGACAGAACTGCGGCACCAGATCGGTTGCAGAGAGCGGATGATCCGCCATTCGCAGACCGGCATAGAGAGCGGCCTCAAACGCGGGTGATGTTTTCAACGAGTAGATCTGTAGAGCATCCAGAGGTGTCAGATTCCAGTCCGGACACTTCTGAAACGCCATTTCCGCTCCTTGACCGTCGCACAGACGGATATGAGCCGTCGACATACTGTTCAGAACATCAACGGCGATCTCGGCACTCAGGTCTTTCGACGCGTGAATGAAACGGTAACCCAGGCCGATCAGATAATCTCCGATGTTGATTGCATGTCCCGCCCCGTGCTGACGATGCAGAGTTTCGCGTCCATAGCGATACTGATCATCATCCTGAATGTCGTCATGAACCAGTGATGCTTTGTGAAATGCTTCAATGGCCATAGCGACTCGAGCCACGCCATCCGGTACTTCCGGAGTGGGGTCTCCGGTGGTCAGCGTGCCTTTGCCGGATGCTGCGTGCCAGGCGGCCAGCGTAATAAACGGCCGAAACCGTTTCCCTCCTCTTGCCAGCCAGTCGTAGGCGATGTTCTCTGTGAATGCCACCGGAGCGTTGCGGCGAGATTCATCCCGCGTACGAATCCTGGGCAGCAGTCGTTCAAAATCGTCCTCGAACATCTTTGCCGATGCTCGCATCAGCGGCACATAACTCGTTGTCGGCTTTTCCGGAAGTGGCTCATACTTGTCAAGCACATCCCAGACCCAGCTTTCATCCAGCGTCGTGTTCAGGCAGTCGCCGGAATGCAATGGCACGGCATATGACGGAACCCCGGCAATCAAAACTTTGTCAATTGCTTTCTCCAGCACATTCAGACATGCCACTCCGAGGATGCCATCGATGTACCCAGAGACAATGATCTTCAGAACGACTGGTGAGCCTTCCGCAACCAGAACCTTGTAGCCCAGTTGTTCGGCACGAACCTTGTAGTCCGCAATCGAACATGCCCCACATCGTTCGCAGTCGAGTCCGAATTGAGTGTACTCCGCCGGGCAGCCTTCCGCATGCTTCAGACAATGAGGCAACAGCAGCATGCGACGATGGAAAGGAATTGCCAGAAACTGCTGCTTCCAGAAAAAATTCCCGATCATCACCATCGCGAAGCCAAGGAACTTCTCAGGCAATTCCATCTGGTCCAGCAACTGCCGACCGTACTGCTCCAGTTCATTCCGCGTAAATGCCCGGCCCTTGTCCAGCCCCCTCGCATACTCCTCAGCGGCACCCTTGATTTTCTCGCGAAGTTCGAGTGTCTCCGGCACGGCTTTCAGATGCGTCGTACTTCTCCGCTTCCCCTTCTTTTTGACTGGAGCAGGATCATCATCGTCAACCGCGATGGTTTCCTCCGGCCACGATGGCTTCAGTGGCTCGTCATCATCCATGAGGTCCTGATCAACTGGGGCAATAGACACGATTCAGATCTCCGGAAGGAGCATAAACGACGACCGATCTCTCGACGGGTCATTCCGAGTCACGGCTCGCCAGCGGTTTAACCCCGCAGCAGCGAATATGATTGGGTAAAGTTCTTCAAAATACCAGAGTCGAGCAAAGTAGAAACCGATCGGACTGGGTTGATCCACTGTTCCCGCATTCACTCGCTTCGCCAGCCATCCAGCCGCCCGATCTATCGCAGCTCGTGCATTCGGGAAAAACGAATCGACGGCGAAGTCTGTCAGGCTATCCAGCGCCAGACCAGTCTCTTCGACAGAACTTTCCAGACCGCGACGGGCCGACCAGCCTCCGTCCTCGTTCTGATTCTCCAGCAGCCAGAGAACCGCCTTTCGACAGCAGTCCGACGCCTCTTCGCCAATAGTACTCAGAGCCCGCACGACTCGCGATGTTCCGTACAGCGGATTTTCATCATCGTGATTGAATTGATGTCCGAACCACAACGGAAGCCACGTACCATCAGGTCTCTGGACATTTTTCAGAAACCGGATTCCTCTGTTCATCGACTTTTTCGCTTTCGAACGCAATTCCGACGGAATTTCCGGTACGACCTTCAACCAGCCGGACAAGGCTCGCAGCGCGTGAGCTGTCAGATCGCACGAACTTCGATCAAACGGCAAAGTCCCCCAGCCTCGGCAAAACGTTGGCCAGCCCCCATCGCGGTTCTGTAAATCCAGCAGCCAGATGGCCGCCGCCTGCAGCGATGATTTCTCGGAATTTGTCAAGCAGGAAACGACAGTCTGCCGTCCGCTCTCGTCCACACCAGGGGAAACGGAACCTGACGAGCCTGATGCTGACGAACCCCGTTGAGACTCCAGCAATCTCAGATTCATCACGGCCAGCATGGCCCCGGGGGTGTCATCCGCATCCGGAACTCCACCCGGCAGATCGGTCCAGGACCATCCCCCCGGCGCCGCATGTGTGTAGGGATGAATCGTGCGATATTGCTGCTTCTGAAGCCAGTTGAGAATCAGCGCCGGATCAAAAGACAACTCGGAACCCGCTCGTCCGCCAGAGTCCGCCCCAGCGCGCTCCATACCACTCAGTGCATTGACACTCAATGTCGTTACCCAGGTGGTCAGATTCGTATCGATCGGCCAGCTTCCATCATCACGAACGGACGCTTCGATGAACTTCAGGCAACGCTGAGTCACCACGTGATCAGACAACCCGCAACCAAGGAGACTCATGCAGACAAAACTTGTCAGCGGAGTTGCCTCAAGGAATCCACCATTCGGTGGCTGAATCGACTCGAGCACCCTGAGCGAAGGCGCGATGGACTTCTGACGGAGAAATCGAAGCACTGGATTCCAGTGACCCTGATGCCTGAAAATCACCTGCCCGATCGCAATCAGTGCCGGCAGGGCATAACTCACGACCGGCATCTTCACGGCGGCATACAACTGATGAGGCACACATGACAGCTCAAACGGCAGGGGAATCACATCCTTCCAGTCCACGATCCCCGCCAGAGCACAATGAGTCAGAATCGGGACGGAAAATGTTCGATCCTTGCCATATCTTCGCACAACCGCCGCCACGCCTCCCGCTCTTTCCACGTATCGCCCTGACGACTCCATCGCAGACCAGAGTCGTTGTTCGCCCTGCGAACAGAACGGTACGTCATCACGTGAAGCATGGTTTGTCAGGCCCCGGTTGTCCGTCGCCGTATTCTGCTCACGATGCGAACAACGTCGATGGAAAGCTCGCAGAACCGCATAACACAGCATTGTTGTTGAGATATTGCTGATACTCAGGACCGTGTCACCCCAGCCTCCATCAGAATTCTGGTGATCCGCAAGCCATGCCAGACCACCATCGATCATCGTCTGCCAGTGTTGTCGCTGATCCTCAGAGATCCTCTCGGGATGGTGGTCCGAATTCTCCAGAGCCTTCAACAGCGCCATCACGGCTGTCGCTGTGGATAACGCTGACGTCGACAATCTGCCCGTCCACCAGCCATTTTCATTCCGTCTGGCCAACAGCATACCATTGAGTCGGTCGACGGCTTGCTCAATCTCAACTGACACGAGTTGTTCCATTCCACGCTTCACCTTCTGCCTCTCCCACACCAACTCAGGCATGTTCCATCTCCTGCAGGCATCGCCTCTGCAGATCTCCATGGCACTTTGAGTTTGTCAGGCAGGCACGACCGAAAATTCATCCATCCCATCGCATAAAGCACCTGAGGTCACCCGAAAATCTCCGAAGATTTCAGGAAATGACAGTGCTCCCGCCAGGATCTGCGCCTCAAAGTCTCCAGATGGCTTTCGTCAGGGATAGCGGAATTCCAGACAAGATACGCACATACCATGCTGGAGCGATATGGTGCCCAGCAAAACAGTGACCTGAATTCTCACAGATTCGCCTGCAAAAATAGTCGAATCAACAAATGCCCCGCGCAACCGCAGATCCAACCCGCATCCTGCCGCAATCAAGCTTGTGAATGTCCTGGTGAGATCGTAACCTGACGGTCCCTCCGAGTCCTTGTTTTGGGGAGAGACTCTTCATGCCCGCCATCCAGACCTCTGCATTTTCACATCGTCGGATCATGTCCGGCGCTTTTCTGCCTGCGGTCTGCCTGTGGTGGACCACATCGGTCACTGTGTGCGCGGAAGAAGATGCGTTTCAGAACCGAATCGCTCCGATCCTGCAGACTCACTGCATCAGCTGCCACGGCCCTGAAATGCAGGAGGGTGGACTGCGGCTGGACACGCTCGATGGCATCAACAAAGGCGGCAGATCCGGGCCCGTGCTCGAGCCGGGGAAAGCCGCGGAGAGTCTGCTGATCACAGCCGTCAATCGCACCGATGAACTGCTGCAGATGCCTCCCGAAGAGAAATTGCCCGCAGAGATGATTCAGGCCCTGACGGAATGGATCAGTGCGGGAGCCATACATCCTGATGGAAAGGTATTCGGCAGGGCGAAATCTCTTCCTTTTGATCTGAATGAGGCTCGTCAGTTCTGGGCCTTCCAGCCCGCTCAAAGTCCTGTGATCCCCACCGTCATGCATCCCGAATTCGTCTGGAATCCGATCGATGCGTTCATCGTGGCACAACTCGAATCGCTAAATCTGTCCCCCAATGGCACTGCAGACAAAGGAACGCTCATTCGAAGGGTCACTTTTGATCTGACCGGTCTGCCACCGACACCTCAGGATGTCGATGAGTTCCTGGCCGATGATGCCACCGACGCATTCGCCAGACGGATTGATCAATTGCTGGGATCGCAGCAATACGGCGAACATTGGGGACGACACTGGCTGGATGTCGTTCGATATGCCGATTCCAACGGACTCGACGAAAACATCGCGCACGGAAATGCCTGGCGTTATCGGAATTACGTCATTCGATCTCTGAATGCGGACAAGCCCTACGATCAGTTTCTGCGTGAACAGATTGCCGGTGACCTGATGCAGGATCCGACAATCGATGAGACGACTCGCCACGATCGTCTGATTGCCACCGGGTTCCTGTCCATGGGCCCGAAAGTCCTGGCAGAAGGTGACGAGACCAAACTGCAGATGGATATTCTGGACGAGCAACTGGACACACTTGGCCGAGCATTCATGGGTATGACGTTCGGCTGCGCGCGATGCCACAACCATAAGTTTGATCCGAACACTCAGGCCGACTACTATGCCATGGCCGGCATTTTTCAGAGCACCAGGACCATGGAGTCTCTGAAACGCATTGCCAAATGGCATGAG
>JBKDRW010000518.1:0-5488 GCA_046341255.1 Planctomycetota bacterium
CGCCGCAGAAAACGGAGTCCCGGGGTTGATCGCAAGTCCGGCCACCAGATTGCGCTTGCGAATCTCACGCAGCAGCGACACCGGCTGGGGAACCGCTTCCAGATGGAACGTAATCGCTTCACATCCGGCCTTTGCGTACTCGTCAAGATACTTCGCCGGATCCGAGATCATCAGATGTACATCGAATGGAGTCCGCGTCAAACCCCGTGCGCGCTCGATCACCATGGGACCGTATGACAGATTTGGCACAAAGTGGCCGTCCATCACGTCCCAGTGAAGCAGCGGTGCTGTGGCACTATCCAGCATCTCAATTTCACGATGCAGATTGCCAAAATCACATTTGAGCATCGACGGAGCCACCACAGGCCGGTGGGCCTTCAGATGACTCAACATCTCATCACGCGTGAGCATTCGACTCGCCGAAAACGGGCTGGGGCGTCCATCATGAAAGGAATTCGAGGGCCCGAGAAGCACAAAGCTTTCGGAGGACGTCCCGTGCAAAAAAACACTCAACGCATTCTCCGAATCTTCATCTTCAAAGTCCAGCGCAAGGTTCTGATGTCTCCCAAAGGGTGCAGTACCTGAACAGGTGGACATTTATCGTGCGGGATTGCAGCAAATTCTGAATTTTGTGGACCGGCGTGCAAGAACCGCTACGAAGAATCGAACTCCCCAAAACAGTCAAGTGGAAACTTTTCCTGCAGATCCTGATCCGGCCCGTAGTCCCGGGGACAGCCAAACAATTTCCGCTCGCCAGAATGAAGTTCAACCGGATTGAAACATTCGGGAATGACATTCATGGCGAGGAGTCCGGCGTGGCAACTTCGATTGTTCAACGGTCGTGACTTCGGTCCAATGATGAACGGCCGGGACAGGCGGGTCTGCATGATCAAATGCGATCACGACCGGACGGACAGAGTCTGTCTGCTGGTGATGTTTGTCAGTCGTGTTTTTGGTCAAAGGCGTTCAACGTGAATGCAGGGTCCGTGTCCAGACGTCTCGCCTCGATCCAGAAAGGGCTACGAAGTTCCCATGCAGAAGATTCTGACGATCGCTCGTCGCGAGTATCAGGCCATGGTGGCCACAAAGGGTTTTCTCATCGGCCTCGCCATGATGCCAATCATGATGATGGGGGGCTCCGTACTGCCTGGTTTGTTGCAGGGTATTGAACGGCCGGAAGATCGAAAGATCATCGTGATCGATGGCACCGGGCAGTTGTTTGATTCCCTGAAGCAGGTTGCCGAGTCGCGGAATCAAACGCTGGTCAATTCGGAAGGCATGAGCAAAGAATCGTCCATTTCGGGGCCATCGTCGACTCCATTGAAGTCTCTGACGAGAGAAGAGCAGGACGACAAGAACGCTCGTAAAGCCATGGGGATGGAAGATATTCACCGCTACCAACTCGAATCGCTTTCTCCGGATGGCTTTAACGATGAAAAGCGTCTGGAGTTGTCGGAGATGATTCGCGAAGAACAACTTTATGCCTTTGTTGAGATCCCTGGTGACATACTGAATCCTTCGGTTCTCGATCTGACGAAACTGAAGGATCCGAAATTGCTTGAACTTCCGGAAATTACCTACGTGGCACAGGACTCGACGCTCTCTGATGCGAAGCGTTGGATTGAAATGTCACTGAATCAACTCATTCGAGCACGGCGTCTTGCAGATCAGGGGGTGGCACCGACGGTGCTTCTGGAACTGGAGAAGAAAGCTCCGGTGAACGGGACGGGCCTTTATTTTCGCGATGACACCGGCAGCATCGTGAGCAAAGAGAAGCCGAGCGAACTGGCCAGCGTCTTTCTCCCGATGGGAATCATGATGCTCATGTTCATGATTGTGATGATGTCAGCACAGCCAATGCTGGAAAGCGTGCTTGAGGAAAAGACGCTTCGCATCTCAGAAGTTCTCCTGGGTTCGGCAAACGCTCGTCAGCTGATGACTGGCAAGCTGCTGGGGAATGTCGCTGGATCATTGACTGTGTTTGCCTTGTACGCCGGTGGAGGACTGATCTTTGCGAACACTCAGGGTTATGCAGACAGCATTCCGTATCGAGTGCTTCCATGGTTTCTCGTCTACCAGATTCTGGCGGTGTTATTGTTCAGTTCGATCTTTATGGCGATTGCGGCATCTGTCAGTCAGCTTCGGGAAGCCCAGAGTCTGCTTCTTCCGGTCTGGATGGTGATGCTGTTTCCCATGTTTGTCTGGTTCAATGTGGTTCGGGAACCCAATAGTTCGCTGGCAACCTTTCTGAGTTTTTTTCCGCCCTCCACGCCGTTGATGATGACGCTGCGATTGTCGACCGGTGCCATCATTCCGGCATGGCAGATTTTGCTCAGCGTGGTCGTGTTGATAGCCGGAACCTGTGTCGGAGTCATTGCCGCTGCTCGCATTTATCGCATTGGAATTCTCTGGCAGGGTAAGACACCCAGACTGAATGAACTCGTCATGTGGGTCATTCGCAATCCGATCAGCTGACCGGAATCTCAGTCGGCCTCGCTGTCACTCGGCTCAAGTCGTGCTGCTCAGGTTTGATTCCTTGTGGTGTTGAGCATGAATACGAGGTCGAAACCGTCAGAATTCGAACCGACGCGGGAGTGTTGATGAACAGGGTGGCGCGATGGCGAGTCGCACTCGCTGCCTGAAGCCGCTGCGCATCGTACGACGGGTCGATCCGTACCCTAATCCAGCAGTCCGCTGGCGGCTCGGAGAATATCGCCCGGCTCCGCCATTCGCCCGGCTCCGATCTGGCCACAGCTGAGCCAACCTTCTTCCGGTCCGATCAGGTGATATCCGTCAGTCCGCAATTGAGCCACGTTGCGCTGTACGGCCTGTTTGGCCCACATATCGCAGTTCATGGCCGGAGCAATCAGCACGGGCGCCGTTGTCACCAGCATCGCAGTGCTCAGCAGATCATCCGCCATGCCATGAGCCAGTCGAGCGATTGTCTGAGCCGTTGCGGGGGCGATGATGCCTAGCCTGGCTCGCTGAGCCAGCCCGATATGCTCACCCTGGAAATGTTCTTTCGCTTCAAAGGGGTGCGAATACACTGGTCGCCGTGTCAACGCTTCAAAAGTTCGAGCACCGATGAATTGATGAGCGGATTCCGTCATAATCACGCTCACCCTCGCGCCCTGCTGGACGAGCTTGCTGCACAGATCCGCCGACTTGTACGCAGCGACTCCGCCACACACACCCAGAAGGACTTCACAGTTCTGAAAAGAGTTCTTCATAGTCTCAGAGGTTACCCTGGATTCGCCGGGATACAAATGGGATCCTCTGCCACGATGCATGCTTTCACGGTGAAACAAACCGCACGATTCGACATGCGACTTCCGGGGCACCGCAAATGGCCGTCGCAGGAAACGGCAGCCACGAGTTCATGTGTTCCCGTACGCCGTCTGAACTTGTGGGCCTGAACACGACCGACATCATGTGTCAAGCATGTCACATGCCGAAGTAACGATCCCAATGCTGTCATTCTCGCTGTCGCAGAACAAGCCTGGCATCGCTCGACAACTTGCAGATGTCAGGTTTGAGCATTGCAGGTGCTCGGGTCTGCGGGAACTGCCAGCGGCAACGTGGTCGAATGAACGCGATGCCGCTGCGGTCTGCTGTTGGTTCAATGGCGTGAGTTGCTTGACGTGATCCGCATGCCGTAGAACGACCGGTGAACGAACACCATGGAGATCAAAATGAACGCAATGGCAAGCGACAAAGTGAGCGTCGCTCCCTGCTGTTCTTTCAGCGAAACTGCCAGAGGCACAGCGAGGAGTCCGAAGAGTGTTGTGAACTTGATGATCGGGTTCAGAGCGACTGAAGAAGTGTCCTTGAATGGGTCTCCGACCGTGTCACCCACGACTGTGGCCGCGTGAAGGTCGGTTCCCTTCGCCTTCATTTCCGTTTCGACAATCTTCTTGGCATTATCCCAGGCTCCGCCGGCATTCGCCATGAAGATGGCCTGGTAAAGGCCAAACAGCGCGATCGAAATCAGGTAGCCAATAAAGAAATATGGATCAAGAAACGCGAAGCCAAGTGTGGAAAAGAACACCGTGACAAAAATGTTCATCGTTCCCGCCTGAGCGTATTCCGTGCAGATCTCGACCACTTTTTTGCTGTCTTCGGTCGAAGCTTTTGTCACGGTGTCATCGAGCCTGATATTTGCCTTGATGTATTCCACCGCGCGATACGCACCGGTGGTCACAGCCTGCATCGAGGCACCGGTGAACCAGTAAATCACCGCACCTCCTGCGATCAGTCCAAGAAGAAATGGCGGATGCAGAATCGAGAGGTTGCTCAGGAGTTGCGGCTGCAGTCCGTGCGTCAATTCGAGAATGATTGAGAAAATCATCGTGGCGGCACCCACCACCGCGGTACCGATCAGGACGGGCTTTGCAGTCGCCTTGAAGGTGTTTCCGGCCCCGTCGTTCTTTTCCAGATTATCCTTGGCCTGCTTGAAGTCAGGCGTGAAGCCGAAGTTCTTCTGCAGATCAGCATCGATGTTCGGAATCGCCTCGATTGTCGAAAGCTCAAACACGGACTGAGCATTGTCCGTCACCGGGCCGTAACTGTCCACGGCGATCGTCACCGGGCCCATGCCCAGGAATCCGAATGCCACCAGACCAAAGCCAAACACCGCGGGAGCCAGCATCATTCCGCCCGGAATCGTTTCGCTCATGCCGTAGGCGATTCCCATCAGTCCAAGGATGATCATCCCCAGCCAGTAGCCGCTGAAATTTCCGGCGACGAGCCCCGACAGAATGTTGAGTGATGGCCCCCCTTCAGCTGACGATGTGACAACTTCTTTCACGTGTCCGGATTCCGTGGATGTAAAGATCTTAACCACTTCCGGAATGATGGCTCCGGCAAGTGTTCCGCAGGTGATGATCGTGGACAGCTTCCACCACAGGGTCGTGTCGCCGCCCAGGTCCGGAATCAGAAACCAGGACGCGACGTAGGTCATCCCGACAGACACCAGAGATGTCAGCCAGACCAGAAACGTCAGAGGCGCTTCGTAGTTGAAGTCTCTGGAATTGCCGTATTTCCGAATCGCCAGCCATTCGTTGACGAAATATGAAGCCCCGGACGCAACGACCATCATGACGCGCATCATGAAGATCCAGATCAACAGTTGAATCTGAATCGTCGGATCTTTCACGGCCATCAGAATGAAGGTAATCAGCGCAACGCCCGTCACGCCGTACGTTTCAAATCCATCCGCCGATGGTCCAACGGAGTCTCCGGCATTGTCCCCGGTGCAGTCTGCAATCACACCCGGATTGCGTGCATCATCTTCCTTGATCTTGAAAACGATCTTCATCAGATCCGCGCCAATATCGGCGATCTTCGTAAAAATCCCGCCCGCAACTCGCAGCGCCGCCGCGCCAAGAGATTCACCGATTGCGAAACCAATAAAGCACGGACCAGCATACTCTCCCGGAATGAACATCAGAATGATCAGCATCAGCAGAAGCTCAACGCTGATCAGCAG
>JBKDRW010000519.1:0-2241 GCA_046341255.1 Planctomycetota bacterium
CCGCGATCAGATGGCCGCGTTCATCCGCAGCTCTCCATGACTTCCTGGCGCCATGCCTCTGAACGAAGGGGCAGTCAGTGTAAACCGGACAGTCAGAGTGGCTGCCTTCCACGGACGATTCGTGTCTCACTGAGGATGAGTTTACCGGAGGGCCGTGCAGGTTGTTGTCAGAAAATCTGATAATCCTGCACACAATGTTCTGCAGGTAGCGCACATGCAATCCTCGCCAGACAGTTTGCCTTCTCTGGCAGCGATCCGACTTTCCTCAGATTGATCTCGACGAATCGTTCACCTGGTCGTCGCCGTTGTGCGTCAGAGAATCGCGCGCTGTCAACTGACCAGGGATCGCGGTGGTGACGGCGAAGTGCGCGTGAGAAACTGCAAAACCAACAGGAGTTTATCGTTCTTTCCACCGCCACCGTCATCCTGATGATTTGACTCAGAATCTGTTACCATCACAGATCGCCACGTGAATTTTGGGGGACTCTGACCATGCAACCGCACATTCAATACCTTCTCTCGCGAACTCGACGACATCTGTTGCAGACGGCCGGAATGGGCATTGGTACCATGGCAGCCCGTGCGTTGATGGCGGGCGAGGATCGGACATTGGCAACAAAGCAATCTGACAATCCGCTCACTCCGAAGCAGCCGATGATTGCTCCAAAGGCGAAGCGAGTCATTTACCTTCACATGGCAGGTTCGCCGTCGCAACTGGAACTGTTTGAGCACAAGCCGGATCTTGACAAGCTTCATATGCAGGATTGTCCGCAGTCGTTTCTCGAGGGAAAGCGATTTGCATTCATCAAAGGTGTGCCGAAGATTCTGGCCGGGCAGTTCAAGTTCGCTCAGCATGGCGAAAGTGGTCAATGGATCAGCGAACTGCTGCCTCACTTTGCCGCCAATGTTGACAAAGCCTGTGTGATTCGAACTGTTCAGACCGATCAGTTCAATCACGCTCCGTCACAATTGTTCATTCATACGGGAACACCTCGACTTGGCAATCCTTCGCTGGGCTCGTGGGTCACATACGGTCTTGGGAGTCTGAACGAGAACCTGCCGGGCTTTGTCGTGCTGCTGTCCGGTGGAAAAACGCCCGATGCCGGTAAGTCATTGTGGGGTTCAGGATTTCTTCCGTCCGTTTATCAGGGCGTGCAATGCCGCACGACGGGCGATCCTGTGTTGTATCTCAGTGATCCCGATGGAATGGATCGATCAGTCCGTCGCCGCATGCTGGATGCTTTGGCCGAGATGAATGCGGCCGAGTTCGAACGCAGTGGCGATCCGGAAACGCAGACTCGAATTTCGCAGTATGAACTGGCTTATCGCATGCAGATGTCGGTTCCGGAGGTGATGGATATCTCACAGGAACCGAAGCACATTCTGGAGATGTACGGTGCTCAGCCGGGATATGTTTCTCCCGCCGAGAGTGCCGATGACCCCCGAGTTCTCTACAAAGGCGACGATCCGACGTTTCCGAACAACTGCCTGCTGGCTCGTCGATTGATTGAAGCGGGGGTTCGGTTTGTCCAGCTCTATGACTGGGGTTGGGATCATCATGGCTCATCGCCGGGCGAAAGCATCGATGAGACTCTGCCAATCAAGTGCCAGCAGTCCGATAAAGCCATCGCAGCTCTGTTGCAGGATCTCGATCAGCGGGGGTTGCTGGAAGAAACGCTGATCGTCTGGGGGGGCGAATTTGGTCGAACTCCGATGATGCAGAACAACGTTCGGACCGAACTGAAGAAGGGCTACATCGGACGAGATCATCATCCGTTTGCGTTCACGATGTGGATGGCGGGGGGCGGCATCAGGGGCGGCGTTGCGCACGGAAGAACCGATGAATTCGGCTATTATCCTGTCGAAAACCCAGTCACAGTGCGAGACATCCAGTCGACGATTCTGCACGTGCTGGGACTTGACCCCTATCGCTTCAGTTATCTCTATCAGGGCCTCGACAATCGGCTGATCGGGCCGACCGATGAAGGGAGAGTTCTCAGGGAAGTACTCGCCTGAATTCTCGAGGGGCAGATCTCCTCACCCTCAGGCGAAAACCCGGGAAGACATTTTGACAAGTCTCGGCTAATATATGGCTTCCTCAATACAGGCACTGACGATTTTCATTCGATGACAGGAGTTTCATCCCATGCGTCGACGATTTGCACTTCAGATTCTTGCCTCTTCCGCGTTTGGTTCCGCAGCGATCACGTCAGCAGATGATCGGATGCTGAATAACCAGGG
>JBKDRW010000520.1:0-2814 GCA_046341255.1 Planctomycetota bacterium
ATCGGCAGGGGTTTTCGTCAAGAACCGAGATTCTGGATACCCTCAATCCAAGGTGCCGACAGTGGTGCCGAGGTGCCCGTATTGGTGCCGTACAGCTCGCATCGATCTGCATCGCTTTGCATCAGTTTGCACTGAAACAGCCCAGACTCACTCGCGTTTGGGAGACCCCGTAAACGCAAAGAAACCCCGAGAGAACTCGGGGTTTCTGAGATAAACGCTGCGTTTTCGAGCGACTATCGAATCGGAGAGACAGGGATTCGAACCCTGGGTACCCTTGCGGGTACTCCGGTTTTCAAGACCGGTGCAATCGGCCGCTCTGCCATCTCTCCGGGGCGGACTTTATGGGGTTGCCGAATTCGTGTCAACAACTCCGGGATCAGATGACACATTCGAGAACGGCAGGTTCAGGCCCCGTTTTTCGCGCCGTGGTACGGTCTGCTTGAGATTTTGTGTGCTGACCACGACAGTTGCTCTGGCCGCACGGGCTTTTGGGGAACGCCAACCTCAGCCTTTTCCGAACGGCTTTTTTTTGTGTCCAGTTCGACTGCTGCTCCGGTTCACTGGTCGTTTGCGGCATCCAGGCCGAGTTTAAGCGGGTTTCCGCCGTGCAAGTGACGCAGCGTGCGACGGGCCCCCCATGCATTTCACACCGATCGCGATCACGCAGTCCCCCTGTCAAAATCGGACCATGTTTTGCAACCGACATTGCGAAACTGATGTCTTCACAGATGAAGACGATTCTTCTCAGCGGTAAAATGTGGCCGAGACGTCCTCGTAGCTCAGCAGGATAGAGCGTCGGTTTCCTAAACCGAAGGTCATGCGTTCGAATCGCATCGGGGACATTTTTGTCATGGCGTCAGGTGGGCTGATGGAACGGCTCAGCTGGTCCTGACATCTGGCGAACTGTCTGCTGATCGAATTGATGTCAGGCTTGCCGCACCTGAGGAGACGGTTTGAGCGGGAGATCTGAAGTCGAGTTTTACTGCAAGAGTGTCGGAGTGTGGCATGCGATTGGATGGTCACGAACAAAGTCGCAACGTTGAAGATCGTCGAGGTCAGAAGGGACCGATTGCATTCGGCGGCGGCAGTCTGCTGGTGATTCTGGTTGTCATCGTTGTCAAACTGCTGGGTGGTTCCGCAGAGACACAGCAGGTTGTCACTCAGATTGCCCGAAAAGCGGCAGAAGCCCAGGCAAGTCGTCAGCCGGCGCCGGTCGGAGAAGGTGTTGATGATGCGGCGAAAGTGTTTGTCTCGCAGATCCTCAAGAGCACTGAAAATGTGTGGACAGAGATTTTTCGTGAGCAGGTTGATGGCTCCTATGCTCCTCCGAAACTGATCCTGTTTCAGGATTCCGTGACTTCCGGTTGTGGTAATGCCAGTGCGGCCATGGGTCCGTTCTACTGCCCGGCCGATGAGCGAGTCTATCTGGATCCTCACTTCTTCACAGAGCTTGCCGAACGCCATCGGGCCGATGGAGATTTTGCGCAGGCATATGTGATTGCACACGAGGTGGCTCATCATGTGCAGAATCTTGTGGGCTACAGTGATCGAGTGAACGAAGTTCGCCAGCGGGGCGATGAACTCATGAGCAATCAGATGTCCGTGCGTCTCGAACTTCAAGCTGATTATCTGGCCGGTGTCTGGGCACACTACGCACAGAGGGATTACAATATCCTTGAAGAGGGTGATATCGAAGAAGGGATCAATGCGGCAAATCGAATCGGTGACGACACGCTGCAGCGAGAAGCGACCGGCTATGTTCGCCCGGAGCGATTCACCCATGGCACGTCCGCCCAGCGCGCTCGATGGTTCAAGAAGGGATTGCAGACAGGAGAGTTTGCAGCCTGCGATCAGTTGTTCAAGATCGCCTACGAAAAGCTCTGATACCACCCGGGTGTCCGGAAGACTCGAAGAAGCCTTCGTTCCTGGCCAGCAGACAAAATGGACGCGGCTGTTGCCGTCGGCAGATTCGACAAACTCCATGACTGCGGTTCGTGTCGGCTGTCGAGGCTGCGACGGTTTCCTCATCTCCGCGTGTTACACTTCCCTGGTTTGTGTTTTTCAGGACCAGTCAGGGTTGCCGTCATGGCCAAGGCCAATTCAGGTAAGAAAAAGACCACGAAAGCCGAAGATCCGGTGGCGGTTCAGGTCTCTCCGAGAAAGAATCGCTCGCTCTTTTTCCGACCGTGGACTCTGGTGCTGTCTGCGGTGTTTGGAGTGACCCTGCTGGCATTTCCGATTGTGGCAAGGCGACTGCCATCTTTGCAGGATCGCCCGGAATACATGATCAGCGCTGCGGAGGTGACGCTCTCTCCGCCGCCTCGCTGGATTCCGGCAAATCTGACACAGCAGGTGTTCGAACGAGCGGGTTTGGGAAGTCAGGAATCTCTGCACGATCCGGAACTGAGCAGCCGGATTGCCATGGCCTTTTCGTCACATCCATGGATCGATCAGGTCATCAGCGTGCGAAAATCCTTTCCTGCACGAGTGCATGTTGATGTTGTGTATCGCGAGCCTGTGGCGATGGTACGCGGGATGGACGGACACTACCCTGTGGATCGTCATGGGATTCTTCTTCCCGGGCGAGATTTTTCTGTCGCGGATGTGGCTCAGTATCCCGTGATTGAACGAGTTTCCAGCATACCGATGGGAAAGCTGGGTGAATCGTGGGGAGATCCGGCCGTGATGGGGGCGGCCGAACTGGCAGCGGTCTTGAATGAACATCGCGATGAAGGAACCAGCTGGTGGAAGGAGCTTCAGCTGTCCAGCATTCTTGTGCCGCAGCGAGTGGCTCTGACCGAAGACATCGAGGAA
>JBKDRW010000521.1:0-9123 GCA_046341255.1 Planctomycetota bacterium
CACCAAACACACCAACCCCAACCAGCCACACACCATGAATCAAAATGGATGCCATCAGCGACTTGAATGCCGTATTGCGATCTCCCCAGCGAGTTGCCAGCATAGTCAGTAAGTGCGTCAGCGATGCCAGCATCGATACAACCAGCAGCAGCGCAATGATATCGTCGCCGTCAAACGCGGTTCCTGACGAGAGCTTCAGAAGAAGTTTCTCCACGGCGTTCATGGAACACTCTGATCAGATGAGACGTTCATAGGCTGGAACGCGAGGGAGAATTTTTTGATCTGTGCCTGATGGCAGGCATTCATGACATCAATGACGGATTGATAAGTCCCCTCACCATCACCTCGGATCAAAACAGCCTGCTCCGCATACGCTTCTTTTGCAGCCTTCAATTCGGTCAGCAGTGTTTCGGGCGTCATCTCACGCTGTTGAAGGTTGATCTTACCATTCCGAGTCACACTGATCACAAGTGGATCGGGCAGACGGCTCATGGTCTGCACCCGTGCTGCGTGCGGTAATTCCACATCAAACTTCTGGTCATGAGCCTCTTCGGTGAATCGAGCGCCTACCATAAAGAAAATGATCAGCAGGAACACGACATCGATCATCGGTGTCAGGTTCAGCTGAGGCTCTTCCAGAATGTTGGATTTCATCGGCATGCTTCCAGTATATCCGGAACCCGACCGGAGGAAGTAGGCCAGCCCGACAAAGGAAGAATTCCGACACGATTCCTGTGGTTTTAGATCCTTGTTTTTCCGAGCTTTTCGGTCTTCCGTGGAAATGAGAGCTCTGCATGATTCGGGGCAGCAGGGATGGAGCAAGTCCGGGGTCACGTGATATGCTTCACACGCAGCAATGACTGAGTGAGTGATCCCGGCAGCTCAGATGGCGACTCATCGAGTGACTGGAAATCTCGCGTCTGCTACGACGCAAGTGCGATCAAATTCTTCCTTGAGAACACGATGGCTGAAGAGACTCTGAAAAGAAGAACGTGGATTGGCTTCGACCTCGGCGGCACAAAAATGATGGCCGTTGTCTTCGATGATAAACTGAGGGTGCTCGCGAGGAAACGACGCAAGACGCGAGGCAGCGAAGGAGAACAGGTCGCGCTGGATCGTCTGGCCGAAACCATTCTTCAGGCTCTCGAAGAGGCCGGAGTTCAGCCCGATGAAATCGCAGGTATCGGAGCTGGCGTTCCCGGACCTCTGGACTTGCAGCGCGGAGTCATTCTCGAAGCGCCGAATCTCGGCTGGAAAAATGTGGCTTTGCAGGAGTTTCTGTCGAAGCGTTTCAAATGTCCTGCTGCAATATGCAACGATGTTGACGCAGGCGTGTTTGGAGAATATAGCAGCGGAGCAGGGCAAGGCTTTCGATGCGTTCTTGGTGTCTTTCCGGGCACCGGGATCGGCGGCGGTTGTGTCTATGAAGGCAAAATCTTCCGTGGTTCAAAGTCTTCGTGCATGGAGGTCGGATACATCCAGATGGCAACAGAGGGGCCGGCGGCTGGCGCTGGCCCTGCAGGTACTCTGGAGGGGCTTGCAAGCCGACTTGCGATTTCGGCCGAAGCTGCCAAGGCTGTGTTTCGTGGTCAGGCTCCACATCTGAAGGAACTGGCAGGAACCGACATTAACAAGATCCGAAGCTCCGTTCTTGCAAAGTCAATCGAGATGGGAGACGAAGCGATTCAGGTGATCGTCCAGCGTGCAGCGGAACAGGTTGGCCGTGGAATCGGAAGCCTGATCAACATCCTGGCCCCGGATGTCGTAATTCTTGGTGGCGGATTGGTTGAGGCTATGCCCAAACTCTACCTCGAAAGTGTCAAAGAAGGGATTCGCAGAAACGCTTTGAAGTCGCTGGTAGATAACGTCAAGCTGAAAGTCAGCGAACTTGGTGATCTTGCCGGAGCCGTTGGAGCGGCGGCGTGGATTCGTCAGGAGTGCGGCGAATTCTCTAGATCTGACAAAAAGAACTGACTCATCACTCATCACGTGGAGTGAAGTGGCAACTCCGCAGGATTCAGATGGCTTATGACTGCAGGGAACGAATCAACACGATCAGACCTGATACCTCGCAGTGATCCCGCAACGGACGCTGCTCGCGGTCGGAACGCGTATCCACTGGCAGTGATCGAGCTTGGAACATCCGCAATTCGGATGGCGATCGGAGAAACCGATGGAAGTACGTTTGTGCGTGTGCTTGAGCAGTTGGTTCGCGGTGTGAGCCTGGGCAAAGACACTTTCACGACCGGTGAAATCCAGCGTAAGACGCTTCAGGAATGCATTCGAGTTCTGAAGGCATATCGCCGAAAGCTGAAGGAATATCAGTGCAACGATCCCAAGCACTTACGAATCGTGGCAACGAGCGCTGTGCGAGAGGCAACGAACCGACTGGATGTCCTCGACCGCATTTATATCGCCACAGGATTTGCCGTGGAGCTGATTGATGATGCCGAGATCGCTCGCGTCACATATCTGGGTGTTCGCCCGCTGCTGCAGAGTGATACTCAGCTGACCGACGCGATTACGGTTGTTGCAGAAGTCGGTGGTGGAAACACTGAGGTTCTGGTTCTGAAAGGACGCGATATTCTGCACTCACAGCCATATCGACTGGGATCTCTTCGACTACAACAGTTGGTACTTCAGTCACAAGCTGCGCGCAATCGAGCCATCAACATCATGATTGGTCAGATTGATCGCACGATCGAACCCTTGATTGATATCGTCCCCAAAGGGCGTGCGGTGGAGTTCCTTGCTCTTGGCGGTGACATGCGACTTGCAGCAAGGATTCTGGGCATCGACCTGAAGACCGCCGGATTGACGCGGGTGCCCGTAGAAGACATCGAGAAACTGACCAGTCGGCTCCAGTCCATTTCAGTCGATCGAATCATGCAGAAGTATCACATTGAGTTGTCTCAGGCGGAGACACTGCTCCCCGCATTGCTCTCCAATCTGAGACTGGCACAACATCTTGGCTCTCAGCACTTTCTCATTTCCGGATTCAATCTGCGAGATGCTCTGCTTCAGGGAATGCTGAGAACCAACGACTGGTCTGCCGATTTCTGCCATCAGATTGAAAACTCCGCCCTCGAACTCGCGCGGAAGTATCACGTGGATCTGCCTCATGCAAAGCATGTTGCTGACCTTGCGAGGAGGCTGTTTCGGTCACTCCAGAACGAGCATCGCATGGATGCTCGCTGCGAAACGCTGCTTGTCACAGCTGCACTGCTCCATGAAACAGGATTGTTCGTTGGCTTGTCCGGATATCACAAACACTCGTACTACCTGATCATGAACAGCGAACTGTTCGGTCTCAACGCTCTGGACCATCAACTGGTGGCAATGATCGCCCGCTACCACCGGCGTGCGGCACCGAAGCCCACTCACGAGTCCTTCGCACGGCTGGATCGAGACAGTCGCGTGATTGTTTCGAGACTGGCCGGAATTCTTCGAGTCGCAGTCGCTCTGGATCACACGGGAAGTCAGCGAGTTCGCGATATCGAATGTTCCATCGAAAAAAATCGGCTTGTTGTGACTGTGACGAACCTTGCCGGCGACCTTTCGCTGGAGCGAATGGAACTCCGCCAGAAAGCCAACCTGCTCGAGGACACCTTCGGGCTGGGTGTGCTGCTGAGAGAATCACCAAAATGAGAGATTTGTCGCATCGATCAGTCTCATCACTCCCCAGTTTCTGACATCGTTTTGCATCTGACTTATGCTGACCACTCCACCGGAATTCACGAATCGGGAACTCAGCTGGCTGGAATTCAACCAGCGAGTCCTCGACGAAGCCTGCGACCCCTCAGTCCCGCTGCTTGAGCAGTTGAGATTTCTCGCGATTACAGCCTCAAACCTCGATGAATTTTTTATGGTTCGAGTTGGCAGCCTGCTTACTTCCATTCGAACTGGTGAGACCGGGCCAGATCCATCCGGAATGTCGCCGCTCGAGCAGATCAATGCAATCAGTCTTCGCACTCAGCAAATGGTAAGCGACCAGTATCGAATTTACCTCGAGCAACTTGAGCCACATCTGGCCGAAGCCGGAATCCGCCGACGCCGGCCTCACGAACTGAACGAGCGACAGATCGAATTTGTCGACACGGTTTTCCAGGAACAGATTCAGGCTGTACTGACACCAATCGCCGTGCACGACCCGGCGAGATTTCCGCTTCTTTTTGGCCGAACGGTCAATGTGGCAGTGCAGTTGAAGAATGATTCGGAATCAGAGCCGTTTCGATTTGCAATCATACCATTCGGACGATTCGATCTTCGTTACATCACATTGCCTGGCAGCGGCGGATATGAGTTTATTCTGACTGAGGATGCAATCTCTTTGATGTCGGGCCGTTTCTTCCCGGGAGAAGAAATTATTGCCGTAGTACCATTCCGTGTGACTCGTAACGCAGACCTGTCCGTCAACGACGATGATGGCGCGGATCTGCTCGCCGAAATGGAAGATGTCCTCGACTATCGCAAAGACAGTTTCTGCACTCGCCTCGAGGTTTCTCATCAGGTGACTCGACCGATTCTTGAGTTCCTGAAAATCCTGCTCCGAGTCGGCGAGCGAGACATCTATCTGGTGCCTGGACCAGTTGGCCTGAGCGACATGATGCAGCTGTCAAACGTGAGCGGATATGACCAGCATCTTTACCCGGCATGGACCCCATGCTCTTCTCCGGGAATCGACCCTTCAGAGTCGATGTTCGACACAATGAAGGCCCGGGACATTATGTTGTTTCACCCGTATGAATCCTTCGAGCCGGTCCTGCGGCTGCTTTCAGAAGCTGCCGAGGATCCCGATGTCGTAGCGATCAAGCAGACGCTGTATCGCACAAGCCGGAACAGCCCGATTGTCAGATCGCTGATGAGAGCAGCAGAAAACGGCAAAAATGTGACAGTCATTGTCGAACTCAAGGCTCGTTTCGATGAAGCACGCAACATCGAATGGGCGAGGCAGCTGGAGTACAGTGGCGTACAGGTCATTTACGGAGTTCGCGGGTTGAAGACCCATGCGAAAGCGTGCATCGTGGTGCGCCGCGAGCCACAGGGATTTCAGCGATATTGCCATTTCGGAACAGGCAATTACAACGAAATCACGTCGCGATTCTACACAGACCTGAGTCTGCTGACGTGCAATCGAGATCTGGGAAATGATGCAATCGCATGGTTCAACGCCGTCACTGGCTCGTCGCAGATCCAGCAGTTTTCTCAGATCGAATCCGCCCCGATTGGATTGCGAGAAAAAATCCTCGAGATGATCAATGTGGAAAAGGAAAGAGCGAGGAATGGTGACAAGGGTCACATCATGTGCAAGCTCAACTCACTGGCGGATCCCGTCATGATTACCGCTCTGTATGAGGCTTCACAGGAAGGTGTCGAAATCGACCTGAGCATTCGAGGAATCTGCTGTCTGAAGCCCGGTATCCCCGGACTCAGTGAACACATCCGAGTCACCAGCATTATCGATCGCTTTCTTGAGCATGCCCGAGTGCTTTACTTCCACCACGGTGGCGACGAACGAGTCTTCATCTCCAGTGCGGACTGGATGCCGCGAAATCTTGACCGGCGTGTTGAACTTCTGGTGCCAGTTCTGGATCCGAACTGCAAACGTCGAGCAATCAGCATTCTCCGGACCTGCCTGAGAGACAACCTGAAGGGACGCGTCCTCACTTCTGACGGTTCATTTATCGCGCCACCCGGTTCGATGGTCAAGACACACCGCAGCCAACTCGAATTCCAGCACCGAGCCCGAGAGGCCGCTGAAAACGCTTTCCAGAGAAATCGAACCACCTTCGTTCCTGTTGAACCGAATCAGTAGCACATTCATGATCAAATCTGCCGTCACAATCTCACTTGTTGAACAGGCTCGCAAAGGCCCCTTCGTGTTTCACGACGATCTTGAGGCTGCTTGTCAAAGCGCTGCGGAGCTTGGTTTTGATGCAATCGAACTTTTCGCTCCATCCGGAGCCTTGATCCATTCTCTTCCCCTTCAGTCGTTGCTTTCAACCTATGGGCTGAATCTGGCCGCCGTCGGTACTGGCGCCGGAATGGTGATTCATCAGCTCTCATTGTGCGACGCAGACTCCTCGAGACGGCGCGAGGCAATTGACTTCATCAGGGCAATAATCTCTGCCGGGGCTGAGTTTGGAGCCCCGGCAATCATCGGGTCAATGCAGGGACGCTGGAATGACACCACACCCCGAGAAACAGCGATCCAATACCTTCAGGAGGCGCTCGAGGAGCTGGGACGGTATGCAGAGCAGTGCGATGTTGTTCTGCATTATGAACCACTGAATCGTTACGAAACTAATCTGGCCAACACAATGGCCGCTGGTGTTGAAATTCTCCGTCCCTTATCGACCACGAACGTCAGACTGCTCGCCGACCTGTTTCATATGAACATCGAGGAAAGCAATATCGCGACCGCCCTCGTCGAATGCGGCAAATGGATCGGCCATGTACACTTCGTAGACTCCAGTCGGCAAGCCCCCGGGCGAGCTCATCTCGATTTCGCCCATGTTGCCGAGGCCCTGCGGGAAATCGGCTACGATGGGTACGCGTCTGCAGAAGCCTTCCCGATTCCTGATTCCATCACAGCCGCCAGACAGACAATCGAATCATTCCGTCGATGGTTCACAAGCAATGGCTCCATCCATCAGAACCTTTGATGTCCCACAAGATCTGACCGTCCAGGCGGCAATCAGATTGTTCGAATGCGAACCCTTCCTTCTGGTGCTCGACAGCGCTGCGCGGCATCGAGAGCGAGATTCAAGATACACGATTCTTACCGCAGATCCGGTTCTGATCTGCCGGATCGATCAGGTCCAGTACGGATCCGATCCTTTCGCAACGCTGCGATCATGGCAGAAAAACGCATTTCGAGCAGGAAACCACGATGCTGAAGACGCTCCTCCCTTTGCAGGAGGAGTCGCTGGGCTCATGGGTTACGAGCTGGGTCAGGCCTTTGAGCGGCTTCCAACTCGCACCCATGATGACTTTCGCACGCCAGATCTCCTTGCTGGCTTGTTTGACTGGGCCATCGTCTGGGACCATCTGAAAAACACGGTACTGGGGTATCTTGTTGATATTGCAGAGCATCTTCAGACGGATAACTCAAAGTCGCGGACCGATTGGGCTCTGCAGCGGATTGCACAAGTTCGTTGCAACAATAATGTTGAGCCTTCTCCAAATGCTGTTGCAGAAACGCGAGAGAGGACGAGTTTTCCCCCTTCACCACCTGCAACCGGTGTCAAACGGATTGAACCATCTGCAGACGTGTATTCGAATTTTACGAGAGACGAATACATCGAGTCGGTCAACCGTGTGGTTGAATACATTCGAGCCGGAGACATTTTTCAGGCAAATCTGTCTCAGCGACTGCTGGCTCCGTGGCCGAAAACGGCGGTGGAGCTGTATTTCAATGTGCGGAAACACAACCCGGCACCTTTCTGTGGTTTACTCCAGTGCGACGACGTTGCCATCGTCAGTGCATCGCCGGAACGCTTTTTGAAGGTCGACCGATTCGGGACTGTGGAAACACGGCCGATCAAAGGCACGCGACGGCGACCTCGATCTCCCATCGCAGATCTGTTCGCCGCATCGGAACTCGCATCGAGTGAAAAGGATCGTTCTGAGAACGTTATGATCGTTGACCTGCTGCGGAACGATCTTTCTCGCAGTTGCCGTGCGGGGTCTGTAAAAGTTGCCGGACTCTGCGAGATTGAACGATTTGAAACGGTACTCCATCTTGTCTCGACAGTCGTCGGACAACTTGCTCCCGATCATGATGTCTGGAATCTGATAGCTCGATGCTTTCCTGGCGGTTCGATCACCGGAGCTCCGAAGATCCGCGCGATGGAGATCATTGCAGAACTTGAACCCTCAGTCCGCGGGGCTTACTGCGGCAGCCTTTTCGCCCTTAGCCCATTGGGCGATTTCGACAGCAGCATTCTCATCAGGACCTTCACGCTGAAGAATGGCTGGGTGCAGTTTCCCGTTGGCGGGGGAATCGTAGCAGATTCTGATTCACTTGATGAATATCGTGAAACACTTCACAAAGCGTCCGGGATGCTTCGATCGTTACGTGCGACTCATCCCTGATCATATCGGCCCTTCAGAGATCAATATCCGGGGGCATCACACTAACCATCGCGATCAGTTGCCCTGCTGGCGTGATGTCTTTGACATTCGCAGCCAGCGTCTTTGACCTTGTACCGCCCGTTTTGAAGGGCGCTGATCCGTACCCGCAGACTTGTCGATCCGAACTGAACTCAATCAAGCTGAATCCCGATCAGAGACTGAAGCATCTGCTGACACATCTGCGATGATAAAATGTCTCAGGCACTGAATCACTCTTCCTGTTTTCAAAGCCTCGGTCGCCTGGATCGCGAACACGCCACATCGGACACATCAGGCAGCGTATTAGGCGGCTCACTTTACATCCTGAGGAAATCGCAGCAGATCTTGCTACTCGACACATTCAATGAATCGCGGAAGATCAATGTCGCCATTCTTCAGGCTGCCGCTGGGCCTCGACGTCCTCGGTGTCCCACATGGCGATACACCAACGAGTTCCCTGACTTACCGCAGACTTTGAAAAAATCCATGCGTCGAAAGCACCACGCAATCTTTTGCGCCAGCCATCTTGGCATCTGACCGGCCTTCTGAATATCTGCTGTCGTAAACATTTTCGGCAGCGTCAAATCCAGTGCATTCCAGAGATCTCTGGCAGTCCGCAGTTCCACACACCGACGGATGCTGACAAGTGATCGATCTTCCACACTGAATCTCTTGCGCCAGGACGTATACTCGGACGGTGGGATCCGAATCTCTTCCTGCTCAGTCAGCAGCACGTCCAGTCGCAATCGTTTGTTTGGGAACACAGGAAAGTGGACAAGCTCAAGAAACAAATGAGCCAACGTGGCCTTCATCGGGCTGAATCGCGATCGAACGATTTCTCCGCCTTTCCGATGCAAGGTGGTGATTTTCTTTCGTGCGGCCAGTGGTTTGACAACGATTACGTCATGGCTGGAAAGCAATCGCGCGATCTTGCCTCGAATGGCTGCCAGCGATGCACACTGGACTTCGATCAACTGTCCGCAACTATCGACGGCATCAATTCTATAG
>JBKDRW010000522.1:0-6259 GCA_046341255.1 Planctomycetota bacterium
CATTCAGAGTGGCAGGGAGAACACAGCAACCTCCAGCGGCTCTGCTCATCGCAGTCATTGATCACAATAAGCCCGACCTCGGCTGAGGTCGGGCTTTTTCCCGTTCACGGATGTACGGACCATGGCACAGCCAAGCGAGAATCATGCACCGTCGGATTCAACGGGCGTTCTTCGTCCAGAGATCCAAAAGATCATCCAGACCGGAAGGACTCGGGAAGTCGTTCGCGTCGGCTCTGTTCGCTGGGTCGTGATTCTGTCGACCGCGTCGCTCGTCATGCTCTGGGCTTGCTATACGCCCCTGGAGCTCGCCCCGCTCGCCTGGTTATCACTGGTGCCGATGGCTCAGCTGATGCGTCTGAAGACACTGCCGCGATGGTCGTATTCCTCCATCTGGTTCCTTGGCTTTGCCTGGTCGTGTATCACGCTTCAATGGCTGCGACTGGGCCATCCTGCCATGTATGCAGCGCTGGCCGTGCTGAGTTTCTACATCGGCATGTACTTTCCCGCGTTTGTATGGCTTGGAAGGCGGCTTGTCTCTGCGCGTGTACCGTTGTGGCTGACCGTGGCAATTGTCTGGACAATGCTGGAGTATCTTCGCGCGTGGCTGATGACTGGGTTTTCCTGGTACTACCTTGGCCACTCGCAGTATCGCTGGCTCAGCCTGATTCAGATCAGTGACATCACCGGAGCGTACGGTGTTTCGTTTCTCATTGCGGCCGTCAATGGAGCGATCTCAGAATGCGTTCCATGTCGGTGGCTTACCGCAAGACAACTTCAGGCCCCTGAGGAACCATCGCGTCCTGTTTTGCTGCGAGGACTCACGATTTCGGTCTCTCTGGTTGTCGCCGCAGTGATTTATGGGTTGATACGGCAGACTTCTGCAGACCAGTTTCGGGATGGCCCTGCGGTGGCATTGATTCAGGGCAACTTTGATCCGGAGACCAAAGCGGATCGAAGCACGATGACGACACGGATCCGTGTTCATGAGGGCCTCACGCAGAAGGCCATCGAACTTCAGCCGCAGTTCATCGTCTGGCCTGAAACCATGTTTCCGTGGCCGCTGCGGGAAGTTGCAGAGGGTGTCACGGATGAAGACATCATCAATCAGATTTCTGCTGAAGAAATGCGTTATTACGGCAATGAGACAGACAAGCTGATCGAGGAAGTCCGAGACCGCGCGGCTCAGAATCGCCTGGCCACAGATGCACAGGCCACGGGAGCCGCCATGATCCTCGGACTTGTCAGCACGGTGACTCATCGCGATCGCCCGCACACGTACAACTCGGCCTCGTTTGCACGACCGGACCTTGGTTACGTAGGTCGATACGACAAGAATCACCTTGTGATGTTCGGCGAATACATTCCGCTGCGGACCATTTTCCCGTGGCTGATTGCCATGACTCCATTCGGCCCCAATTTCGGAATGGATCACGGAACCGAACTGAAACTCTTTGAATACTCGGGGGTTCGCGTTGCCCCATTGATCTGCTTCGAAGATACCGTTCCGCACCTCGTTCGCCGAATGGCCGCCCAGAAAGATGAAAACGGCAACGGCTGTGATGTCCTCGTGAACCTGACAAACGATGCATGGTTTCGAGGTTCAAGTGAACTGGACCAGCATTTAATCACGTCTGTGTTTCGCTGCGTTGAAAACCATCGTCCGATGGTGCGTGCCGTGAACGGAGGAATCTCAGCATTTATTGACGGCAACGGTCAGATTCGCGATCCGGACACCATACTGGTTATGAGGGAACCGTACGAAGGACTACTTCCGGTGCTGGATGAAGTGAAGACGATGCGTGACGAGCAGACTGGTCGATGGCGCCGACAATTTTCTGGAATTATCTTTGCACAGCTTCCCCTTGACGACCGCACTTCGATTTATACGAAATTCGGTGATGCTTTTTCCGTTACGGTAACCATCGTCGCGCTGCTTCTGATCGCCATCAGCTTCCGTGCCAGTCGCCAGATCTGAAAATTGATATGGCGTTCGATCTTTCTTAACAATCCCTGCCGACCATTTCGCTGTCGAATCACACGAGGGCTGTTTCCTGTGCCCGATGTCGGTTTGTCATCGTTCTGTTCAGCGTCATTTCGCTGGGTCTGGCATTTGTCATAAGGGATCGTTATGAAAAAGTCGCGAGGATTTACGCTGATTGAATTGCTGGTGGTCATTGCCATCATTGCCATTCTGATTGCGTTGCTGTTACCCGCTGTCCAGCAGGCCCGGGAAGCGGCCCGAAGAACTCAATGCAAGAACAACCTGAAGCAGTTGGCGCTGGCGATGCACAATTATCATGACACAACCGGGGCGTTTCCGTTTGGCTTTGACACTCGCGAAACACTGTGGTCCGCCATGATTCTCCCGCAGATTGAGCAGACAAATCTGTACCAGACACTCATCTGGCAGGAGGGTACGGTCGGAAACTGGGACTGGGATGGCTCTCCGAATGAAAAAGCATGTGGCACGATCATGCCTGCCTTCATGTGCCCGTCCATGCCACTCGGACCTCGCGATAACGAAGACATTCCGGGCAGAGTTCCCGCGAGTTACCGAGCCTGTGCCGGAGCCTTGATTGCATCGGATGATCTGTCGACACGTCCAGCCGGGTTCAACACACCGGCTCACCGAGCGCTCGAGGAAGCCAATCTGGATGGAATGTTTTTTGGCTGCAGTAAGGTACAGATGCGTGATGTCACTGACGGAACGTCAAACACGATCATGCTGGCCGAGTCGCGCACCTCCGTGTATGTGAAAGACGGTCAGCAGATGGACTCTTGGCTGTTCGGCTGTCCGCAGAGCGGCGGCTGGGTGCTCGGAGGGATCGGCGGCACTGAGTACTCGGAAGGTCTTGGATCGGCCGTTGTGCGTATCAACGCCAATCTTGATCCTAATTTTCACGGGACCCTGATGGAGATGGCCTTCGGCAGCTATCACATCGGCGGTGCGCAGTTTGCAATGGCTGATGGCTCTGTTCGATTCATGTCTGAAAACATGGACCTGAAGACTTACCAGTCACTGGCCACTCGTCAGGGTGGAGAGGTTGTCGGCGAATTCTGATTCGGTGACAGACAGTGGTGAGACGGACGCCAGTCTGCATCAGACCGTGGGGTATCGATTCAGGCACTCTGAAGACCGGAACGCTTCGATGGCACCTGCACCCAGCACTCGCGTTGAAACGACTGATGCAGCACTGGCTTCGGTCATCAATCCCGTCTCTCACTCTCCATGGAACGATTCGCCAGAATGCCGACCGGATTGCGTCGGAAGTTTATTTCACCAGCGGTCGTCAACGACCGCTGAAAGTCGATCTCAACCAGATTGTGATGGATTGCTGCATGAACGTTCTCAGAAGAAAACTCGAGCTCACATTATCTGCAATGGTGATCACAGCTGTCGGATGCAGTCCGACGAACAGTATCGACTACAGCAAGGTCGAACTGGTGTCTGTGAGCGGTACAGTCACTCTTGATGGCAGCCCGCTCTCTGGTGCTGTGATCACCTTCGATAACACCGAAATGGGCACGTTCTCATTCGCTCGGACTGACAGCTCTGGCCGATACACTTTACAGTTCGACAGCGAGAAACAGGGCGTCACGCCTGGGCGGAAGGTGATTCAGATCAGCACCACAAGAAGTCTCCTCGGCCTGCCGGGGGAGGAGGGAGCTGAGGCTGGCGAATCCTCCTCTGAGTCTGGCCAGAAATCTGAAAAACAGGAAGAAAAAGTGCCGAAGTGCTACAACAGCGAATCGAAGCTGACGGTTGAAGTCACGTCGAGCTCCAGCACCTTCAACTTTGAGCTCAGGTCCGATTGTTCGACCACCGGTGCGACACCCTGAACAGACACTCTTGGTTCAGCGGAATTGTAACGCGTGGATCCTGATTCACCGGAAACCCATGGAGTTCCGTAAGTTTCCGACTCTCCTGACGACGGGAAACTGTCTGCGAGTGCAAAACCTGCGTTTTCCGACGTTTCTTCGGGCAGGAGCCTGATGGGTCGGTCTACGAAAAAAATGGTGAGCCTGATAGTATCCCGCCAGCTGAAGGATCTGATCACTGTCGCTCGACGGCCATTTTATTTATCGATGAGGTCATGGATGACTGAGTCGTTCTGTTTGCGAAGCCCTCGTCTTCAACGCCATCTCGCGTCGGCCGCTTATTTTGTGTGCTGTTTCGCCATCCTTTCTCCCGATGTTCTCGCGCAGTTTCGCCTGCGGGAACCGAGCACCCAGTCTTCTGACAACGAAGCCCCGACGACAGCGACGCCCCGACTGACCGCTCCGATTGTTCGCAAACCCTCCGCGATGAATATCGTGAACCGGGATCTCGAGTCCGAAGTCCGCCATGACACGGAAGGAGAAGGAAAGGTTGCTGACGATTCTGAACCGCGCGAGGAATCCGATCTGCCAGACGAGGAGACCGTGCTTCCGTCCGTCAGGACAATGCGTTTCCCTCCCTCAATGGAACGGTCACTGAAACGCCCTTCATCGGACGCGGGTTCGGGGACTTCGAGGCCGATGGAATCCGAGCCTGTTGAACTGATTGATGCAGACCCAGAGCCCTCCGACTTTGCTGCTGGCCCTGTTCCCAGAACTCGGGGCATTCTGGAAGAAGCCGCCTTGCGGGACGCAGGCCTTGTTGGTCAGTTTGCATGCGCGGCAGGGGACCGTGGGGTGATCTGCACGTCCCGTGATGGTGGCCTTTCCTGGACAACAAGCGCGCTGGAACTGGACTGCCAGTTGATGTCCGTCTGCTTTCTTACCGACCAGGTCGGCTGGATTGGCGGATGGATTCGGGATTCTCAGAGTTCCGATCGGCAGAGCCTGATCGTGGCAACCCGAGATGGAGGTGTGTCGTGGACTCGACTCATCGGGCCGCCCGTATTGCCTGGCAGTTCCACCCTGACTGCCTCGAATCTTCCGCCGATCATCCATCTGGAATACTTTGGACTCGACGAGGCTGTGGTCGTCACGATGTCATCGGAGCGTCATGGATCGAAGCGAATCTTTCAGAGTCGTGACGGCGGACTGACATGGAGCGCAATCAACGCCGACGAGGCATCAGAGGAATGGCTGGGTGCTGATTTTATCAGTCCTTCCGAAGGCATCATCGGAGGTGAACGCGAGTGTTATGCGACGGTTGTTGCCAATCAGGCCGTCGTGATCAATAGTCCCCAGCCGACACTTCGCGGCATGCGCGGCGCTTCGCTGGATTCCTCTGGATCAGGATGGCTGGTCGGGGACGGAGGCAATCTGGTGGTCACGGACAATGCCGGAGTCACCTGGCGAACTCCGGACGGTCGTCGCCCCGAAGAATTCAGCAGACTCGCTGACCTGCGGACGGTGACGCATCATGACAAGATCGTCATTGCCGCGGGTTCTCCCGGCAGCTTCGTGCTGCGATCCGAGGATGCCGGAAATACGTGGGATGTCATTCCCACGACGGCCCGTGGTTTGCTTCACCGCATTCGACTGAATTCGCAGGGGCTGGCCATTGCGGTGGGAACTTTCGGACAGATTCTGAGGTCCACCGATTCCGGATTCACGTGGGAAACAGTCCGTTCAGAGCAACGTCGGACGGGCCTTCTGAACCTTGCCGGAAACTCACTCGATATTTCGTGGAACCTGATGGCTCGCGTCGCTGCGGAAGATGGAATCAGGTCGGCAGTCGTCCAGATGTCCCAGCCGTTTGACGCCGGCATTTCGTCCATTTCGCAGCGATGGCACCCGCGAGCTGCTGAACGTCTGGCTGCTTTGGGCATCTGCGATGGCGCATCAGACTGGATGTTTGCTCGCACGAGGCCCGAGGCTCACCGCTCGGCGATGATGCTGGTGTCAGAATGGGATCGCCAGACTGACGGTCAGTTGCGTGAACTTCTCCCATTGCGACTCGCGCGTCAGCTTCGTATCTGGCAGCCGTCGGTTGTTGTTGTGGAGCCTTGTCCGATGCAGGGTTCAGGTGACGATGCAGTCGCCTCCATTTTGCGGGACGCACTGCCTCGAGCCATCCAGATGGCGGCCGATGAGCACCATCCGGGTCTGGGCCGACTGCATCTGCCCGCATGGACCGTCGCACGGGTTGTCACCAGAACGCAGCGAGATGGAACCAGCAGCCTCAAGTATTCCGAAACAGACCTCCTGCCGCGTCTGAGAACCACCACCGGCCTGCTGGTGGATTTCGCAAAGGGAGCCGAAGCCGTTGATCGTTCCTCCCGCCTCCTGTCTTCGAGCGACAGTTTCTATACCATCGCCTTTGACC
>JBKDRW010000523.1:0-5736 GCA_046341255.1 Planctomycetota bacterium
GGTGATGACAGCGATTGCTTCGAGGTTTGATCAGATTCCCGATCTGCCCTCGCTTCGTAAACGACTGAATCTTGCGGATCCTTCGGAGCGGGAAGTGCCGGCGAATGCCGCGATTGCCGGTTTTGCCGCTTTGCAGTATGAGCGACTCAATGTCGGCAGATTGACCAATAACCAGCTACAGGAGTTCACCAACCGCGCCTCGATTCTTGGCCTGCGGCATCTGGTGGAACGAGGCCTTCATGAATTGCTCAAGCGCGAGGACGCCCTGAAGGAATTCGGGGCCCGCCGTGCTTATCTGATGCTATCCGCGATCGCTCGAGCGACAGGCGAACTCCAGACGTCGTTTGACTACCTCGAAAAGGCGCGGCAATCCGTCGAAGCGGGGCCAGAGGCATTTCGACTGCATCTCGAACTCGATATTCGCGAGTTGTCACACCGACTCGAGAACCCCGACGATGAGATGCTGAAGCCCCTGCTGCATCGATTCCGCGATCGTTACCTTCACAAGATCCCGGAAATTGAATCTGTGATCGTCGAACAGCTGGAGAATGCGAACTGTTCTCATCTGGCGGCTGAACTCGAGGGTGGTCTTACGGCCGTTGGCACAGGAAGTTCTTCTCTGTGGACTGCGGGAAGCGAATCATCCGGAGGTTCAGGTCAGACGATCTGGATGCCGGGGCAGGAATGACGCGAAAGCGAGCACCGTCTTCCGCAGCTCTCGTAAATCCGTTCTGAAACTCGGACTTCCCGTCGAAGTCCGAGTTTTTTTATTCGATGCAGATCCGCATGGACGGACTCAGCGATTGTCATGACACGGCTGCATGTCCGGGTTACCGAACTGTTACTGCGGAGCTCGCCGATTTGTCGGCCTGGGCGGAGTTCGTCCAAACCCGCGCGCAATCCGCCACGGTGACTCTCGATGCGATCATCGTCCTGAGTCATTCAGCTACGCGGCCTCAAAGCATCCTGTGCGGCATTGTCCTCGCGCGAATGTCATCTCTTGTTGTTTTCAGGGTTTCTGATTCTGGCAGCGGGGCGTGCTGGCAGTCGGGTTCAGCTGAAATTGTGGCTGATGGCAGCTGTGTCCGTCACGTCCACGATCATCGGTCTCACATCTCGGGAAGCTGTCGGCTTCGCCCAGGAAGATGTTTGTTGGCGTCGCCTGCGTCTCAGGTCGGACGCAGATCCGGATTCCGTGAAAACGGGCAGACGGGGACTCGATTTTCGATCCCGGAGCTTGCCGATCAGACAAAAGATCCTGCATCAGCCCTTGTGGACATTGGAACGCTGACGGTTGTCAATCGGAGGATTTCTGTGCCCGTTCAGGGCTGCAGCGCGATGGGCCGCAACGGCATCTTCTGCCGATCACATGCTGTTGCGATCTCTCCGGTTGTCAAAACAATTTGTCTGATGACCGTCTTACTTCGTGGATGCCTCAGGAGCAATCACACAGCGGAAGCCAACCGCATCATTTGTCGTGAGTGATGTGATTGGCCGGCGTGACGAAGACTTCAGCATCACAAAGCCGTCTTTCCACGATCCGCCGCGCATGGAGCATCGACGCTCGTCATCTGCTCCTGAAAAGGGGGCATGAGGTGACGCGGCGGGCTCAGACAGTGATTCGGACCAATGGTCGCTGCAGATTTCCCAGAGGTAACCATGCATGTCATACAGTCCCCACGGGTTCGGCTTCAGGGTTCCGACAGCGGGATCGTTCCCGGGACTGTTGGTGAGATACCAGCCGTACTCGCCGAGGATGCTGGCCGTCTTTTCGTCGTCAGAATCCTTCCGTGGCTGGTCACCGAAGCTGTAATCCGTTTCCGTCCCCGCTCGACAGCAGTATTCCCATTCGACCTCCGTCGGAAGCCTGACGACCTGATCAGCCTTGATCAGCTTTGCGTCTCTCATGAGGATGGTCATTTTCTGGCAGAACTCGTTGGCGCCTTCGATGGTCACGCTGTCGACGGAATTTCGAGAGCCCTTCCAGCGGCTCGGATTTGCGCCAGTCACCGCTTCATAGAGAGCCTGATAGGTCTCGAACCTCGATACTTCGAAATCACTGGTGAGTTTGATCCGAATCTGCGGATGCTCGGCGCGATTCTTCGGCCCGAAACTGAACTCTGCCGGGAACTGATCTCGACCGGGCGTCACGGTCACGAATTCAGATCGAAATGTTGTCAGCAGCCCTGGAAGTTCAGGAGTTGGTGCACCTTTCTCGTCCGCTGCCGCCGAGGAACCGGGTATCGCGAAACCGAGGATTGCCAGCACGATCTGACAGAGCCACGCACTGGACATTGTGAATAATGGTCCGGCCTGCAGGTTCGCCGTGGATGACGTCAGGCTGATTTGCTCGTTCCGTGTGAAGAGCATGATGACCTCCTTCGATTCGGTCGGACTGGCCGCGATCAGCAACACTGCGAACTCAGGCAGGGTGCTGCGGCTGCAGTAACCTATGGAATTTCAGGCAGAAGGTCCATGAAGTGGCGATAAGATGAGGATCACCGATCGATCAGCAACGGGGCACATCGATGTTGCAACAAAGAGCGAGTCTGATCCGCGCAGGCGGCCGAGCCGCGAAATGAACGTCGTCCTGTCATCAGCCGAATCGGCCCGTGATATAATCTTCGGTCTGCTTTTCGGATGGATGTGTGAAGATCTTCATGGTTGGGCCTGATTCGACCAGGCGGCCTTTGAAGAAGAAGGCCGTCTGATGGCTGACACGGGAAGCCTGCTGCATATTGTGTGTGACGATCACGATGGTGTAGTTTGCACACAACTCGCCGATCAGGTTTTCGATGCGGTCAGTGCTTGCGGGATCAAGGGCCGACGCGGGCTCATCCATGAGAATGATTCGCGGATTCGTTGCCAGAGTACGAGCAATACACAGTCGCTGCTGCTGACCACCTGACAATGCCATGGCCGATGTGGACAGTCGGTCCTTGACTTCTTCCCACAACGCAGCCTTGCGAAGGCAGGATTCCACGAGGTCAGCCAGAACGGCCCGATTTTTTTCACCGGCGACTCTTGGTCCATAAGCCACGTTATCGAAAATCGATTTCGGAAACGGCGTCGATTTCTGAAAGACCATGCCGACATGTTTTCGCAGCAGCACAACGTCGACGGCCGGGTGCATGATGTTCTGGCCCTCGACAAGAATCTCACCCTGAACTCGAGAGCCTTCAATCAGATCGTTCATGCGATTCAGCGTGCGCAGGAACGTACTTTTTCCACATCCTGAGGGGCCGATCAGTGCTGTGACGGACCGTTCCGGAACGACCAGACTGACGTCGAACAGAACCTGATGTTCACCGTAGAAGAAGTTCAGGTGCTGAGCTTCAATCGCCGGTGCATGTTCAGACACATCAAGGTCGCGATCGACCCCGGGCACGGACGGTGGCACATTAGCGGTTGAAATGCTGGGCATGAAACACTACCACCTCAGACGTCGACTTGCGTAATGTCGAACCACCATCGCGACAGAATTGATTGTCAGGAGCACCACCAGCAGCACCACAATCCCTGATGCCGCAACCTGAGAAAACTTGACCTGTTGCAGAGACGAATCCGGTTGTTTCGACCAGTCGTAGATCTCAATCGGCATCGCTGTAAACTGATCCAGCGGAGCCTGCATGGCCTGAACAGGCCGAGTCAGCAGTTTTTCAGGCGAATCAATATCTCCCGGACACATCGGAGCGTATGTCAGGGCACCCAGCATAATCAACGGTGCGGCTTCGCCAATGGCTCGCGATGTCGAAAGAATGACTCCGGTCGAGATTCCCGGCAATGCGGCAGGAATGACCTGTCGCCAGATCGTCTGCCAGCGTGTGGCCCCCAGAGCCAGCGAGGCCACTCGAATCGAACTCGGGACGGATCTCAGGGCCTCCTGAGACGCTGCAATCACTGTCGGAAGAATGACGAGCGTCAGTGTCAATGCCCCAACCACGATGTTGTCCTCATACATGGAGAGTTTCGCAAGTCGAAGTCGAAACAATCCCAGCACACCAATCACATGCTGACCGTCAAACAACTGCACAAGCTGCGCTGCGGCTGTTCGGAATACGGTGTAACCAAGAATGCCGTAAACAATCGAGGGAACGCCGGCGAGGTTTGCCAGATTGATTTTGATCAGTCGTACCAGCGGTGTGTCCTTGGCAATTTCTTCGAGATAGACGGCTGAACCTACCCCAATCGGAACCGAAAACATCGCAGTGAACAGAATCAGCCAGAAAGAACCCCACAGCCCCGCCAGGATACCAGCCTTTGCTGGATTGGTGGAATTGGTGTTGGTGACAAAATCCGGAGCGAGACGACCAAGGCTGCTGTAGATGATGGCCGTCAGCAGGACCACAAGAACGGCCAGAGCCGAATAGGTGGCGATCCGACACATGAAGGAAAACAGCGATGACATCATCAGTCGCCGTCGCATCAAACCATCGCCGGCAGAGCTGAAGCTGACAGAAAGGCTTCGCTCCGTCATTGATACACCTCACGATACCGTCGCAGGATCCAGCCGGAAATCAGATTGATCGTGAGCGTGATCACAAACAAAGCGATGCCGATCGCATAAATACTCATGCGGCTGATGGAATCCGCGGCGCTGTCGCCTGTACTGGAGTGAACCATAGCCGCCGTCATCGTCTGAGCCCCCTGAAGTGGATTCAGTGTGGCGATCGGCTGCTGTCCCCCGGCAATCACAACCGCCATTGTCTCTCCAATCGCTCGAGAGAAGGCCAGCAGAAACGCGGCAAGTATTCCCGACAGAGCCGCAGGAACAACAACACGAACCGTGACATCAAATCGCGTGCTTCCGAGTGCATAAGCGGCTTCACGAAGACTTCTGGGTACCGATCGAATCACGTCTTCGCTCAGCGAGGCGATCAGTGGTGTTACCATAATGCCAACCACAATCCCGGCGCTCAGGGCGTTGAACGTGGGAAGCGACAACCCGAACATGCCAAGAAGCGGTTTCAGAATGTAGGGAGTGATAAACTTCAGGGCAAAAAAACCGTAAACAACCGATGGAATGCCTGCCAGCAGTTCGAGCACAGGTTTCAGGAACTCACGCTCTCGCGGTGCCGCATACTCGCTCATGTAAACGGCAGCACCCAGTCCCGCCGGGACACTGACCAGCGATGCGATCATCGCAACCATGGCCGTTCCGGACAGCAGAGGAAGAATCCCGAAATGAGCGCCTTCACCCTCCACGGGCTTCCAGCGGGTGCTGGTGAGAAATTCCCAGACAGACACTCGTTCGAAAAAAGCCGTCTTCGATCCGGGCGCGTATACGGCGTTCGTGAGCAGCACGAAAATGATGGCACCCGTTGTCAGCACCGATAATGCCGCACACAGGAACAAGCCACCCTGAATCAGCTTTTCATGTCGCCGGGCGATTCTGCGGGTCAGCCAGTCAGGTTGGAGATTTTCCGCCATAAGGTGTCCGCGATCATCGACGTGGAATCAAAGTCCGCCGGAGCTGAGTGCCCGTTCTTGTCGGCAGACTGTCCTCTCGGAACTCAGTGCCTCGGGAGAACGTCCTTTCCATTGTCGCGGAAGTCAACGGACCGAGGCTCAAAGGCCGAACTTCACTCTTTCTTCAGAGCGCCCTCGAATGCATCTCGACTGGCCTTCAGATCCGCTTCTGAAAGTGGCACATAGCCAACTTCGGATACTTTACTGATCCCGTCGGTCAGATAGAACCGAACGAAATCCTGAACTTCCTGACGCTCGAGCGAAGCC
>JBKDRW010000524.1:0-17611 GCA_046341255.1 Planctomycetota bacterium
ATCCGTAAAGCATTGCCGAAGTCATGCCGATTGACACTGGCTGTTGCCCCCACGGCATCTCAGGCAGGCACGATTCAGGTCGTGGCTCGATCCGTCGAAACAGCCTTGCACAAGCTGCATGAACTGAGATTTCCCCTCCAATCCGTTGCCAGTGCGACCGGGGTGGCTCCGCTGCCGCCCGTAGCGAAAAATGATTTGCATGGAATCGGTCGGACGAACGATTCCATCCTTTACGGTGCCACTGTCAATCTCTGGGTTCGCTGCGAGGATGCTTTGATTGAGGAACTGGGCCCGAAGGTGCCATCCTGCTCGTCGAGTGCTCATGGGCAGACATTTTTATCGCTGTTTAAAGCTGCGAATTACGATTTTTACGCAATGGATCCCGCGCTCTTCAGCCCGGCACTCGTGGTCTTCCACAATCTGAATTCAGGGAGATCATGGTCGTTCGGACAGCTTCACCCGGAGATTCTTCGGAATTCTTTTGGGCTTGAATAAGGATCGAGTGGGGGGCCATCAAGGAATTGACATGAGTCGACGTCCATGAGATCCTGAATTGTCATGACTCATGGTGATCCGGTCTGATGCTCTCACTGACGTGCGGCTGATCCCGAATCTTTCTCGCTGAACCGCCAGTCGGGTCGCCTGTCCCGTCTTCGGTCTGAGAGCGGGATCAAGCAAATCGTGTCGTGTTTTCAGCCCATCAATCGGTTCTTGTCGACGAGATTCTCTCGACCGGAGAAAAGTGGGATGGCTGAGTGATTCCGTCAGGTCTCTCTGTGAAGACCTGACGCTGCGTTGCGTTCCGTTCAACGTCCGTCATGATCCTGGCAAAGTCGTGTCAATCTGTAGTAGGCAAACAACGGGCTCGGAGGCGAGAATCACAACGGAGGGCGTCTCTGAGTTCAGGAGATTGGAGTCCCCGATCGGCTTGTGATTCGAACGCATCCACTTCCTCGACTTCAAAAAGCAGACGTGTTTATGGCATCTGAAGAACAAGCACACGCGCGAGGACAGAAAGAATCGGCCGCGGATCTCAGCAATCTGCAGTTGGGCGAATTTCTGCTGCTGCGAAGACTGGGCAGTGGTGGGATGGCGGAAGTGTATCTGGCCGAACAACTTTCGCTGAATCGTCATGTGGCCGTAAAGATCCTGAAAAATGATGCCACAGCGGCGGCTGGCGGCAGCGCAGTGCTGCTGAAAAGATTTGAACAGGAGGCAAAGGCTGCCGGAGGTCTCAGCCACCCCAACATTGTTCAGATCATAACCACCGGGCGAGAAGGGGATCTGAGCTACATTGTTCAGGAGTATGTCGCCGGGTTGAATCTGAGCCAGTGGATTCGAAAACATGGAGCCCCGGATTTTCAGGTCGGTCTGCAATGGATGCAGCAGATGGCATCAGCCCTCGGAACCGCATCCGATGCCGGCATCGTCCACCGCGATGTCAAACCTGAAAACATCATGATCACTCGGACCAATCAGGCGAAAGTCACGGACTTCGGACTGGCTCAGCTGAACCAGTCGGCGACACCGAAAATGAATCTGACCCAGGCCGGCACGACGATGGGAACTCCGTGGTACATGAGCCCGGAACAGATTCAGGGAGAGAAGCTCGATTTTCGAAGTGATCAGTATTCTCTGGGGATCACGTGTTACCAGATGTTTGCCGGACAGCCTCCATTTCCGGGGAAGAACCCGGTGGCTGTCGCCGTGCAGCATTTGAAGGAGGAACCGATCGAACTGAGTACTCTGCGCGAAGACCTGCCTCGAGATCTTTGCGATGTGATCCATCGCATGATGCGCAAGAAGCCGGAAGATCGATTCCAGACTTCGGCGGAGATTGAAGCCGCTCTTCAGAAACTGACCACGGCTTCAGTCAATATTCCTGGCCGGTCTGAAAACTGGATGAACTCAGTGGCTCAGAAGCTTCCTGAAATTCGAAATGCCATCCTGATCCTTGTCGTCATGGTGTTTGGTTCCTTTGCAATGGGACGTCGCTGGGAACGGCTGGACCAGCTTCCTGAGCCGGTCCCGGTTTCTGACATTCAGAAGCAGGAGACCGCAGTCAGACAGTATGCTCTCGCCATGCTGCAGCCGGATCGCGTCGCCGCATGGGAAGCGGTCACAAAAAACTTTCCGAACTCCCGCGAGGCAGACCTCGCAAGGCTGCGTATGGGCATCGCTCTGATGAGCGGAATCGTTCCCGATCGCGATCGTGCTTACGACGTGTTTACTTCGGTACGAACTCTCGGCGAAGCCGCTTCCAATCGCGAGTTGCAGTTTCTTGGCATGGTTGGTCAGGCTTACGCACTCCGCGACCACGAGAGGAATGACGAACTTGAAGTTCTGACGAGCGATATTCGTCGCATCACGGATGAGATCGTGCCACAGATTGCTCTCGAACAGGCTCCTGACGAACTTCGGCTGTTCTATGACATGACGTTTTCGGATCGATAAGCTCCGGCGTGGACCCTCAGGACATCGCCGAACGATCTGAAGCTCGTTCTTCAGGTCGTGCCCGCTTTGCAGAGCTTGAAGCATCGGAAAACTGAGCAATCGCCTGGCAGATTCTCAGAAGCGTTGTTGCGACACACAGTCCGGCAAAGATGAAGGCCAGTCTGGCAAACTGGCCGGGTACAAGGCAAAATGCGATCAGGAATCCAAGAGTTTCTGTGCCCTCCATGAGCCCGAAGGAATAGAAAAAAGACTTCCTGCCGTCGGAATCGGACGTCACTCCTCGCTTTGCACTGATCACGGCAAAGGCCAGAAATGAGCCAGATGTTCCGACAAAACTGAAGATCAGGAGCGTCGCGGCCACCGCATTGCGTTCATCAGCAATAACGAAGGCCAGAGGAATACCGGCATAAAATATCATATCCAGAATGATGTCCAGAAACCCGCCCAGGTCGGTCGGCCTTGTCTGCCTCGCGATGGTCCCATCTAGCCCATCGCACAAACGATTGATCAAAAGTGCAATGAGTCCGAGACTGAAGTGCTGCTGAGCGATCAGAATGCCGGTCGCAATGCCGAAGCCAAATCCGATCCACGTGACGGCATTCGCTGTCAACCCCGTCGCTGCAAGTAAGCGAGCCGGTCGTTCGAGCAGCGGATCTATCAGTTTTCGAACCGGACGATCAAGCATTGATGGTCTTAGCAGAGGTTGAACGGAGTTGTTTCAGATGCCGTGATGCTATTGATACAGGGACGTCATGACACGGCCGTCTGAAATGCGTATGGGACGATGAAACGGATCGAAATAGTGCTGTGACGGATCAATACCGAGAGCATGAAAGATCGTCGCACTGACATCCCACGGGCCAAAAGATTCAGAGTGCGGATACGCCCCGCGCCGGTCCGAGGCTCCCACCACGCAACCCCGATTGATCCCCGCACCGGCCATGACAATTGAATAGACCCAGCTCCAGTGTTTGCGGCCGGGAGACGAGCCCGCAAAGTTCTTCTCCACTGCAACCATCGGCGCGCGACCGAATTCTCCCATGCAGACGACAAGAGTTTCCTCCAGCATGCCCTGCGTTTCCAGATCCTCAATCAGGGCCGAAAATCCCTGATCAAAACGAGGCAAAAGGTGATTCTTCAGACTGTCGAAAATATCGTTGTGCGTATCCCAGCCGTACAAATCATCGTTTGTCGGATCAACATCCTGACCACGATTATTGTGAGACCAGAAGACGTTGATCAGAGGGACCCCAGCCTGAGCCAGACGTCGTGCGAGAAGGCAAGCCTGTCCGGCACGACCTCGACCGTAGCGATCGCGAAGAGCATCTGGCTCCTTCGCAAGGTCAAACGCATCTCGAACAACAGGACGATCGAGCATGCTGAAGGCCTGATGGTACAGAGAACTCTTGTCGTCCCCGGACTGTTGCCCGCTCACAGTATCCATCCGGCGTTCCAGCGCCTGCAGAAGCTGCTGACGGGATTCCAGTCGTGATGAAGAGACATCAGCATGCGCCAGCAACGACGGAATCGCAACGGGATCCTGGGTCACATCGCCCAGCGTCAGCGGGTCATAGCCTTTGCCCAGCAAGCCCCCGAACTGGCCAGCGCCGATAATCAGCGGTACTTCGGCCGGACCATTCAGATGAATGGCAGTCTGTGGAAACGTGACATTCGGACGAACTCGTTGAATCACGGAACCAAAACAAGGCTGATCTTCCGAAGAGGGAAGCGGATTGGCGGACTTCTGCCGGTGATATCGTCCGGTCATCGCCAGATAAAAAGCCGAGCCGTGATCAAGATCCTCATGCGTCATGCTGCGGACCACCGTCAGGCGATCTGCGATTCTGGCAATCTGCGGCATATATTCGCAGAACCGCACACCCGAAACTGCCGTCGGAATCGCGGAAAAAGCACCTCGAACTTCTTTCGGCGCTTCGGGCTTCGGATCCCACATATCAAGCTGACTCTGGCCACCACTGGCGAACACGACAATCACCGACCTGGCGCGGCCGAAACCGGTTGAGGTATTCGCCTGAACATCGGCAGACCGCGCCGATCTCGTCCGGATCAACGGCATCGAAATGCCTATCCCACTTCCCGCCAGCCAATGTCGGCGTCTGATCGAAAGCTGCCGCAGGGTTGACTGAAGTGACATTCGACATTCTCGCTGACTCGGATGTCACACAAAACGCATGACAATTGATCCAGATTTTGCACGGAAACAGCAATCGTCCGCAAGCCAGAAGCAGAGAGACCGTCAACGATGGTCGGAAAGATTTCGCAGCTTGCGACCGTGCGAAAACCACTAATTCCCATCGCATCGACGAGAGTCAGACGCGAGGTTCACGTGGGGGAGTGGCGAGGAGACATGTCTTCTGACAGTCCTCGTGCCGCATCTTCCCTGATTTTTGCGGGGGGGGCAGGCGACTCGATCTGTGACGGCAACCGCAATGGCGAACAGGTCAAGAAGAACAATGCTTTCGAAATTCATCAAGAGCCGTGAAGCCCGAATGACAAATCAGGGATCAAATCTGATTCCTGCCGACCACAGTCGGCTTCTCGCCCGTCGCATTGCGGGAATACAGGACGCGTCAGGCCGTACCTGACACCACGATTCGATCCAAATCCCACTGGATTCGCCCGGCGTATCATCAAAGCCACGAATTCTCCTCGCGTCTCTGATTCGAGGTCTCCAGAAGGCGCCCCTCGACAGTGTCTCCTGCATTTAATTTGCAGGAATTGAAGACCCGGTTGATGGCGGAGACTCGGTGTGCAGGCGAATCATCGTACGGATACCTTCCTGACAGACCACGCAGAAGCCTTCATCTTTGGCGTTGGATCCCATCCAGCAGGCCTGCTCCGGACGAAACATTCCATTCCTGAGGTACCCGCCGCCCTCGAAAGCGCCCACGATCTGCTTCTCCCGTGCTTCGTTCTCCGGCAATTCCGGCGATGGCAGAATCACACCGGGTGTCAGAAACTGCTTCCATTTGATGCGGTCAGGATTCAGTTCGCGAGTGATGTTAGGTTCATAGGGTTCAACACCTTCCGGATACATATCACTGTAGGCTACGTTGCCGATGTATTCGTCGGCCAGATTTGCGAAGGAATGTCCGAATTCATGAAGAAATGTGACAGGGCTCAATGCATGTCCTGCAGAGCAGGCACAGTAGTCCAGACAGATCCCACCGCCTCCATAACGTTCCGTATTCACGAGAACAACAATCGTATCGTAAGGAACCTGAGCCGCCATACGATGCAGAGTATGGTTGGCTTCCACCAGCATGTATCGATCCAGATCAAAAATGTTGTATGTCGAATCCAGCGCCGTTGATGCGAAGATTTTCTGTCGGGGCTGATCGGTTCCACGTTCCTCCGAGGCTCGAAACACTCCCCGCACACTGATTCGGTCCTTCATTTCGCGGTATGGACTTTGTGCGAACAACGCGTCCGTCATCTGACGAACGTCGGCACGAAACTTCGGCAGGTCTTCTTCTGTATAGCCCTCGGCCAGGAATGCAATATCGACGTTTCGTTTTGGATCCCCCCGATCTTCTACGGAAAACGTCACGTCTGACGACGCGACAGTCTCGTTCCGAATATGGTAATCATGGGGGTCAAGTTTCGTTTCGAAGACGCCGCGAAACTCATTCCGCGAATCTCGTTCTTCAAGAATCACTCGCACCGACTTTTTTGGTTTCGGCATCCGAACCGTCATTTCGTACGCACGCGTGGTCCCCTTGCGAGCCGGCTCTGTCGTCACATACTCACCGAACATCGTATCAAACCGACGCGTGCAGATCAGTGTGCCGGTCTGCTCATCAAGGATACGACAGCGAAGACGACCGTAGTCCATCGGAAGGTTCAGCATGGAAGGATTCTCGGCCCAGAACGGTTCGACAAAGATCTCCTGCAGGGACACGACGGAATCGTTCGCGTCTCCTGACTGAATCAATTCCAGCCGCAGCGCTCCCTCTGAAAACCAGTCATCAAATCGCAGCGATGGTGACGTCTTCGGCTGCGTCGCGATCACCGATTGTTCATCCAGAGCCAAGGCGGGATCGAAGCCCGTCAGACCAAACACGAGCACAGGCAGGCCGAGCAGCTTCAGAGCGGTCTGGAACATGGACTTCACTCCAATGTGACACAAGGGATGCAATCGATGCGAGGTTGAGTTCAAGTCCTGTGCAGTCTGCATCCGCGACGAGGTCCACCTGGTCGCCCCTGTCACCAGCGCCCCACCGGGGTATTCGCGGAATCACCTGGATTCGCCGGGCTCTCCCGTGGAGTTCTGATCAGACAAGCCTGCGGCACTCGGGTCGGCTTGCGGTCGGCATCATTCCGGGGCGACTCTCACACAAATCCGACTCCGGGGGCAGCGCATCCGGGGCACAGGCCCGCCAACCATCGGATCAGCCCGATGGTTGACGTCCTCTGCCTGTTTCAGGCCTGAACCTTTGCCGTTTGCTTCTCTGCGGCCATTTCCCTGAGGGCTCGTTTGTAGTCAACCGGCATGACTTTATGGAACTTCGAGAGTGACGACTTCCAGTTGTCGAGGATTTCCCTGGCCACCGCAGAACCGGTGTACTTCAGATGGTTTTCAATCAGTCCCAGAAGCTCGGCAATGTCCGCCTCTTCCGTCATCTGTTCGAGTGCAACCATTTCCAGATTGCAGTTCACCAGGAACATCCCGTTCGGATCATAAACATAAGCAACTCCACCGGACATGCCGGCCGCAAAGTTGCGTCCGGTCGGTCCGAGAACGACCGCTCGACCTCCGGTCATATATTCAAGTCCGTGATCACCACAGCCCTCGATCACCGCTGTTGCTCCGGAATTCCGCACACAGAAGCGTTCTGCCGCGACGCCTCGGAAGTAAGCCTCACCAGACGTGGCTCCGTAGAGAGCCACGTTTCCGATAATGATGTTCTTTTCTGGCGTAAACGTGGCTTCCTTCGGAGGATAAACAATGAGCCGACCTCCGGAAAGACCCTTGCCCGCATAATCATTCGCGTCACCTTCAACTTCGATGGTGACACCGTGTACAAGCCACGCACCAACGCTTTGACCGGCAGACCCCTTCACCTTGATGTGGATGGTGTCCGTTGGCAGACCATTGGCTCCATGAGCACGGCTGACCTCATTGCTCAGAATCGTACCGAATGCGCGGTCCGTGTTCTTGATGGTCGTATCGATGCGGACGTGCTTTCCGTCCTTCAGAGCCGGTTCGCACTTTTTCAGCAGCTCCATATCTCGAACACCGTCGAGCGCGTGATCCTGATCAATCGTGCAATAGGTCTGAACATCCTGATGCGGCTTCTTCGCCGGAGTCAGAATCGGTCCCAGATCCAGTTGGCTGGCCTTCCAATGAGTCACGGATGAATCCAGTTCCAGCATGTCGACTCGACCAACCATCTCATTGATGGTGCGGAAACCGAGTTCGGCCATGATCTCACGAGTCTCTTCCGCAACCATGAACAGGTAGTTGACCACATGTTCCGGCTTGCCCTGGAACTTTTTACGAAGCACGGGATCCTGAGTCGCGATTCCGACAGGACAGGTATTCAGATGACATTTTCGCATCATAATACAGCCCAGCGTGATCAGCGGAGCCGTGGCAAACCCATACTCTTCCGCACCCAGCATCGTGGCAATCACCACATCTCGACCTGTCTTGAGCTGCCCATCGGTCTGCAATCGAACGCGACTTCTCAGATCATTCATCACAAGGGTCTGATGTGTCTCTGCGATGCCCAGTTCCCATGGAAGCCCTGCATGCTTGATGCTGGTCAGAGGCGAGGCACCTGTCCCGCCTTCAAAGCCAGAGATCAGGATATTGTCGGCATGCCCCTTCGCAACGCCTGAAGCAATCGTACCGACCCCGACTTCCGAGACCAGTTTCACACTGATGCGAGCCCTGCGATTCGTATTCTTCAGGTCGAAGATCAGCTGAGACAGGTCCTCGATCGAATAAATGTCGTGATGAGGCGGCGGACTGATGAGTCCCACGCCCGGTGTCGACATTCGAGTGGAAGCGATGGTCTTGTCGACCTTATGGCCCGGCAGTTCACCGCCTTCACCCGGCTTCGCCCCCTGGGCGATCTTGATCTGCAGTTCGTCGGCATTTGTCAGGTACCAGGACGTCACACCGAAACGACCAGACGCGATCTGCTTGATGGCTGAACGCTTCGAATCTCCGTTGTCCATCGGCTCAAAGCGGTCGTATCGTTCGCCGCCTTCCCCGGTATTGCTCTTGCCGCCGATGCGATTCATCGCGATCGCGAGAGATTCGTGAGCCTCAGCCGAGATCGATCCGTAACTCATCGCACCCGTGCAGAAGCGTTTCACGATTTCCGATGCGGGCTCTACCTCAGACAACGGAACCGGCTCCCCCTTGCGGAACTTCAACAGACCTCGCAGGTGGCATGACCGGGTTGTCTCGGTGTTGACCAGGCTCGAAAAGTCCTTGTAAGCCGACTTGTCACCCTGTCGCGCAGCCTGCTGAATACGGCCGATCGTGTGAGGATTCCAGGCATGCTTCTCGCCCTGGCGACGCCATGCGTACAGGCCCTGATTCGGCAGTTCGTGTGAGATGCTGTCAGGATTCTCGGGGAAGCCGACGTGATGTCGCATCAGTGCTTCCTGAGCCAGCACGTCGAACCCCACGCCCCTGATACGGCTTGGCGTTCCGGCAAAACACAGATTGACCACATCGTCGGCCAGACCAAGTGCCTCAAAAATCTGCGCACCTTTGTAGCTTTGCAGCGTCGAGATCCCCATTTTGGCCATGACTTTCAGCATGCCATGAGCCACGCCCGAGCGGTACGCAGCAACGATGCGATCGTCATCCCAGTCGTCAGAAAGCTTGCCATCAAGGCGAGACTGACGCAATGCGTACAGGGCGAGGTACGGATTCACGGCGTCAGCACCATACCCAATCAGCAGACAGAAATGATGCACTTCGCGAGCCTCGCCGGATTCCACCAGCAGACCAATCTGAGTTCGCTCTTCATGGCGAACCAGATGATGGTGCACTGCTCCGGTCGCCATCAGCGAACTGACCGGAACACGATCGGCACTGATCTTGCGGTCCGACAGAATAATCAGACTGTAACCATCACGAATCGCGTCTCGAGCTTCTTTACAGATGCGATCGAGGGCCGGTCGCAGTCCGGAGATACCTTCCGACTTCGGATATGTGATATCAATCGTCCGACACTTCCAACCGCGATGGTTGATGCCCTTCAGGTTCGCCATCTGATGATTGGTGAGAATCGGATGCGGTACAGCCAGTCGGTGACAGCTCTCCGCTTTCGTGTCGAGCGGATTGCCTTCCGGACCGATGTAGCACTCCAGAGACATCACCACTTCTTCGCGGATCGAATCGATCGGCGGATTTGTGACCTGCGCGAACAACTGATGGAAGTAGTCGTACAGCATTCGCGGCTGATCACTCAGGCAGGCCAGCGCCGCATCGTTCCCCATCGATCCAATCGGATCCTTGTCAGCCTTGATCAGCGGCAGCAACATGAAATTCATGGTTTCTGATGTGTAGCCGAACGCCTGCATGCGATTGAGCAGCTCCTGTCCCGTGAGCCGTTCCGGCGGAGTCTTCTTCGGCAGCTCTTCCAGTCGAATCCGCTGCTCCTGAACCCACTGCCTGTAAGGGCGACGGGACGCAACGTCAGACTTCAGCTCTTCGTCATCAATGATCCGGCCCTGTTCAAAATCCACGAGGAACATGCGACCCGGCTGAAGTCGGCCTTTGCAGGCCACGTTGGCGGGATCAATTTCCAGAACGCCGACTTCGCTGGCCATGACGACCTTGTCATCCTTCGTCACGTAGTAACGACTTGGACGCAGTCCGTTTCGGTCCAGCGTCGCACCGATGTAATGACCATCGGTAAAGGAGATTGATGCCGGCCCATCCCACGGCTCCTGCAGCGCAGAATAGTACTCGTAGAAGGCTCGCTTCTCTTCGGGCATTGTCTGATGGTTCTGCCACGCTTCCGGCACCATCATCATCACGATTTCCTGAAGCGTTCGTCCGGAGTGGTACAACATCTCCAGCGCGTTGTCGAAACACCCCGAGTCTGACGTGTGTGGTTCGACAATCGGGAACAGCTTCTTGATATCGTCCCCGAAGAGCTCACTCTTCATCATCCCCTGCCGGGCAAACATCCAGTTGGAGTTCCCCTTGACCGTATTGATCTCACCGTTGTGCGACATGAATCGCAGCGGCTGTGCACGGTCCCAACTGGGAAATGTGTTGGTTGCAAACCTTGAGTGCACCATCGCAAGATGCGTCTCGTAGTCGTCGGCCTGCAGGTCCCGGAAGAACGGCGTGACCTGAAATGAGGTCAGCATGCCCTTGTAAATGATGAGTTTGGTTGACAACGAGCAGATATAGAACAGCAGCGCCTGTGACATGTCGCTGTTGCGAAGTTTGTGACTGGACAGCTTGCGAATCATGAACAATTGACGCTCCAGCGCATCCTTGTCCAGACCCTCAGCACCGCCGACAAACAGCATCTCCATGTGCGGCGCACAGGCCCGTGCCGTATTTCCGATGTTGGCAGTTTCGTAGTCCACAGGCAGCGTTCGCCAGCCCAGAAGTTTCTGCCCCTGCAGCCTGATGAATTCCTCCACCGTCTTCCGGCAGAAAGCCCGCTGAGCTTCATCCTGAGGAAGGAACACGATCCCCGCGCCATAACGGCCGGCTTCAGGCAGATCCACTCCGATGTCCTGCTTTGCAACCCGCCGCAGAAACGCATGCGGCAGAGCGGTCAGCATTCCGGCTCCGTCGCCGGTATTGGATTCACATCCGCAGGCTCCACGGTGATCCATGTGTCGCAGCATCAGATCAGCATCCCTCACGATCTGATGAGACTTCTGCCCCTTGATATGTGCCACAAAGCCAACGCCGCAGTTGTCTTTTTCATTCTTCGGATCGTACAGCCCCGTCGCTTCCGGAGCGCCATAGGACGGCCTGAATGGAGCCGGATACTGATTACCGCGAACGTCTTCCATGTGGATGATCCTCGTAAACTGCTTTCCTCGCGAGCCGTCCGTTACGCACCTGAGCAACTCCTGACCAATCCTCAGCAGATCAGTCACGCTGTCCCGATCAGTGCACGCAGCCGGTTCAACAAAGTCTTTCGGTCAATTTCAGTTTCCGACAACCGGTCGGATCGGTGTATGCGCATCGAATCTGCCACCAGGATTCGCTGACACACGTGATTTCGGACACGTTCAGCTTAGTGGCAGTTGGACCGTTTGGACGCGGCCGCGCGTTTCACACCCGCATTGACACAGCAAATGACCGCAGCCACGCTCGGATCACCCAGCCCCAAACCCGCTGCCGCCACCCCGACGCAGACCGTCGACGTCACGGTTTTCAGCCGTGCGGAAGTGTTCAGGATTTGAAGAGAACTCTTCATCATTCCGGGAAAATTGTGGGGGCCAAACATTGAACCGGTCAGACGGAACTTCCACACGAAGCCATCGCCGACTGAGGGTGGGGTTCAGTCATTGCTCGACCGTTGATCATTGCAGAATTCCTGCAGAATCAAAGCCGGACTCCGGAATTCTCGCACGCTTTCCTCGCGGAGACAAGCATTCCGACGAACGCTTTTCCCGGACTGCCACAACAACCGCGTTTTGAACGATTGTGGAATGGTCACCGATCACGCCAACTTTCCACGCGGCGTCGCAAATCTCGAAATTTGCGGTATCTCGCGTCACTCCATGTCAGGAATCTTCCCGAGGACGAAGGCTGTCAGCGGTCCCGATTCTGGGAGAACTCCAGCGAGAAGACGGGGCCGGGCGAAGATCCGGAGATCCACCTTACCGGGCAACCACGCCTGTTGCTGCAGACCATGCCCCAGATCGGCAGACTCCCGAAGTCTCGCATCGTCGCATCTGGACCCTCGAACGCGAGTGCGGCAGATCGATCGCCGATCACTTCCAAGATCAGACCAATCGTTCAGAAAGACGACCGACGGGCGGATCGCTATCGGATAATACTCGTCAGTTCCTGCAGAATTTCGTCTGTCACTGTGATGGTTCGCGCATTCGCGGAGAAGCCTCGCTGTGCAATGATCAGTCGCGTGAACTCCAGCGCCAGGTCGACATTGGAACTTTCCAGTTGTCCGGCTCGCACGGCGCCTCGATTCCCGGTCAAAGCTGTTCCCAGTTCCGGCGCACCGCTGGCGAGTGCAGCGGTGTAATAGTTGTTCCCCACGGAGACGAGACCATCAGGGTTTCGAAATGATGCAAGAGCCAGCTGCGCCAGAGGAATCTTCAGCCCGTTGGAGGCAAGGCCGAACACTTTTCCGTCCGTGTCAATCTGAATTTCCATCATCGCCCCCGGAGGAAAACCGTTTGGCGACAATTCGACCAAAGTTGCCTGACCACGCGAAGTCAGTCCCTCGAAACCGGAGGGCGAACCGAAGTTCAGGGCGATGGTCTGGGGCCCCGACATTCCATCAAACTGTACGGTGATGTTTGCATCGGCCAGACCCGTTCCGGTGACCTGAGCAAAGGACCCATTCGGCTGAAAGGTGAGCCCGGTGACAAGACCGTCGAGCATGTTCCCGTCAATCGGCGAAACGGCTGCTGTTACGGTCCACGACATGTCTGCCTGTTTCGTGAAGGTCAGATTGATGGACCGTTCTGCACCGCTTTCATCGAACACTTCCACAGCCTGAGTGAAACTGTCCTGATTCTTCCCTTTGGCTGTCAGGATCATTTCCTGATCTTCAAGTTCTGTACGGCCAGTGTTCGTCGGACGGTCAACGAAAGAGATTTCAAGAAATGATGGCCCCGTGCTGTTGGCAACGGCCACGATTTGCCCCAAAGCATTCAGTGTCACCGTGGCATCCGGAAACGCCGTTGAAAGAGCCGTCACGAGATCTCCCACGGTCGTCGTGGGCCCAACCGTAATTTCACTCAACGCCGGCGTTGTTCCATCACTCTTTCTGCCGGAAATCAGGATCTTATCAGTGGCGATGTAGTCAACAGAGTTATTGTCGAGATCATTCAGTAACGTCGCTGCGGTGGCAGGTATTCCTCCCGTGAGAAACGGCGTCGACGTTGTTAACTCCTGCGCCACAGGACCTGTCGCGGTGGAAATCAGATTTCCCCTGACTTTCAGTTCCGTTGACACCTGACCGGGAACACTGACCCCTTTCGGAACATAGATTCGGTCATCTCCAGGCTGTTGAAACGCTGGCAACCCGTCGGCTGCATCCTCGCCCAGACTTCCGTATCGCTTGATCAGAAATCCGGTTGCCGGATCCGAAAGATATCCGCTTTCCCCGAGGGAGAATGCTCCTGCACGCGTAAAGTAGGTACGGTCTCCGGATGATGCCACAAAGAACCCGCCCCCGTCGATGGCAAGGTCGAGGTCATTTCCCGTCGATTCAAGGTTTCCCTGAGCGAAGTTGAGGTCCACCTGAGACACGCGGCTGCCGGTACCGATCTGGATGGGATTCAATGACCCCAGCAGCCCGGACGACGATGACGACGTACCGCGCTGAACTTCATACATCAGGTCGGAGAATATGACGCGAGAATTCTTGAATGCCGTCGTATTGATATTTGCGAGGTTGTTACCAACAACTTCCAGCATCTTCTGGTGACCACGGAGACCGGAAATGCCGGTCAGCAGTGAATTGGCCATGGTTGGATCCCGGGAAAGCAGGCCTTATCGGCGCAGTGGACAGATGAATTCAGAAGTGCACGATCGAAGTGTTCAGTCAGATTTCAGGGCTCAGTGATACTGATCAGGGAACTGATTGGAACTGTCTGTCCATTCACAATGGCTTTGTACTGGCCACCGACCTGACGAATCTCTTCAACGACGCCGGATTGCGACTCATTGGTTCCGTACTGCACAACCTTACCCAACAGATTGGCACCTGCATTCAGGGCCTGAAGCGATTCGAGATCCGCCCCGCTGGTTGTTGCTTCGAGCAGTTGATCAAGCTTTGCACCGATCGCATCGATGCCAGACCCCATTTTGGTGATTCCTTCGACGGTCGTGAGTTGCGTCAGCTGACCGAGGAACTGATCTGTATTCATGGGGGCTGTCGGGTCCTGATACTGAAGTTGTTTGGCAAACAATTGCAGAAACATGTCCTGAGGAATCTGCGATGCTGCCGATTTCGTCGCACCTGCAGTGGTGGTCGGTGTGCCGGTATTTGCTGCGGCGTTCACGGTTGTTGGCATCACTGCGGCTCCGAAAATTCAGCGAGGAAAAGAATGCAAAACTTCGTTCAGTCAAGACTGCGTGGTCAAAATCAGGCCCGGAAACTGAGCGACTGCTCGCTCTCCCTTGTTCCCGGAGAAGTGCGTTTCGTTCCCGATCGTCCTGTCTGTGATGCTGACGATCGGCGCGATGGGGAACTTTCAGCAGCGTTCTGGTAACCGGAATCGCTATTCCGCTGCGGAGTTTGCTGCCCCGATGCCCCTGACGAGAAAAACTCCATCGATGTCACGTCAACCTGTTGACTTTTCAGGTGCTGCTCAATCTCCTGACCTCGGGCCAGAAGCATATCCAGCGTCACCGACTCCCGCGCCGTGACCCGCACTGAAAGCCCTTCGCGAGTCTTCGACAGTTCGATCGTCATTTCACCAAGTTCGGGTGGATCGAGACGAACGGTCAGGGTTTTGGCTTCGTCGGATCTGCGTGTTTCGAGGTGATTCAGAATGGCACGCGCCGCCTGGGACGAAAGTGGCTCTCGAATTTCCGATCGAATTGAAGAAGACAGGTCAGGATTCAAAGCGGAACCCTGAGACCAGGTCTGGGTTGTCGACTGGATTGAACCACCGGAGTCGGTTCGCGTGACGATGGAGCCTCCATCATTGGCAGTCTGCGTGAAAGCGGAGCCTCTCTGATCACGATTCCCGGCAGAACCCGAAATCAGCATCGCGGATGCAGGGTCTGCCTGCTGCTCCGCCATGGCAGCAGTGCTACCGATCGTGAGGGCATTGTCAGGGACCGGCAGTACGGAAGGATCCCTGGATCCACTTTCAGCAGTCATTGTCAGTCCGGTGGCTGACTCAGTGGAAGCGGTTGCCGCTGACGCACCTGACGCTGTGCGAGCAATCATCTGTTCGATCTGACGCGTCAGTTCATCACGCTCTGCCCCCGGAGCAAACAGCTGAACGGCCGGTTTTTCAAAGGTCGTCTTCAGGTCTTCAACCGGTAATGAGACCGCGTCGCTTCGATTTGAGGTGTGTGAAACCACCTCCATCATGATGTCCGATGGAACCGATTCCGGAAGCGGCACGGAGAGTGTCTCTGCGGTCGATGCGACACCAGCCCCTACGGCTGCTGCTTTGGGAATCGGTGCTACCGCAGACGCAGGGACCAGATCATCTGGAACATCTTCCACCGCAGCCCCCAGCAGTGACGCCGTCTTTTCGCGGTCTGCATCGGGCGTTTTCTTGAGGCCTGCAGCAACCTGAGCAACCGCCGACCTGCTGATCGTTTCCGCGGGCGTTGCCGCAGGGGTCAACGCCGCAGGAGTTAACGCCGCAGGAGTTAATACCGCGGCTGATTGCTGGATACTGGCGACCGCAGGAACGTCGGTCACCAATGTGTCGTGCGGCCTGTCCGCTTCGGATTTCGTGTTCACCACTGCAGCCAGGGCTTCCAGTGCCGTCGGTTTCTTCTTTGGCGATTGCTGTGAAATCAATTGCAGCAACGTATCGACACTTTCCTGCGGCTGCGAATCTTCTGCTTTAGCTCGATGGCAATCATGAGTGCCGTCATTTTCAGGCTCATCTTCCGCAACCGGTTCCTCAGCTTTTCGTGGCTGAGGTTCGGGCTCCGGGACGTCTGGAACGTGAAATTTCGCATCGTCCGAATGATGAAGATGGGCAGACTCACTTCGAAGAAACTTCGTATCGATCTGAGATGGAACCGGCGATGGTGGCAGAAGGCTGATCATCCCTGAGCTCACGAAAAAAAGTGATTCAAACTGAGGTGGACAGTGCTTGGACGTCGCTGGCCCTCATCCTCGACTTGAGACAACGACGTCTCTGATCGCCTCCGGCTCGACCAGACACCTGTTTCCTGAAGGCCCGCATGTGATCTCAGGACGTCCGGCCAGAACAACAGCGCGCAGGAACCCTGCAGGTCCGTCTATGCAGACTATCGGCACTTCAACGACAGAACACGCTGTTTTACCCATGGGCATTTCTCCCTACTTGCAGAAAAAGTCTGCAACAATTCCCGCAAGCCCACGAGAGCAAATCCGGTCATTCAGCCCGAAGTCGCTTTCCTATGTCGACCGGAGGAAAAATTTTCCGCATCTGTCCTGACGGACGAAACTGCAGATCGGCAACAGCCTCCTTTCTCAGAGTCTCGCCCCAGAGCAGTTCTCCTCACCGAACGACAACTGTCCGTTCTCGCCACTCCAACCAATGTCAGATCTTGACGCTCCGCAGGCTCACAGGGTGAAAAAGGACAAAGGACTTTGTCACGCCGACTTGCATTTCACATCACGTACGCAGAGGGCTGTGGTTCAGACTTTCATCCAATCAATGAAGACCGCATGGGCATTTCTCGAAGCGATGAGGCAAAGATCAGGATGAATCGGATTCGAAATCGCGTGGAGAGCAGAGCCTCATGCACCAAAACCTGGTGTTCATGGCAGGAAAACAGCGAGTCCCTCGAGTCCGGATTGACATCTCTGCCCTTGCATGTCGTAATTCCGGAACCCACGGCTTCAAGCGATTCAGGCGAGAGGGATCGATCCATGTTTGACAAACTGTTCGCCAGAAAAAAACCTTCACACGAGCGGACCGACATCAACAAGCGATTCAATCTGATCGGACGTGTTGGTCAGGGGAGCATGTCAAAGGTCTGGAAGGCCACGGATCTGCAGTCCGGCCGGCTTGTGGCATTGAAGGTGCTGGATAAGGAAAAGACTGCCAGATTTGAATCTCGCTTTCAGGGACTTCACAAACCAAGCGAGGGTGAGGTGGCGATGTCACTGCACCATCCGAACATCGTGAAGACAACAGAGTTTGGCTGGACTCTCGAAGACGAAATGTTTCTCGTCATGGAGTTCGTCGAAGGCGTCGGGCTTGCATTGCTGGTGGACCTGCAGAACGAAGAGATGAAACGCTACCGACTGCGTTACAT
>JBKDRW010000525.1:0-61488 GCA_046341255.1 Planctomycetota bacterium
CCTCAGCCTGTTCCCGGACAATTCGCCAGATGCGACCTTTATCTTCACCGGCTCGCCAGTCCATTTTCGCTGCGACATCCTCGGGAACGAACTTTGGATGCTCAACCCACAGACGATACATATCCGCCAGATACAACGCACCATCGGGGCCGGTGGCGAGGCTTACGGGACGGAACCATGTGTCGGTCGACGCAAGGAAATCCGCGTTCTCGCGAGCACGACGTGCAGTCAACGTGGCTCCCTGAGGCTCGATGATGTTTCGAGTCACCAGATGTCCGACGGGCTCGCAAACAAACACGTTGCGATCCGATTCCGGTCCGAACAAACCACCGCGATACGCGGTCACTCCGCAGGCCGACGTATGAGTCCCCGCGTGTGATAGCCAATTGCTCTTCATCGTCACCAGCGGATAGACGCGAGTGTTTTCACCGGCGGGTCCCACATCCGTATGACCGACCGAAACTCCGGCAAAGGGATTTTTTCGCACTTCCTCCATCGTCAACACATCCGTCATGATCGGATTTCGATTGGAGCTGAAGAATCGATGACCGAAATTGTCAATCGTGTTGCCGAACTGACCGGCTCCGGAGACCGCTTCGAACTTCATGGTCTGCGGATGAAATCGAAAGTCGACGCGAGGAATCTCCACGGGCTCCGATTCAAAACCCGGCCGAGTGCATCGGACGTTCCCGTGTCCGTAGGTCAGATAGATCCAGTTGTCGAAACCGTAACGAGGACACCCGATCTGCATCTGCGGATGTGCTGGAATGAATCCATCGAACCAGACTTCTCGAAGGTCCGAGACGTTGTCGTTGTCTGTATCCTTCAGAAACACAATCTGAGTTTCCGTGCAGGCCAGAATGCCGTTTTGCATGGCCAGCAGGCTGTGGCAGAATTTCAGATGCTTCGCAAACTCCGTGCGACGGTCCATCGTGCCGTCGTTGTCCGTATCTTCCAGCATGACGATCTGAGACAACGGCGGATCGCCGGGATCTTTCGGGCCGACTGGGTAATCACCGTACTCGACAACAAACATGCGTCCCAGATGATCGAAATCGATTGCAACGGGATCTTTCACGATGGGCTCAGATGCGATCAGATGAATCCGAAATCCTGGCTCAATCTGAAAACAGGCTGCGGATTCTTCTGGCGACTTCGGGGGAGCCGTCGGCAGATCAATCCAATGTCGACCGCCTCGATTCTGCTCGATTGATTGAACCAGTTCAGCGGGCTTCTGAGGATCCTGAAGCAGCAGGAACAGGCTCAGGACGGGTCCGAGCGTCGTGGTGAGTGCCATGAACGGAGTCGTAAACATCAACGAATTCTCCGGATCGAAACAATATGCTCGGGAAGTGACCGCAAGGATGCTCGGCGATGAGAACCGAATGCGGTAAAGACTGGGGGGAACGGGATCCTGGCGATTCGGGGCGTCGATCGCCAGTAAACAGCTGCCGTGTGAATGCTTCTTGCGGCGTGAGCAGCTTTTCAGATGTCCAGAATATGGTGCCGTGCAATGGTCGGCAACAGCCTGGCTTTGCGTTGCTGTGGACTCACCGTAGAATTCTGTGCGAAAGTCTGGCGAATCCCGTTGAAGCGACCTGCACCCAAGCGATCTGCACCCATGCACGCCACAGAGTTTTTAGCAGCAAAACAGCCCGTCGATGTCAAGGGCGTGCTGGTTCTGTATGGAGCGGAGCGATTCTTTCGGCATGAAATTCTGCAGCGAATCCCGGGGGCTGGCGGTGAAGAAGCGGATCTGTCGCTGACTCGAATCGCCGGCGCAGATGCGGAACTTCGCGATGTGATGGCCGACCTGAAAACTGTGTCGATGTTCGGCGACCAGCGAATCGTTCTGATCGAAGAAGCTGACGACTTCGTGTCTGAAAACCGGGCGGCTCTGGAAAAGTACGTGACGCAGCCAGCGAAAGGAGCATTGCTGATTCTGGATGTCAAAAGCTGGCCGAAAAACACGAAGCTCTTCAAGCTCGTCGACCAGCATGCTCTGGCGATCGAATGTGGAGAACTGACCGGAATCAAACTGCAGAAGTGGCTGCAGAAGCTGGCGAAAGACGAATTCGGGAAGCAGCTGGATCAGGATGCGGCAGCACTGATCATTGAACTCGCAGGCGATGGGCTGACGATGCTTCAGCAGGAAGTCGCGAAGCTGGCTTCGTTTGCCGGAGAAGCTCCGACGATCCTTCGCGAAGATGTGCCGAAGGTTGTCGGTGGCTGGCGAACAGAAACGACATGGGTGATGCTGGATGCTGTACGAGATGGCCATCCGGCCGCTGCCATTGAAGCGCTGGAAAAGCTGCTGAGATCCGGTGAAGCTCCTCAGAAGATTCTTGGTGGAGTGACTTTCACATTTCGAAAATTTGCAGAAGCGACAGAGCGAGCGAGAACCGGCACGCCGTTGCGGGAAGCTCTTGCGGCTGCAGGAGTTTTCAGCAACGCGATCGGTTCCGCGGAGTCATATCTGCGGCGAATCGGCTTTGAGCGAGCCAGCCGCATCCTGCACCTTCTGGTCCAGGCTGACTCCGAGATGAAGGGCGGAAGTCGTGTCGATCCGGTAATCCTGCTGGAGCGACTTTTCGTGCGACTGTCCGGCGATGTCAGCGTCGTGGCCTGACTTTTACTCCATCAGCGACGCCACTTCCTTCGCAGTAAAGCGATTCTTCATGCGGGCACCGAGCTGGCCCACGATGCGAGCAGCTGCGTGGGATGCGAGGTGGCCGGCCTGTTTCAGGCTCATTCCGTTGGTGATGCCATACAGCAAGGCTCCGGCGTACATGTCCCCGGCACCGGTGCTGTCAATTGCGTCCACGCTGACGCCCTCAATCGGAATTGCCCTGTTATCGTGCATCAGAAGTGATCCGTTCGGCCCGAGCGTCATTGCCACATTCTCGCAATGGCGATGCAGTTCGGCAGCGCATTCGACAGGATCTGACTTGCCGGTCAGGCTTTTGGCTTCTTCTTCATTGCAGAAAAACAAATCGACGGGGCCTCGCAGGAGTTCCCAGATTTCTTCGCGACACATGCTGCACAGGAACGGATCGGACGCCGTAAAAGCGACTTTGTTGCCGAACTGCCTGGCAAGATTCATGGCTTTATACGCGGCAGCTCGCTGAGTCGGATTGGTCAGCAGATACCCCTCAACGTAAGTGTATTTTGCCTTCTGAATTTCGGACTCGTTGATGTCATCTTCACACAGGGTGGCTGAGATCGCCAGATTGGTCAGCATTGTTCGCTGAGCGTCCTCGGTGATCAAGACTGCACACGTTCCGGTCTGGCCTGCAGGTGCTGGAGGGACCTCAACAGCGATTCCGAGTTTCCGCATATCCTCCAGGAAAAAGTGGCCCACTTCGTCATTTGCGACTTTTCCGATGTAGGCTCCTTTCCCGCCGAAATCCGCCACTCCTACGATCGTATTCGCTGCGGAACCACCCGCACAGCGATTGAGAGCAACTCCAGCGAGACGATCGAGCACCGACTTTTGCTGGCCGTCATCGACCAAAGTCATGATCCCCTTGTCAAAACCGGTTTCCGACAACCAGTTGTCGGAGATTCGAGCCTGAATATCTACCAGAGCATTGCCAACGCCCAGGACGTCGTATTTCATCGGTGAATGGTCGCAAAAATCAGAGGAATGGGGATTGCGAGGAACTCCCGGAAGCGTACAGGGCGGCCGGCATGTCAACAACTCTGACGAGAAACCTCCAACAAGTCGGAGAGGATTGCGATGTTCCATGACGAACACATTGCAAAACAGCCCTGCAGTACTACGATTCCCGCGAATTCTGGTTTTCGACAGGGAAAAACAATGAGTCTGAATCACGCTGAGCGAGTCGCCGAGTTTTTGCCAACCATCGAAGCATCTGATCCCAGCAGCAGTCACGCGGGGACGACTCCTGGCAGCTTTGCTCAAGCGCCGAGGATTATGCCGGGTCGCCGGGGTGCGTTGACGTATGCATCGCCGGATACACCTGGCATGCCGACTCCGTCGGCAAAAACGGCCTGGGATTTCATGCCGCTCGACTGGACGATTCGGGCGGGATTTGAATCCAGCTACGAGCAGGCCGATGCGTGGCAGCCGCCGGCCGGATTTGAGCCATCGACGCAGCTCGAGTTTGCTCGGCGGGGCATGATCACACCGGAAATGCATCGCGTTGCAGAACGTGAACAGCATCTGACGGCGGAACAGATACGCGATGAGGTCGCGGCTGGCCGCATGGTGATTCCAGCGAACAAGCAGCATCTCCGCTACAACCTCGAACCCATGTGCATCGGTCGTGCATCGAAGACCAAGATCAACGCGAACATGGGTGCGTCACCCGTTTCTTCGGGCACGGATGAAGAAGTCGAAAAGCTGAAATGGGCCGAACGCTGGGGCGCGGATACGGTGATGGATCTGTCAACCGGCGGCGATCTGGATGCCTGTCGTGATGCCATCATCCGCAACAGCACTGTGCCGATCGGAACTGTGCCGATCTACTCGATGATTATTGGTCGTCGCATTGAAGTGCTGAATATTCAGCATGTGCTCGAAACTCTGGAACATCAGGCGCAGCAGGGTGTGGACTACTTTACGATTCATGCGGGAGTGCTTCAGGAGCACCTGCCGCACGTGAAGGATCGCCTGATCGGGATTGTCAGTCGCGGAGGTTCGCTGCTGGCCAAGTGGATGATTCACCACAGACAGCAGAATCTGATGTATTCCAATTGGGAATCGATCTGCGATGTGATGCGAAAGCACGACGTGACGTTCAGTATCGGTGATGGTTTGCGTCCGGGTGGACTGGCTGACGCGACGGATATGGCACAACTGGCGGAATTGTCGACACTCGGCGAGCTGACCGAACGGGCGTGGCGAAAAGGCGTGCAGGTGATGATTGAAGGCCCGGGGCACGTGCCGCTCGATCAGATTGAGTTCAACATGAAGCTGCAGCGTCGACTGTGCCACGGAGCTCCGTTTTACGTGCTGGGCCCGCTGGTGACCGACATTTTTCCCGGCTATGACCACATCACCAGTTGCATCGGAGCGACCAACGCGGCGTGGCACGGAGCCAGCATGTTGTGCTATGTCACGCCGAAGGAACATCTCGGTTTGCCGAAAAAGGACGACGTCAAGCAAGGCTGCATCGCGTACAAGATTGCTGCTCACGCAGCCGACGTGGCACTTGGAATCCCGGGAACGCGCGATCGCGACGATGAACTGACCAGAGCTCGTGCTGCATTGAACTGGCAGAAGCATTTCGAACTGAGCTTCGATCCCGACACGGCTCGCGCGTATCACGACGAAGACCTGGACGTCGACACAGACTTCTGTGCGATGTGCGGCCACGACTGGTGCAGTGTTCGCATCAGCAAAGAGATTCAGGAATTCGCCAGCGGCAAGGCCGACGCATTTCAGTGGGACAAGGCGAAGGTGACAGATGCTCTGTCACCCGAACAACGTGAGATCCTCGAAAAACGCGGCGTGCTTTCTCCGGAAGAAATCCATCGCCTTGCCAACAAGACTCGCAAGATCGTCGGTGCTGAGGAAGGGAAGGCTAACTGCCACAGCGATTACGTCAGCGACGAAGAAGCGCAGCGGATTCAACTGGTGCAGTTGCAGACAGGCGGCTGACTTGGGATGACGACCGTTGAGAGAATCAGCGTTGGTCTTGTAAGACACTGGGTGTGAATGCGGCTTTTTCGCATCAGAAGGGCATGCCATTTCAACGGCACTCAAGAGAATCACTTCGCAGGAGTACTTGCTTCGGGAACGTCAGAGCCCGATAAAGAGCGAGTACTTTCAGGGCGAAGTCTTTGCCACAAGCGGCGGCTCAGCGAATCACAGCTTGATCTCTATGTATTTTGGTCGTGAAGCGGGCAATGCCCTGAAAGATCGCGCCTGTGCTGTGTTCAACAGTGATCTTCGAGTCAAGGCTTTTGCCACTGGACTCTACACCTATCCTGACGCGACGATTGTTTGCGGCGAACAGGAATTTGACGACGAACATCGCGATAATTTGATCAAACCAACGGTGATCGTTGAAGTCCTGCCGGAGTCGACCGAAAAGTACGACCGAGGAAAAAAGTCCAACCATGACCGTCAGATTGAGTCATTGCGTGAGTTAGTGCTGCGTCGCGCAGGACCGCCCTTGTGTTGAGCGATTTACTCGACAGCCAGACGGCGACTGGCTGTTTCATGAGCAAAGCGGATTTTCGGGAAGCTTTGAACGGACGTCTGTTCAAGTCTCAATCGATCTCGCTGAGCTGTACCGCAGCGTCAAGTTCCCGCCGACTGAACACGAGCCACAATCAGGGTTGCTGACTCCTTGATGCGGTCGCCCAGCCGCGAGTCATTCATCAAGCGGTGTTTTTATCCCTACGCGGTTGAGCCCAGTGGAAACAAGGCTTTTGCACGACTGCGGTTCTCTCCTGAAATTGAAGTCGGTGCTGGGGCAAAGGCCCGTGAACCACCGGGATGAACCCGGCGGGGGACACGACTACGCTGGCCTGAGGGCTTTCCAGATACGTGGCATTTCGAGGAGTTTTTCGGAATTGAAGAGTTCTGGGAGAAAACTTGAAGAAACCCTGATCGTTCGAGCGTGTTCCTGATGCTGGGTTGATGTCCGATTTCAGCAGCGACAGGAAGCGGTTCGGGTTGCGCACCGAACTGGAACAGGTCGATCGCGCGCACCGTCAGACGTTGTTTTCAATGGCTCCTTCGATCACGGGATGTGTCGCGGGAGCAGAAGACAGTGTCCACAATGCTTTTGCACGGTTGCTGAGGCGGGTTGGCGAGGTGGCGGTGGACCTTGTTTCGTATGCGTTCGCCGCCTGCAGAAACTCAGTCGTCGATATTCGACGATTGCATCTGTGTGATAGGAGGGCGTTCGGATCCCTGATTGTGGATACGTCGGTGAGGCAGTCGGGACGGTGGATTGCACATCTGATGACAATTGAAGAACGATTGCAGCTGCATCGGGCAATTGAGCAACTTGATGGCGATTCGCGAGAGGTTGTCATTATCAACACCGATGGCGGTCGGATGTTTGACCGGATCGCTGCGGCGCCGGAGTTACGTCCGTCAATGTTGCCACTCGCTGCCGTCGCAGTACAGTGGAAGATGGAATCGCATGCGGGGAGTCATCATGATTCATCCGGATCCGCAATCATTTGAATTCGAAGAGTCTCTGGGTCCACGAGCGTTTGCGTCTCTGAAGAACCAGCTTTGATCGGTTCCGCTGTCTGGTCTGTCGAAGGAGTTTGATTTACGAATGGAGTTGCTGTATCAGGATGAGGCTTGTGCGATCACCGAAACGAACGATCACGGCGACAGGATCTCCGATCGATCCGACGGGCACAGTGGCCGGGAGTCTCAATCGAGGTTTTCCGGGACCACGCTTCATGGTCGATCCGGCTTTGTGTTGCCATCCGCATCCATTGCGTCTGTCGTTGCGGTGTTGCCGCCCATCGTTTCTATCTGTTCCGGATCAGAAAATCAGGTTGATGTTTCGTTTGTCGATCTGCGGACTCATCAGCAGAAGAACGACTCGTCGCTGTCTCCTGAAATCGCCCGATCGGAACAATCGGACAAGTTGAACATGGAGTTTTTGCCCGGGAGTTCTCAGATTGTGGAATCGGAGCGGGGATTTGCCCGTTCTGTGGCTGTTGCGTGGGAGCAACAAACCGGCGCGATGTTCGAGGTGGCCAGCCACGTTGGCGATCTGCGTTTTTCCGAGTGCTGTCTGTTTCATCGTCGGTTGAGTTCTGCATGGCATCATGAATGGACGTTCCCGCCGGCTATTTCCATCTGCCTGAATTGTCATCGCATGGGTGGCTGATTTCAGATCGGTGAGCTGCCGTCGTGAAAAATGCGAGCCGCCTGCGTAGAATACTGGCGGTTCCGGATTCCTGATCCGGGTAAGCTGACGGCCTTCCACTCTGTGTTTCCCGCCTCAATGTCTTTGCGACATGTCTGTGTGTTTCCCATGAGCAAGTTTCGTGTCAGTCCGCTGCTGCTGCTGTTGTCTGCGATGGCTGGCTGCGGTCCTGAAATTCGTGAGTATGAAGTTCCGGCTGCTGAGGAAGACTATCTTCCGTCCGACATGCTGCGTGACGCGTTTGATGTGATTCCGTTCCGCTGGGATGTCCCGTCGGATTGGATCGAGGCTGAAAACGATCAATTCAGTGCGTTTGCGTGGGAAACGGCTGCGTCGGGGGAGAAAGGCCGCGTGACAGTCAGCCCGCTGAATGAATCTGCTGGTCTGGAGCAGCAGTTTGTTCGCTGGCGAGGTCAGATTGGTCTGCCGCCTGTGGGGCCGGCGGAAGCGATGAAAGACGTTCAGTCGCTCATGCTCGAAGGATGCACGGGCGAGTATGTCGAGTACAAAGGTGAAGCCGAATCCATTCTGGGGATGATTGTTCCTCACAAGGGCAAACTCTGGATCTTCAAGCTGCGAGCTTCGAGTGCTGCGGCTGACAAGGCCCGAGCAGGATTTAAGTTGTTTTGTCAGTCGCTGAAGGTTGCCAGCTGATTCTGGCCGATGACATTGAGTGCGATCAGTTTTGTCCTGAAGGCAGACAGCCTTCTTCTGGAGAAATAAGAGATGTCGACATCAGCCCGACCTGGCATGCTGCAGAAGCAGGAAGTGTCTGACCGGACACTGCTGCCCACCGACGACGCGTTGCTCCATGTTGCGAAGAAACTGGCGTCTCTGAAGATCACCTGTGTGCTGTTTACGCTGGCAATGTTCATTATCTTTGTCGGCAGCCTCGCGCAGGCACGACGAGATGTCTGGCAGGTGATGGCGCAGTACTTTCGAACCTGGGTCGCATGGGTGGATGTGCAGGATATGTTTCCACCGTCGATGTTCGGAGAGATGGGCAATCGAATTGCAGAGCGACTTGGCATCTTCCGCTACTTCCCTTTCCCGGGAGGCTGGACCATCGGTGTCGCCATGTTGATCAACCTCACCTGCGCCCATGCTCTGACATTTAAGCTCCGCGCGAAAGGCGGAAGGCTGAGCATGGGTGTTGGTATGCTCCTCGTCGGTCTGCTGATGACGATCGCTGTGATTGTGACCGGCAACCAGCAGACTGGTGTCGAAGCCGGCGATACCCTGCTGACGCCAATTCAGATCTGGTGGCTGATGCTGGGTGTGCTGGGGCTTTCAGGGCTGGCGAGCGTTTTTGCAGGCCTGAGTCTCCAGTCGAGTGCAAAGCTGGGCCGATGGATCCTGATTGGAATCGGGATCTTTCTGCTGGGGGTGCTGGCCTATTTTGTTCGGGGGGGTGAAGAAGCGAGACTGAATCTGTCCTCGATGAGAATTCTGTGGCAGTTGTTCAAAGGGTCGGCGTGTTCACTGGTGTTGTTGATTGGTTGTAATCTGCTGTTTGAAAAACGTGGCGGTGTCGTGCTGCTGCACATCGGCGTTGCCACACTGATGATCAGCGAACTGCAGGTGGGGCTCTGGGCCAAGGAGAACATGCTGCATCTTGTGGAGGGCCAGACCAGCAATCTGGTTCGTGACATTCGAACTCGTGAGTTGTCGATCGTGAGCAAGGGCGGCGACGGCCAGGCGAAGGTTGTGGCGATTCCCGAAGACGTTCTGCTCAATTCCGCAGGTCAGCAGGCAGCAGATGTAAAAGAGGTGTCTCCGAGGCAGATCATCAGTTTGCCAAAGTTGCCTTTCGATCTGGCTGTTCGCGAGTACTACCAGAACAGTCGCCTGAGGCCGCTGACTCCGAAGGATCATCAGCTGGCGGATAAAGGCATGGGTTCTTTTGCGGTCCCTGTGCGGCTGGACCCTGTGACGGGAATGGACGAAAAGAGCGACTCCAGTTCCGCAGTCGTCGACGTCATTGATCGTGAGACAAAGAAGACTCTCAAGACGCTGCTGGTGACTCAGTCGGCCAGCGAGGATCGAGCAAAGGCATTTGCTGAGATCGTCAACCATGACGGGAAGGAGTATGCCTTCTTCCTGCGATTCAAACGAGACTATCGCGGGTACGATGTCAAGTTGCTGGATGTAAGCCGACGTTTGTACGTCGGATCGTCCACTCCGCGCGATTATCGATCGAAAATTGAGATTTCCGATCGTCAGTCCGGAGAGACGCAGCAGTTTGAGATCTACATGAACAATCCGCTGCGGTATCAGGGTGAGACGTTCTATCAGACCAGCTATCAGGACCTTGGTGACGGGAAGGAAGCTTCGACGATTTCTGTCGTCGATAACACCGGTTGGATGCTGCCCTATATCGCGTGCATGCTGGTGACATTCGGCATGTTTGGCCAGTTTGGACAGACACTGAATCGTTTTCTTGCTCGAACGGAACGTGCGGGAATTGTTGTGCCGAAATCGGCAGGAAGTCGATCGGACAATTCTGAATCGCTGGCAGCGGAGTCTGCGTCGAGTCTTCCGTTATCCGAACCGAAGTCTGGTCGATCAGTGGCGATTGCAGTCGCAACTGCCGTGACGTTGATTTTCGCGGCGTGGCTGGGCAGCAGTCTGCGAGTGCCGAGTGCGAAGTCAGGTCAGGCGAATCTGTACGAATTTGGTCGACTGCCGATTGTCTGGCGGGGCCGGGTTCAGCCGATTGATTCCGTTGCTCGAATGGAACTTCTGATGAACAGTCACAAGTCCACCTTTGAGTGTGAGCTGGACGCGACAGAACTGGGTGAAGAGAAGCAGCGAGAGAAGATTCGACAGGCGTTTGTCAGCGGGTGGTCGACCGCTCCCTCGGACTGGATCAGGGACTTCAATGGTTCGTATCAGGAATGGATTGATCAGATCAGTCGGGTGACGGCTGCCAGCCACGAGGCGGTGGAATCTCGAATGCGATCGGTCATGGTCTCAAAGAAAGATGCAATTCGCTGGATGCTCGATGTGATGGCTCGTCCGGAAGTTGCTGCCCGGCACCGCGTCATTCGCATCGACAATGATCAGGTTCTGGCTCTTCTTGCTCTCGACAAGCGTCATGGGATGACGTACTCGATCGACGAGATTCGCAAAAACATGTCCAATCTGCAGAAGGATTTCGAAAGCGCCAACGAGAAGAATCAGAACGGCGAAGAGAATCGTCTTTCGGCCCGAGAGCGGCAGGTGATGAATTTGTTTTCATCTCTCAATCGCATCTCAACCATGCAGGACATTTTCAGCCGTGATCGTTTCAGTCAGGCGGAAGATAAAAATCTTGCTGCCCATCTGGTCGGAGCATGGGATGTTTTTCGGCGACTGGAGAATGCTCCGGCCATCATGTCGGTGCCGACAGGGAAGGATGGTGACCGCGAGTCATGGGAGACATTTGTTGCAGCTGTGCCGGTTCTCCACCTGAACGAGCAGATGAACCGACTGGGCATCACGTCGGAACCCGAGATCGTCAGCGCTTTGCTTAACACGTTGCCGGCCGAGATCATGCCACGCGACAAAGTGGCGACTGCAGTTCGCCTGAATTTCCCCATGCTGGCCGAGAACATTGAGACTCCCGACAGGCAACCGCCGACTCCGGAGGCCATTCGCAAGGCTGCGGCGGAAGCGTCTGAAAAGCTGTCTTTGTCTGATCCGGGACTCAGTGGCGTGCTGAATCTGATCGCCGTGGCTCCGCTCGACAGGACACCGGAGCAGATCGCGGAATCTGTGACTGAGGAACAGGCCCGTGAGATCGGGTTGAGTTCCATTGCGTCTCAGTTTACTGTGGTTCTCGAACAATTGCTGCAAAAGGATCCATCGAGTTCTCGCCTCGCTGCTCTGCGGGAGAAGCTGAACAGGATCGGTCTTGAGAACAGGCTGGGCTTCAGTCAGGTCATGATTGAGGAAGGGACGAAGATTGTCTGGGAAGATCTTCAGAAGCGGGCTGCCTGGCTGTTGCCCGGCGGACCGAATGCCGAAATGTTTTGCCGGAATGCTGCGAGTCTGAAGGGCATATTGACCGCCTGGGAGACGCAGGACGCCAATCGGTTCAACGAGGATGTTGGAAGGTATGCCGCGTCCATCACAGCCGAGAAGTATCCGCAACTTGACGCATCAATTGTGTCTCTCGAAGCTCGGTTCAATCATTATGAACCCTTCTATAAGGCGACGTATCCGTACCTGTTTGCAATCGTGTTCACGTTTTTCGGGTGGATCGGCATGGAACGTCCGATGCGGTTTTCCGGTCTTGGTCTGATGATGCTTGCGCTCGTGATTCATACTGCCGCGCTGTATGCTCGAATGATGATTTCCGGACGTCCGCCGGTGACCAATCTGTACTCGTCAGCGATCTTCATTGGCTGGGGAGCAGCGGTCGCTGCGATAGTCATCGAGTTCAGACTGAAAAACGGGATCGGCACCCTGCTCGGGTCCGCGATCGGTGCCGGGTCACTCGTGATTGCTCACTATCTGGCTCGTGGCGAAGGTGACACGCTTGGCGTGATGCAGGCTGTTCTGGATACAACGTTCTGGCTGGCGACGCACGTCGTCTGTATCACGCTGGGTTATGCCGCCACGTTTGTGGCGGGTTTCCTCGGGCTGCTGTATGCCATTCAGGCGGTTATGGGCCGGTCGTTTTCCGCATCAGACAATGCGGATTTCTCCGGGTACATGAAGGATTTTGGCAAGATCGTTTATGGGACACTGTGCTTCGCGTTGTTCTTCAGTCTTGTTGGAACGGTACTCGGCGGACTCTGGGCTGATGATTCATGGGGCCGCTTCTGGGGCTGGGATCCCAAGGAAAACGGTGCCATGATGATCGTTCTCTGGAACGCCCTGATTCTGCATGCCCGCTGGGACAAGATGATCGGCGATTTTGGAACGTCCGTTCTCGCCATGCTTGGAAATGTGGTGACCAGTTGGTCATGGTTTGGCGTCAATGAACTTGGTGCCGGACTTCACGAGTATGGATTCACCGAGGGTCGTCTGCTGGCATTGACCAGCTTCGTGGCCGTGCAGTTGGTTGTGGTGATCGGCTTCTCGCTGTTCTCAAATCAGGCCAACAGTAATGTGACAAACAAGGCTGCTGCGTAGAGTGGTGTTGTCCAGATCTGCAAAAGAAGTTGTCTCTGGAATTCAGGAAAGAGATTCGAGTTCCGAACAATTCGTCTGCGAAGCGATCACACGAATCTCAATGCCGCGGACCTGCGGGACTCTGTGTCAGTGCGTTGAGCGGAGAGCGGCCCATGTTGAATGCGATTGCCTGGCTCAATGGACGCATGCTTCCGTTTGCCGAGGCGGCTGTTCCCGTGTCTGATCTGGGTGTCGTGGCGGGAGCGTCAATCACGGACATGGCTCGAACAATGCGCCATCATCCGTTCCGTCCTGAGTGGCACGTTGATCGGTTCCTGGCATCATTGATGGAACTGCAATTTCCGATGCACTGGAATCGACAACAGTTGCTGGAGGCTGTGACAGCTGTTGTCAGTAAAAACGTGGTCGGACTGCCAGCCGGGTCCGACCTTGGTATTGTGATGTTTTCAACGGCCGGAGTGAATGCAACGTACCTCGGTGGTCAGTCAACCCAGACAACAACCTGTGTCCATACGTTTCCGTTGCCATTCCGTCTCTGGCGTTCCGGGATTATGAATGGCGTTCGGCTCACGATTCCGTCGATAAGACAGATTCCAGATGATTGTTTTGATGTACGCCATAAAGTTCGAAATCGACTGCATTGGTGGCTGGCAGATCAGGAAGCCGCAATGACGGGTCCCGGCAGCAGAGCGCTGCTGCTGGATCATGACGATCATGTCACGGAAACGAGCACATCGTGTTTCTATGCCGTCATCGACGACTGCATTGTGACTTCTGATCGGTCCGTGCTGAACAGTCTGAGCCGACGACTGGTGGAAGAGCTGGCTGCACGTTGTGAAATTCCGTTCGTCCGGAGAGCCCTGAAGCAGGCCGAACTGGCGAACGCCTCGGAGGCGTTTCTCTCATCAACGCCATCCGGGCTGATGGCTGTCAGTCACATCAACGAACGCAGCCTCGAACCGCCCTGCACTGCCAGTCAATGTGGTGGCCCGATTCTTCAAAGACTTCTCGAAGAGTACCATCGGGTGACAGGTGTGCGGCCGGACCTCCAGATCCTGCACGGCTCAATGTGAGCCTTCTCCATAGTCACTGCAATCCACGTGAAGCGATCGATTGTGGCTGACCGCTACGGCATCACATGAACCATCATCAGGTCATGAGTTTCACCGAGCCAGCTGGTGTGGCCGACAACGATCAGTTTGCTGCCGGAGCGAAGAAGTCCATTGCGTTCGCCCCATTTGATCACGGTTTTCAACAGCGCGTCTGCCGACTGCTGGACGACTCGGCTGAAGACCGGAGTCACGCCCCAGTAAAGGCACATGCGGCGAGCCACATCCTCGCGATCCGTGTAGGCCAGAACAGGAACACGACCCCGAAGACGCGACAATGCCAGAGCGGTGCGGCCAGTGACAGTTGCCACCACAATGAGATCTGCCTGCAGATGATCGGCCGCTGCAATGGCCGCACGCGTGACGGCCTCTGTAATAGGTCGGGCCCGACGTGATTCGTCTTCTCGAAGAGCCGACAGAGCAATGGGTGATACCAGAGGTTCGGCCTCCATCGCGATGCGATCCATCATGCGAACGCACTGCACCGGATGCGCTCCGATCGCTGTTTCCCCGGAGAGCATCACCGCGTCCGTTCCATCGATCACCGCGTTGGCCACATCGGTGACTTCCGCGCGTGTCGGCAATTCATTCGACTGCATACTGTCGAGCATTTGAGTTGCCGTGATGACCGGAATTCGCAGCTCATTACAGCGGCGAATGATCTGTTTCTGAAGGATCGGCACCCGGCTGATTTCTGCCTCCACTCCCAGATCGCCGCGAGCCACCATAACTGCATCGGTGACCGCAAGAATGCCCTCCAGATCATCGATCGCTTCGGTCTTTTCAATTTTTGCCACAACCAGCGGTCGGACTTTGGGATGATAGGTATCAATCAGTCGTTGCAGATGACGTATATCTTCCGCCTGGCGAACAAAACTGAGCCCGATGAAGTCCAGCTGATTCTGCAGAGCCCACTCCAGATCCTTTTGATCCTTCTCCGTCACACTGGATGTGCTCAGCGCGACGCCCGGCAGGTTGACACCCTGACGACTTCGGATCTTGCCGGGCTGAATGACGAGGCACCTGACCCATTGTGCTGCCGGATCCTTTTCAACAACCATCATGCCGACCGTACCGTCAGCCAGCAGAATTCGATCGCCCGGCTTCACATCATCAATCAGAGATTCATAGGTGCAGGTCAGGTCAGCAGGATCGCCCGAGACATCGTCGCGAACGAATCGAAAATGCGCACCATCGTTGCAGATCACTTCACCGCCGACGATTTCACCCAGACGGATCTTTGGCCCGGAGAGATCCCCCAGAAGTCCGACCGGACATTCCAGTTCTGCCGAAATCTGTCGGATCTTTCGCACAAGGCCGGACAGCCATTCATGACTTCCATGGGCGAAGTTGAGTCGGAAGATATCCACACCCGAAGCGACCAGTTCCCGCAGCATTTCCACCGATTCACTGGCCGGACCGATTGTGGCGATGATGCGTGTCTTCACGAGTTTGTGGCGAACAGAATTCATGGTTCTTCCGGGTGTTGATGTGTGATGTGTGTAATGAGTTGCGATCACAGATGAATGGGAATGAAACGCTGGATTTCACCCGCGTCTGGAGTCTCCGGTGGATCGATCCAGGTCAAGCCTGCCCCGCTGGCGAGCGATTCCCTGATGACTGTTTTGAATCGCTGTGTGAGCAGCATCAGAAGTTCGCGTTCCGCATTTCCCTCTGCCGTAACGCCCGGCAGATTTGCCACGCGTCCTCGAAGTCGCCCGCTTTCGAGAGGCGTCAGGATGATGATACAGTTGAAGACCGGAACCGACCCGGGACCCGAACCACAACTGGATTCGGCAAGGAGGGGCAGCGGATCGTGTGTCATAAAGCCTCGCTGGTGCAAAGTTCCTCGCCTGCATTCGCCCGCCGCGGGCCGGAATGGCAAGATGGTAACCGATTCCCGCGTCGATGAAGAGAGAACTCCGGGGCGGTTCTCAGCGGGCTTGTTTCCGGGTGATCCGGGTTGGTGGACAAGGGCGTCTCACATTGACGCGGTCGGGTCTTGCCGGACAATCGGTTCGGGGTCATGTACCGACCCCTTGTTGTCATCCCGCAAATGCTGGTATTCTTCCTCGACAACGCGGGCCAGTTGCGAGGTGCGGGGCAAACGGTGGTTTTGACGGTCGCCGGCCTGCGATAGCTCGACGGATCCATCGGCACGCGGATGACGATCCAGAGAGCGAACAGTTCCTGATCTCCGAATCTCTCCTGAAAGCCTACCATGCTTGCCGGTCAGTTTGTGTCCCGACGTCAGGTCGAACTGGTTGAAATCCCGGAACCTGTTTTGCCATCGGCTGCTGAGCACCCCGGGCAGATGATTTTCCAGCCCGAGATGACGTGTCTGTGCGGATCCGATCTGCCGTATTTCGACGGAGACTTTGAAGGTCATCCGGTGACGTATCCTCAGCCCGTCGGAATGTCACTGCATGAGATGGTGGGAACTGTCGTCGCGACGAACGGAACCCGCTGGAAACCGGGTCAGCGCGTCCTCGCAGTTCCTCAGCGTCAGCATGGATTGTTTGAACGCTTCGTCACGCCGGAGGATCGCGCTATTGAATTGGCGCCGGGATTGTCGGATGAAATTGCGATGCTGGCGCAGCCGTTTGGAACGGTTTTGTACGCTTTGAAGAAGCTGCCCAACATGATTGACAGGGACGTGGTCGTCATCGGGCAGGGACCGATCGGACAGATGTTCAACGTCGGCCTTCGCAATATGGGGGCTCGTCGCATTATTGGCATCGACCCGATCGAATCACGTCTCAGGCTGAGTGCCGAAATGGGTGCGACGGATACAATCTGTGCTTACGGACGTGATTCTGCTGACGCGGTGAAGTCGATTCTGAACGGGAGTCTGCCGGACGTCGTTGTTGAAGCTGTCGGCCATCGCGGTCACGCGTTCAACGATGCTGTGATGTTGACTCGACCATTTGGTCAGCTGTTGTTTTTCGGAGTGCCTGCGGATTCTGTGGATGGTGTCTGGCTGCGCGGCGCAATGGATCGAAATCTGACGATCACGATGAGTCTGAATCCCGACTTCGAACGCACGTTTCCGCTGGCCATGCAATGGATTGCGGAAGGCCGAGTGGACTTGTCTCCCGTGCTGACACATCGCTTTCCGCTCAGCGAACTTCAGACCGCATTCGACACGTTCCGCGACCGCAAAGACGGCGCGTCGAAGGTTCTGGTGGTGTTTCCGTCGTGGAAGGTGAAGTAATCTGCGTGGCGGAGAGGTGTCAGGCCGGGGCCTCTGATCAACGAACATCCTTTCGCCACCGGGTTGACGCCCGGAGATGACGGGCTCGTTTACAATACAGGTTGCACCTGAATCTCGAATGCTGAGTCGTGCAAAGGCCTGTGTCCACCGGGCTCAACCCGGTGCTGGATTTTGTTTATAGTGAAGGTCCGGGAAGGACACCACGAAAGCAAGAAGCGGAATTCGTCGCGTGCAGCGACAGTATTCCGGGATCTGTTGTGTCTTTCGCTGTTTCAAAATGCCTTTTCTCCAGAGTCAGCACTGTCCATGGAACTTCGTCCCGAACTTCTTCGCCAATCCTGGTTTCTGGCCGGGCCGACGGGATCGGGAAAGTCGGCGACAGCCGTCGCGCTGGCAAAGAGAATTGATGCGGAAATCATTTCGCTGGACTCGATGGCGATTTATCGAGGCATGGATATCGGAACAGCCAAACCATCGCGCGATGAAATGGCAGACGTGCCGCATCATTTGATTGATGTGGCGGATCCGCATGAAGAGTTCAGCGTTGCGGAGTTCGTGCGGCTGGCGTCCGATGCGGCGGAATCCATTTTGCTGCGGCGGAAGAGACCGCTGTTCGTCGGTGGCACAGGTTTGTACCTGCGATCGATTCTGCGAGGCATCTTTGAAGGTCCTGAAGCCGACTGGGAATTCCGGCGCGAGATGGAACAGAAAGCACTCGCAAATGGCCCGCGATGGCTTCACGAACAGTTGGCGGCAGTCGATCAGGTCACAGCCGAGCGTCTGCATTTCAACGACATGCGTCGAATGATCCGGGCCCTCGAAGTGTTTCATCTGACCGGCAGACCGCTGTCTGATGAGCATCACAATCTGCCGAGGCCTGTCGACGAACAACCGCAAGTGGTTGTCTGGCTTGAGCCTCCTCGAGAATGGCTGCGGAAGCGGATCGATCTGCGAGTTGACCAGATGATGGCTGCCGGCTGGCTGGATGAAACTCGAGCTCTGATGAATCGGCAGCCGCCTCCGTCGCGAACCGCATGCCAGGCGTTGGGATATCGCGAGCTGATGGACCACCTGAATGGCCGGGGATCGCTGGTTGAAACGGTCGAGCAGATCAAAACGGCGACTCGGCAGTTTGCCAAGCGTCAACACACGTGGTTTCGAAATCTTGAAGAATGTCGCCCGATATCAATCAATGGCAAAGAATCGTCAGAAGAACTGGCGAAACGGATCCTCGAGATGTAGTCTGACTGCAGAACGAGTTGCCAGACTGGTTGATTCTGTTCCGAGACGGGCAGCCATGCCTGTTCTGCCTCAGTAGCAACTGCACTGTTGCGAATGAGCCGTTTCCACGACTGCTCTGCGAAAAAGAATCCCATGATCATTTCTCGACGACAACTCCTTCGTACAGGTTCCGAATTCGCCGGGCTTGCGGCTGCCGTCATGCTGTTCGAGGAGCAGGCTCGCGCGCGGGGTACAGTGGCGGCGGAGGTTGGCGAAGGTGGCCTGCTGAAGTCGCTGCATCATCCGCCGAAGGCGAAGCGAGTCATTCAGCTTTTCATGGCTGGCGCGGCAAGTCATCTTGATCTGTGGGACCACAAGCCGCAGCTGGAAAAACATCATGGTGAACCCTCCGCATTCGGCGAACACGTCGAAGCCTTTCAGGATGGCCTCGGCCCGTGGATGAAATCGCCATTCACTTTCACTGCGAAAGGTCAGTGCGGCAAGTTCCTGAGCGAAGTGGTTGAGCCGATGGGTGACGTGGTGGACGACATTGCGTTTGTGCACAATATGATCGGCAGGACGGGCGTACATAGTCAGGCGACGTATCTGCAGGCTACGGGCTTTGATCGGCCAGGATTTCCGGGTGTGGGAGCATGGGTCAGCTACGCTCTGGGATCGCTGAATGATAATCTGCCGACATTTGTTGTTTTGCCCGATCATCGAGGCTTTGCGAGCAATGGTCCGAAGAACTGGGGTTCCGGGTTTCTGCCCGCGAGCACTCAGGGCACCATGATTTTTCCGCAGAGAGAAACGCCGATCGATGATCTGTTCGCCAGAGCCGATTATCTGACAGCCGATGCGGAACGCGACGGGCAGCAACTGCTTCGCACGTTCAACCAGCGATACAGCAAAGACCGCCCGGGCGACAGTCGGCTGGACGCTCGTATTCGATCCTATGAGCTTGCCGCCCGAATGCAGCTCAGTGCGCCGGAGGCCTTTGACCTGTCGCAGGAAACCGAAGCAACGCTGAAGATGTATGGACTTGGCACGTCCGGGGCAACGTATCCGGCAGAGATCAACATTCCGGAGGAAGCCGAGTACTTCGGACGCAAGTGTTTGATTGCTCGACGACTGCTGGAACGCGGTGTTCGATTCATTCAGATCTGGTCCGGTAATGATAATGGGTTCCCGCGCCGCAACTGGGACAGTCACGAAGACATCGAGCGCGATCATCGGCCGCTCGCGATGGGGATGGCCATCGGCACCGCGGCGTTGATTCGGGATCTGAAGCAGCGAGGTCTGCTTGAGGACACCGTGATCCAGTGGACCACCGAGTTTGGTCGAATGCCCTCGACCCAGGGCAGCAAGGGGCGTGATCACAATCCGTACGTATTTACCAACTGGCTTTGTGGTGGCGGAATCAGGGGCGGAATCAGTCACGGTCCATCCGATGAATGGGGCTATAAACCGCTCGACCGCAGTAATCCGACTCAGGTCTATGACATCCATGCCACCATCCTGCATCTGCTCGGTGTTGATCACACGAGGCTCACCGTTCGCCATGACGGCATTGACCGCCGACTGACGGATGTGCATGGACACGTGATCCACGAGATCCTTGGTTGAATTGCCGGACCTGCGACCGTTGCCTTCCACAAATCCCGACTGCGCAGCGTCTGCGCTCTGGCGAAACCGCCCGCAATTTGAAACCATATTGCGGCAGACTCCGTCGTCAGATGATCTGCGACCGTCGCCATCTGCGCTGCAGGAGCTGCAATTCTGAATCGGAGCAACGGCGACTCATTGACGGATGGCACGAGTGATTCCTGGATGCATCGCAGTGTCTGTGAGTCTGCCTGCCGAAACAGCATCTCGTTGCACCATAACGCATCAACCTTTCCACATCGAATTCCACCGACGAGGCGTTCATATGAAATTCGCCCGCATCATGTTCGCGATGATCTGCATGACGTTCTGTTCGCTCGCGACAGCTGATGATTTAAGGCTGCAATCGTTCTCCCGCCAGGTGCTTTCGGATGTTTACTATTCCGAGGGCATCTCAGTCGGCGATCTGAATGGCGACAAAGTGACTGACGTGGTTTATGGACCGCACTGGTACCCGGGTCCTGACTTTGCTCAGAAGAATGAAATTTATCCGGCTGTGCCTCAGAAACGCGAAGGTTATGCGGACAACTTCTTCAACTGGGTGCATGACTTTGATCAGGACGGCTGGAATGACATTCTGGTGGTTGGCTTCCCGGGAACACCCGGTTTTGTCTATCGGAATCCCGGCAAGGACGGACTGACGGGGTTGTGGGAAAAACTGCAGGTTGCAGATTCCGTCAGCAACGAAGCGCCGCAGTTTGCGGACATCACGGGCGACGGCGTGCCGGAACTGGTGTGTACTCGCCAGGGGCACTATGGTTTCTATCTGCCGGAAAAGGACAAGCCGTTGGGTGCGTGGCAGTTTGTGTCAGTCTCAGAAAAGATCGCGCCGACGCCGTTTGGGCATGGTCTGGGTGTTGGCGACGTCAACAGCGATGGAAGGCTCGATCTGATCGCGACTGATGGCTGGATGGAGCAACCTGAGGAAGGCGCCGTAGAGGGCGTCTGGAATTTTCGCAAAGTTCCGTTTGCTCGAGCGGGCGCGGATATGTTTGCGTATGACGTCGATGGCGACAGGGACAGCGACATCATCACGGCTCTGAGCGCGCATGATTTCGGTCTGGCCTGGTTTGAAAATGCGGGTGTCGATGCCAATGGAGACATCCGTTTCGAAAAGCATCTGCTGATGGGCGAGACGAAAGAAGACAGTCCGTACGGAGTACTCTTTACAGAACTTCACGCCGTCAGACTGGCCGACATGAACGGTGACGGGCTGCAGGACATTGTTACAGGAAAGACATACTGGTCTCATCATACGCAAAGCCCGATGTGGGACGCTGGTGCGGTGGTTTACTGGTTTGAGCTCCAGAGAAATGCAGACGGCGTGAATTTTGTCCCACATCTGGCAGATGACAGGTCGGGCGTTGGTCGAGGCCTCGTTGTGGAGGACATCAACAAGGACGGTCTGATCGATATTGCCGCGGGCGGCATGGTCGGAGCCAGCGTCCTGATGCATGCGACGAAGACGGTTTCAAGGGACGATTTCGAAGCGGCTCAGCCTCAGAAACGAAAAGGAATGGCAGAAGGACTGAAGCCCGAGGATGCGGCAGGACACATGACTGTCCCGCCGGGTTTCAAAGTGCAGCTTGCGGCCGGCGAGCCGATGGTGCATCAGCCTGTGGCCATGTGTTTCGACCACAAAGGCCGACTTTGGGTTGCAGAGGCACACACGTATCCGATTCGTGCGAAGGAGGGCGAAGGAAAGGATAAGATTCTGATCTTCGAAGATACGACCGGCGATGGCGTGTTTGATTCGTCGAAAGTCTTCATCGAAGGGCTGAACCTTGTGAGTGGCCTCGAGGTTGGCTTCGGTGGAGTCTACGTCGGAGCGGCTCCTTATCTGATGTTTATTCCGGATCGTGATGGCAATGATGTGCCGGATGGTGAAACCACGGCAGCGGACAGCGGAAAGCGGAATGCGGATGGTGCCGCAATCCAGATCGTTTCTGCCGGCGTTTCTCCGTCTTCAGGCAGCCTTCAATTCCCCAGGGACGTTCCTCCGGGTGCGGTCGTATTACGGGATGGTTTTGGCTGGCAGGACACTCATGAAACTCTGAATGCATTCATCTGGGGCCCGGACGGATGGTTGTATGGTTGTCATGGAGTTTTCACACATTCCAGAGTGGGCAGGCCGGGTGAAGCGGATGAGCAGCGATTGCCGCTCAATGCTGCCGTCTGGAGATATCATCCCCGCAAGGACATCTTTGAAGCCTTCATGAATGGTACGAGCAATCCGTGGGGAGTCGATTTCAACGATAAGGGTCAGGCCTTTATCACGGCGTGCGTGATACCTCACTTGTGGCATGTGATTCAGGGTGGTCGCTACCATCGACAGGGTGGTCAGCATTTCAATCCGTACACGTATGACGATATCAAGACGATCGCGGATCATGCTCATTATGTCGGCAACATTGCCGATCATGCGTGGTGGGGGCATGAACCGAAAGCGGCCGGAGCCACCGCTGATGCAGGTGGCGGGCATGCTCACTGTGGAGCCATGATCTATCTGGGCGACAACTGGCCGGATGAGTATCGCAACCAGATCTTCTTCCATAATGTTCACGGCAATCGAGTCAATTGCGACATCCTCGAACCTGTGGCTGGAACATCCGCGTGGATTGGTCATCATGGAAAAGATCTGGTGTTGGCGAATGACCATTACTTCCGAGGTATCAATCTGCGCTATGGTCCTGATGGGAGCGTGTATCAGATCGACTGGTATGACAAAAACGCGTGTCATCGCACGAATCCCGAGATCTGGGACCGCAGTAATGGCCGGATCTATCGGATTTCTTATGGCACTGTGAAACCACAGTCCGTCAACGTGCATGCGTGGGACGATTCTCAGTTGATCGCGGCTCATGATCATCGCAACGAGTGGTACGTGCGAATGGCTCGCAGGATACTGATGGAACGCGGTATCGCTGACGATGCGAAAACTGATCTCGTACAGCGTGCGATGGACAGGTCGCTGCCGGTGGAATCCCGACTGCGTTATCTGTGGACTCTGCATGCCTGCGATGCGATCACAGAGGCGATGACCCTGCAGTTGCTGAGTGACAGGGAACAGTACGTGCGAGCGTGGGCAATTCAGCTGGAACTGGAAGACAGAATGGCTTCCGATGCGGTCGTGAAGAGACTGCAGGAACTGGCTGCACATGACCAATCAGCGACCGTGAGACTGTATCTGACATCGGCCCTGCAGCGACTGCCGAATGCATCGCGCTGGGGGATTGCTGCCGCGCTGTCTGCTCGAAGCGAGGACGCGCAGGATCACAATCTGCCGCTGATGCTGTGGTACGGAACCGAGCCGCTGGTTGCTGACGATCCGCGGCGGGCCATTGAATTGGCAATGAAGTCACAGATTCCGCAGATTCGGAAATACATTTTCCGGCGAGCCGCCGCGTCCGATGAATCTCTGCCGGCTGTTGTCACTGCGTTGGGAGAAGCAGGGGACCCGGCCACTCAGCGAGAGATTCTTGACGAAATGATGGCTTCGTTTGAAGGACGTGTGAACATTCCGATGCCGGAGTCATGGAAGCTGACCTATGACGCGCTGCTGAAGAGTGATCAGGAAGATCTTCGTGACAAGGCGAATCAGCTGGCCGTTTTGTTCGGGGATCAGCGAGTCTTTCCGCCGATGCGTTCGTTGCTGGGCGATGCGAATCAGGATGTTGCTCGTCGTCAACAGGCTCTCGCGGTGCTTGTGAAAGGACAGGACAAAGCGGCTGCTGACGTCCTGCTGAGCGATGCCGTCCTGAGCAATTCTGAACTGCAGGCTGCAGCCGTGAAAGCTCTGGCAACACTGGGTAATGACAAAACGCCCGCTGCGCTGCTGGAACGATTCTCTGCACTCCCTGCGAGTGTCAGAGGTGATGCCGTGAGCACGCTGGTGTCTCGCCCGACATGGACAAAAATTCTGTTGAACAGCATTGCCAGCGGCGACATTCCGAGCAGCGAACTTCATGCGTATCATGTCCGTCAGGTCCTTGCATTCAACGATGCCGCGCTGAACGAACTGCTGAAAAAACACTGGGGTGAAATTCGTGAATCGTCGTCCGATCGCAAAGAACAGGCGGCAGCGATCAAGGGTAAACTGAATTCGAGGGTGCTGGCAAAGGCCAATCTCGGTAACGGCCGACGAGTGTTCTCGAAGACTTGTCAGAACTGCCATCGCCTGTTTGGTACGGGTGGCGAAATCGGACCAGATATTACAGGCTCGAACCGCGCGAACATCGATTATATTCTCGAGAATATCCTCGACCCCAGTGCCGTCGTTGGTCGTGATTACCAAATGACGGTGCTGGCGTTGAACGATGGTCGCGTTGTCCAGGGTCTGCTCAAGCAGGAAACCGACAGCGCGGTGACCATTCAGACGATCAACGACAAAGTGGTGGTTCCGAAATCGGAAATTGAAGAACGTGCGGTCTCATCGGTTTCCATGATGCCAGAGCGGCAACTGGACACATTGACGCCGGACGAAGTGCGTGATCTGATTGCCTATCTTGCCAGCCCGTCACAGGTGGGACTGAGCGGACCTGCCGCACCGATCGATCCAAAGACCGGCAAGGTTCCCGGTGCAATCGAGGGCGAGGCGATGAAGATCATCGAGAAGTCCGGTGGCACCGCAGCCAGTCAGAACATGAGCGGCTTCCCTGCATCAAAATGGAGCGGAAACGACCAGCTGTGGTGGACAAGCGCCGGGCCTGGTGACAAGCTCAGTCTCGAAGTGCCTGTCGAAGCGGATGGAATCTATGACATTGAGCTGGTCATGACGAAGGCTCGTGACTACGGGATTGTGAAAGTGTCGATCAACGACACCGTTCTGGATCCCGGTGTGGATCTATACAACAATCCCGAAGTCATCACGACGGGTGTGCTGAGTTTTGGCAAAGTCTCGCTGAAGAAAGGAGAGGCACGTCTGACACTGGAGATTACGGGCGCAAATCCGGAAGCGGTGAGGGGCTTCATGGTTGCCGTTGATTATGTGCGTTTGCTGCCGTCGAAGTGACGTCGCCCGGAAAAGGTTTCTTTGGCTGTCTGCGGCGATGACGTCCCGGCGCGCCATGCGGGTTGACGGGCGTTTTTCAGTCAGATGCCGCAGGTTGCCGGACAATTGTTCTCGACCTCCTGCATTGCTCTTCGGATACGAATGAAGTCGGCGTACCTGGAATCGGTGAGATTGAGTTTCGCGTGCTTGCGAGACAGGGCTCGTTCGGGGAAAAACGAGGCCACTGCGGGGCAAGCACGCAACGTGCCGTGAAGCTGACTGCAGTCCTCTTTCTTATTATTCGGCTTCTCCTCCTGCCTCCTCCTGCGGCTGGACGATGGCCGGCGGGACTTGCTCCGCAGTAAGTTTCGCCTGAGCCGCGGCAGCCCTGGCCGCTTCAGAGGCCATGACGTCGCCAGGGATGACGGCACAGGAGACGAGTGTGTCGCCATCGTCGAGGCGAATGATGCGGACGCCCTGCGTGTTGCGACCGATGGTGTTGATGTCGGAGGCCCGGATTCGCTGGATCTTGCCGCGGCTGGTGACCATCAGAACTTCGTCAGAATCAATCACGCTGAGCACATCAACCACTTTGCCGTTACGGGCCGTGGTCTTGATGTCGCGAAGCCCCTTACCGCCTCGACGCTGCCGTCGGTATTTCATGTTGCTGCCGGGCGTTGTTTCGTCGGCTGCTTCGGATTCTGAATCGGTGACCACATCGTCAGACAATGCTGTTTCATCAACCGGACTGTCGGATGTCGCCGCATCTTCGGTCACCTCGGCTGGGCCGAATGGCGTTCTCTTGCCGTAGCCATGTTCGCAGATGCTGAGCAGCGTGCGTTCCGGATCCGCGACCACCATTCCGACAACGATATCGTCCTTGGCCAGATTGATTCCCTTCACGCCGCGCGTCGCTCGGCCCATGGGGCGGGCATCTTCATGGTTGAAGCGAATCGCCATGCCTGTGGATGTGGACAGCACGAGGTCATCATCACCTTCAACGATTCGGACATCGACAAGTGCATCGCCGTCATCGAGCCGAATGGCGATGATGCCGCCCTTCATTGGTCGACCGTAAGCCGACAGGGCGGTCTTCTTGATAATGCCCTGCCGAGTTGCGATGACGAGATACTTGTCATCCGGGAAGTGACGCACGTTGAAGCAGTTGGCAATGCCTTCGCCGTCCTCCCGAGTCCGCAGCAGTGCGAGCGCGCGTCCTGGCCCCGTGCGCGGCTGCAGTGGCAGGTCGTAACCCTTGCTCCCAGGCACTTTGCCGCGGTCGGTGAAAAACAGCAGATAATCGTGCGTACTGGACACGAACACATGCTCGATCGGATCTTCTTCGTCCGTGGTGGCCCCTTTGATTCCCTTGCCGCCACGGTTCTGGGCTTCGTACACATCCAGTGGAGTTCGCTTGATATAGCCTCGTTGAGACAGTGTCACAACCATCGGCTGCTCGGCAATGAGTGCTTCCTTGTCGTAGTCGCCCAGTTCTTCTTCGGAGATATTCGTTCGACGCTTGTCCGGAAATCTCGCTTTAAGTTCTTCCATGTCCTGGCGTACAACGGCCCTCAGATTGGCTTCGTCAGACAACAGTCGCAGGTATTCGGCAATATTGTCCAGAAGATGCTGATGCTCAGCGACCAGCTTCTCACGCTCAAGGTTGGCCAGAGAACCAAGCTGCATGGAGACGATGGCTTCAGATTGATTGGCCGACAGAAAGTATTCGGTGGCCTCGCCGTTTTCGATTACAAACGCTTTAAATCCGTTGTCACCGAGCGCTCGGGAAACCAGCGGCGCCGGGACGGGAATCTTCTGCAGAGCCTCTTTTGCAGCGGCTCGGCTGGACGATTCACGAATGGTCTTGATGATTCGGTCAATATCCGTCTGAGCCAGCAGCAGACCTTCCACGGTGTGCTTGCGTTTGCGAGCCTCCCGCAGGAGGAATTCCGTACGGCGACGAATCACGTCGACTCGATGACGAATGAAGGCATCGAGCATCATTCGCGTGGTCATTAACTGCGGACGATTTCCATCGAGGGCCAGCATGATCACGCTGACCGTGGTCTGCAGTGGCGAAAACTCAAACAACTGATTCAGGACGACGTCTTTGTCCGCATCTCGTTTGAGCACGATATGCAGCCGTACCTGCCACGACGGAACGTTGCGATCCGTGAGGTCCACGATTCGGGCGATGCCGGCGATGCGTTCGTCTCGAACGAGCACTTCAAGCTTTTCACGGATGCGGTCACGAGTTTCCTGATAGGGGATTTCCGTGACCACGATGACATCGGCTTTGCCTTCGGTTTCGAAATGCGTCCGCGATCGCAGGGTGAGAGTCGAACGACCGGTGATGTACGCCTGGCGGATTCCCATGGTGCCACAGATAATGCCTCCGGTCGGGAAGTCCGGCCCGGGCATTGCGTCGATGAGTTCATCCACGCTGACGTCGGGATTATCGATGATCCGGATCACGGCTTCGCAGACTTCCGCCATGTTGTGCGGCGGAATGCTGGTCGCCATACCAACGGCGATGCCGTTTGATCCATTGACGAGGAGGTTCGGAAATCGAGACGGCAGAACGACAGGTTCAAGGCGATCGTTATCATACGTCGGCGCAAAGTCGACGGTTTCACGGTCTATGTCACGCATCATCTCTGCCGCGGCCTGCGACAATCGAGCTTCCGTGTATCGCATGGCGGCAGGAGGCAGGCCGGCCAGTGATCCGAAGTTGCCCTGCTTATCGATCAGCACTTCCCGCATGACCCAGTCCTGAGCCATACGAACGAGAGTTGGATAGATCGCACCTTCGCCGTGCGGATGATAATTACCGCTGGTATCACCAGCGATCTTCGCACATTTCTTTCTCCCGCCGCTTGGGCCGAGATTCAGGTCATTCATGGCGACCAGAATGCGTCGCTGCGATGGCTTGAGACCATCTCGAACATCCGGCAAAGCGCGGCTGATGATGACGCTCATGGCGTATGTGAGATAGCTGGTCTGCATCTCGCCCTGAATGTCGGTTCGCAGAATGCGAGGATCCGACGGCAGATTGGCATCGCCCTGAGGAACGTCGTCTGCTGGTTGTTCGCCCGATGGATTATCCGTAGACAATGGACTGATCTCCCGTCGACGTCGTGCCGACCGCTGAGTGAACGCAAGTTCTTCTCAGCAAATGATTTATGAAACGACTATTGCCCCACGCTATTGTAGCAAAAACTGCCGATTTCTCAATTGCCGCAGGCACATCGCCGTTGCTGAAAAACCGAACTTGACCCAATTTTCAAAATCGCCGTATAACCCTGCAGGAATGGTTGCTTCATGCTTGTCAGAAGCGGCGAAAACTGCCTCAAGTTTTCGTTCCGAACGGCCTTCTGCATCCCGTCCCGAATCCTCCCTCGAGCCACCCTCCGTGGGCTCGATACCATCGAATGACAGCGACTCAAACGTTGAACACGATCTCCACTTTGCGGCGATTTGATCTGAGTTGTCTGTCAACCTGTCCCAGTCTTCTCTCTCCCCTCCACTCACTTTGTTCCGAGATTCCTCAGTCTCAGGAGACACATGTCATGCAGGACGCCTCTGATGTCCAAAGTCCTTCGTCTGCCGTTCGTTCCAAAAGCAGCCGCGGTAGTATGTTGATTGGCGGAACTCTGGTGATTCTGCTTGCATCAGGTATCGGAATGCAGGTCTGGCGTGCTCAGAGCAGCAAGGCGGCTGAGCAGAAAGACGAGTCTTCGCCCGTGGCTCAGGAAAGTCCTGACCAAACCGCATTTGCGCGTGTCAATGGTGAGTCAATCACCTACGAGCAGCTGGCCAAAGAATGTGTGACGATGTACGGCAAGGAGGTTCTCGAAAACCTGATCAATCGAACGATCGTTCGCCAGGCTTGTGCTGAACGTGGTGTCACAGTGTCGGAAGCGGAAGTTGATCAGGAGATTCTGGAGATCTCCAAGAAGTTCGGTCTTGCTGTTGATCAGTGGTACAAGATGCTGGAAGCGGAACGAGGTCTTAAACCGGAGCAGTATCGACAGAATGTGATCTGGCAGATGCTGGCCCTGAAAAAACTTGCCGGCAAAGACATCACGATCACTCGTGAAATGATGCAGATGGCCTACGAGGACAACTATGGGCCTCGAGTCAGGTGTCGCATGATTGTCCTCGATAATCCACGTCGAGCCACGGAAATGTGGGAGAAAGTGAAGGCCAATCCGGACGACTTCGAGAGTCTGGCTCGAGATTACTCCATGGAGCCAAACAGCCGTGCACTCGGCGGCACGATTCCTCCGATTCGCAGGCATTCGGAGGGAACGCACAAGGAGATCCGCAAGGCGGCATTTGCCTTCCGCAAGGATGCTGCAGATCCCCAGGTTTCTCCCATTCTCCAGGTGGGTCCCGCGCAATACGTCATTCTGAAATATGAAGGTCATACAGAGCCGGTCGAGCATTCCGTGGAAGATGTTGAGGCACAGCTTCACGCCGAACTTGCAGAGCGTGAAGTTCAGAAACTGGTGGGCCAGACGTTCGACCAGCTTCAAAAATCGGCACGCGTCGACAACTTCCTCACGGGTGAAACTCGCAGCGGTGTGGAAAAGGCCTCGAAGGTTTCGACCACCGAAGAAGAGACGCCGATTCGCAAACAATAGTACCTGCTGAATTCTGATCAGATCAGAACCCGATCCGGACGTGTTGTCCTGGTCGGGTTCTTTTGCGTTGTGTCGTCACAGAATTACGAAAAGTCGGAGCAGACGACGCAGTTGCGAGGAAGCTCGAATCGACCTGTCCGTTCGTGATCGTATGGCTCGATGCACTCGCCGACAGTCCAGTCCGACTGCTCCGGATGTTGAGCATTGCCGCATCCTGCGGCCCCTCCTTTACTTCGCCATGCCTTTCAGTTCTGGAAACTTTGTAGGGCCGAAACCAACGTTGGATTCGGAAGTGAGCGTGATCGTGGGACCGTCGATCGTGAACTGACTGGTCACAATAAAGGGTGTTTCGTAATAACACAGCTTCATCGTGAACACGTTGCTCTTCCACGCTCCAGAAACGGCTGTGGGAGCCGCGGGGAATCCGCACCACGCCGCTTGTCCGCGATGCCATTCATCCCTGCCGCAGATGATCTTCTGCTCCGCACCGTCTGCGGAGACGGTCAGTACGTCGCGTCCTTCGGTGTCCCTGCTGAAGCTGAGAGATGTCAGCTTCAGTGCATTCTCCGGAAACGCAAATGTCTGGTCGGTGACCACGGGTTCGTCTGAAGTTTCCGGAGTTGAAATTCTCAGATTCTTCAGACGCTCCTGAAGCTGTGCGACACTGGCTTCGTTCGTGGTCAGCCGTTCTTCCTGCAGCGAGGGAAGCAGTTCACTCCAGACCACATTGAGCACACCCTGCATGTCTCGGAGCCCGCTGGTGATTGCAACGACAGTCTGTTTTTTCGGTATCACAATGCAGAACTGTCCAAACGCTCCGTCGCCGCGATACGAATTATTTCGACATCGCCAGAACTGATATCCGTAGCCCTGATCCCAGTCGCTCTGCGGATTGCTTCCATTGGACGTTTGTCGTCCCGTCGCCGCCTGCACCCATGTTTCAGGGAGCAGCTGTTTTCCGTTCCACTGACCTTTCTGAAGATACAACTGGCCGAATCGGGCAATGTCTTCAGTCTTCACGCTCAGCCCGTACCCACCCGTGGAGACTCCCTGAGGACTTTTCTCCCATGTTGCATCCCTGATGCCCAGCGGTTCAAAAAGTCGTGGAGTGAGGTAGTCGAGGAGGGTTTGCCCCGTCACTTTCTGAACGATCGCAGACTGCAGGTACGTGGCGGATGTATTATAGACGAACAGGGTTCCCGGCTTGAAAGGGACCGGATGATTCAGGAATGTCCGGGTCCATGGTTCGATGTCATTTCTTGGTGGTTCCGTTTGATGCCCGGTCGACATTCTCAGCAAGTCACTGACTCGCATGCTTTTCAGGTTGGCGCTGGGCTGCGGGGGGGCGTCGTCGGGGAAGAATCGCAGGACAGGATCATGCAGCTTCAGTTTGCCCTCCGCGATTGCCAGTCCCACCGCTGTTGACGTGAAGCTTTTGCTGAGCGAATACAGCTGATGTCGATATTCCGGTCCATACGGTGACCACCAGCCTTCCGTCACGACATGCCCGTTTCGAACCACCATGACGCTGTGCAGCGAATCAAGCTCAGCCAGCCTGTCGATAAACTGCACGAGTTTCGCAGAATCGACGGACTGTGTCTCAGGAGTACTGCGAGGCAGATCCTGAGCAGATATCAAACCAGATATCGCGAACGCATTCAGAAGCAGTGTGGCAAATCGAACGTTCATCGTTTGTGTTCTGACCTTGCAGAGGGGTGGATCGCGTGAAATGAGAGAATAGCGTTTCCAAAGAACGCTGTCGTTGATCGTTGTGGTTGTCTGTACGCAGGACTCTGCAAAAGTCCGAGCCGAAACCGTTGAAAAGCCCATGTGAGTTGCGTGGACAAACCACAGAAGATTCTGAGAGCATGGCAGGTCATGGCAGAGAGACAGCCGAAATGCATCGAAGCAACTCGGGTTCACGCGTGCGGGTCTGAGTTCTGCATTCGTTGTCGGAACGGTTGCTTGACCTCGTGAAGTGACAGGGCCAAACCGTTCTGGCTAGAATCTCAGGATTGCTCGCAGCGTTGCCCGCAAGGAGGGGATGAGTGCGAGGATCGAACTGACTGGGAATTTCCTGTGCCTGACTTTCGCAGAAAGCGTCGTCACCTGAGGCTGCCCATCTGGAGCAGTGTGGTGCTGATGTCCATCAATGTTGCACTGATGGCCGTTCTGATTGTTCAGCTGGCGAGACAAAGTTCGTGGCTGGCTCTGACGCTGGGTTCGATTGCGTTGGCCATCAGTCTGTTTGGAATCTCGTTCTACTCGTTTCTGACGATCAAAGAGATCCAGTTGAACCGGCGTCAGTCGAATTTCGTCGACAGTGTGACACATGAGCTGAAGACTCCTATCGCTGCATTACGGCTGTATCTTGACACGCTGCTGATGCGCGAGCCAGAGGCCGCGGATCGGCGTGAGTTTTACGAAACAATGAACACCGAATTGCAGCGTCTTGATCGATTGATCAATCAGCTTCTGGAGGTCGGGCGACTTGACGCGATCGGGCATCAGACCGCTCCGGAAACCATTCGACTGGAAGATCTGCTGCGTCAGTGTGCCATTACGGCGTGTCTGAATCACAAACAGGAGTTTTCGGAAGTATTTCGCTTCGAGGTGGCTCCACTGGCTCTGACTTCGCGTCGGTTGGTGCTGGAGATGATTTTTGGAAACCTGCTCGACAATGCCGTCAAATACGGAGGCAATCCTCCTCGAGTGACCGTGCATGCGTTCTCGCGTGGGCGTGATCGTGTGGTGGTTCGGATTCGTGATAACGGGATTGGGGTTGCTGCGGAGAATCGGTTGCGGATCTTCCAGATGTTCGTTCGCGGAAACGACGAACTGCATCGTACGAAAACAGGAACCGGGCTGGGTCTGTATATTGTGAAGACGCTGGTCAGCCTCCTGAAAGGTCGAGTCACGGTTCTGGAAGCAGAGAATGGATCAGGGACTGTGTTTGAAGTGACTCTGCCGGGCCGTCAGCTGGAGTTGCCGGAGCCAGGCACTTCAGAAGGGCGCAGCCGCGTCTCTGAGCTGGTCCTTTCCGGTCAGGAGAAGTCAACGTGAGAATCCTCGTCGTGGAAGATGAAGAGGCCATCGCCAAAGGACTGCGTTTCAATTTTGAACGCGAGGGTTATCAGGTCGATGTCGCTGGAGATGGTCCGACGGCACTGGAATTGTATGAATCAGCTCAACCGCCGGTTGATCTGGTGGTTCTGGACCTGATGCTTCCCATGATGAGTGGATATGAGATCTGCCGCTCTCTGCGCCGGCTGGATCTTGATATCCCGATCCTCGCACTGACAGCCAGAACTCTGTCCGAGGACAAGATTCAGGCGTTTGACGTTGGTGTGGATCAGTATATGACCAAGCCGTTTTCGCTGCCGGAGCTGCTGAGTCGCGTCCGAAATCTGCTCGATAAACGTCGGCGGCATCTGGATCGCAGAAGCGTACGCCCGACAGAAGATATCGTCCGATTCAGTGAAGTGACCGTTGATTTTGGCAGATTTGAGATTCGTCGGCGTGATGAAGTTCACGCCATGACCACACGTGAACAGGAGCTGCTGAGATACTTTCTTGAACAGGATGGCGTCGTGCTGTCACGGGCCAGAATTCAGTCTGAAGTGTGGAAGGATTCCGCGGACATTTCGAGTCGATCGATCGACAATTTTGTCATGCGACTGCGGCGCATGATTGAAGCGGATCCCTCGTCACCGCGTCATCTGTTGTCGGTTCGTGGCACAGGCTATCGTTTTGTTCGCGAACCTCACGGTGAAGACCCTTCGGTGACTGGTGATTGAGTACCCACAATCGGAGCCCCTCGATGCAGGATGCTTCAAAAAGATGGCAGAGCAGGAAGCAGTCTTTCCATGTGAACAGTGTCCGGCGTCCTTGACTGGTCGACGGATTGTCCGTTGCCCGTCATGTCTGGACGAGGCCGGAAGTCCATGTGCTGCCCGAACCAATCAGGATGACGGGCAGCCAGGCCGCGAGATCCGCCGGCATCAGACCTTCTCGTCCCAGCGCAAAGGATGCTTCGGTGATTCCGTACAGCACTCCCAGAACGGTGGCACAGGTGGCCATATTGGCAATCAGGCTGTGTGATTCCTTCCGGAATACCAGTGGCAATGCGATGGCGATGTTCAGCAGGCACAGGATGGGGCCTGTCAGTCGAGTGTGAAGGGCAACGCTCTGCGACCGCACCGGTACGATGCCGGTGGCAGGAGTCTGAATTCGCTGCAGCAGCTGCAGTGATGACAGAAATCGGAGATTGCGTCCACGATTGTAGAGCTGGTCGAAACTGACTTCAGAAACAATGAAAACATCGCGACCATTCGATCGCGGGATGACACGTCGTCTGCCTTCGTCCGTCAGAGTCTCCATCAGGATGGAAGAATCAAACTCGCCGCGAAGATTCCTGAGCAGCCAGCCGGATGGATGCTTCGATGTTTTTTCAACGAAGATCGCTTCCTCTGCTGTCAGCGTTGTCATCTGGCGTGCCAATTCAGGTTCCGGAATCTGAAACGTTGCATCCTTGAGTGTTTGTGAATTGACCAGAATCTGCTCACCAGCGATGAACATCAGATAGTTTGAGTAGTCATAGACAGGTTCAACTTTCTGCACGGATGCCAGCTCGCTTCCCCGAGGTGTCTGCAGTTGGACAGCGATGGCCGGCATGACGAATTCCTGATTCGCGATCAGGGCGAGGTTCAGAATTCCGGCAGAGATCAGCAGTGGGCGAAGCAGTCGAAAGGCAGGAATGCCGGCTGCAAGAATCGGAAACGTCTCGGAGTTCTTTCTGAGCAATCCAAGGACTGTGATGACAGACACCACAATGAGAATCGGACCGGCAAGCCCAAAAAACTCAAATGCACGGTAGGCGTAAAACTCCGCGATGCAGATGAACAGCTGAGAGTTTGACGAGACATTTTCCTGAAAGTCATCAATGTTCGTAAACAAATCGAGGACAACGTACAGACCGAATGCCGCGACGAAAAACACGATGAACGTGTGAATCAGTCGGCCCAGAAGATAGCGGTCAAACGTCGTAAGCATGTCGCGTCGTACGAGCAGTCGGTTTCAGAATCCATTCAAACTCCGCATTACAGTTCAATTGGCTCAAACAGGTCAAGGGGGGTTCTTTCCTGGTTGCAACATGAAGTGGCGTAATATGTTGAGTCTTTTCGATTTGTCTCGCATGTGCCGCGGACGCGGCTGCAGCAGAGGTCCTGGATCCTGCAGATTCGAGGCCTTGCAACGAAAGTCAGAATCCGGTTCGATCCGGGCCTTTCCATATTGCGACACGGGGAGCCGCGGTCCGGTCCCGAGAGTCAGCCATCTCTGGAAACAAAAAGCCCGGGCAGATGATGCCCGGGCTCTGATGCGAGTGATGAGCGTCAATTGCTCGATCCGGATCAGCCTTCGCTGCCGACCAGATGAATGTCGAAGATCAAAACCGAGTTCGGCTCGATGCCTGGTCGGCCTTCTTCACCGTAAGCAAGATCCCCGGGGATAAACAGACGATAGTGTGCTCCGACCTTCATCAGCTGAAGTGCTTCCGTCCAGCCCTTGATCACACCAGTCACCGGAAATGGAATGGGATTGTCGGTTTCGGCAGGCTCCTTGCCTTCGTAAGTTCCATCAAAGGACTTTCCGTTGATGAACGTGCCGCGATAGTGGGCTGTGACGGTGCTTTCGGTCGTCGGAGTGGCGCCGGTGCCTTCTTTGATGACGATGTACTGCAGACCAGACTTCGTGACCTTCACGCCATCCTTCTTCTTGTTCTCTTCAAGGAACTTCTTGCCGGCTTCGAGGTTCTTTGTTGCGGCGGCTGCCGTCTTTGATTTCATTTCCTGTTCGAGCGCTGCAAAGACTTCCTGCATCTCTGCAGGTGTCAGCGCAGAGTCTTTGCCGTCAAGAGCCGCAGCGATTCCCTGAGCGATGAACTGAGGGTCCAGATCCAGTCCCTTGTTCTTGATATCGGAGCCAATATTGAAACCGATGATGTAGCTGGCTTTCTCTTTGTTCGATGAAAACGCTGGCCCGTCGGTTTGGTTACCGTCTTTGCCACCGTTCTCCTGAGCAGAGGCGAATGGGGATAGTGTCATCGCAAACAGGATCGCAGGCAGAAGACGGCGGATCAACATGATGGAACAGACTCCGGGTTCAGCAGACATAGGATGTACTGCCGCAGGACCAGTAAAATGCTGCCCAGGTGAACACTGCCTGGCAGTGCAGCCGAATCAATCAGGGAGGAGCGAGGCGGAGCGCGTCGTCCGATGTCAGATCGCCGCAGAAAACCGGACTATGACGACTTTTTTTGCCGTTTCAATCAGTGACTATCGAATTGCCGGCAGAGCCTCAAAAGACAGACTTTGCAGCGATTGTTACACTTCCGAACGTCGCGGTTTCACGATGATGCAGGGTTGATCGGTTTTGTTGACAGATCTGTCGTGGTGGATCGGTGCGAGTCTGGTCTGGATCAGAAACCCCTGAACGCGGGTTTCGACTTATTGGGTGGATTATGCAAGGTCGTTGTCTTGTTGCGTTGTTTGTGGCGTGCTGCTTGTCTGACTGCGTTGCTTCTGCGGGTGACTGGCCTTCGTGGCGAGGACCCAATCGGGACGATGTGAACACCGAAACCGGCTTGCTGAAGAAGTGGCCGGAGGGTGGCCCGAAGAAGCTTTGGACGTCCACCGATGCTGGACTGGGCTACTCGGGTGTGGCCATTGTCGGCGACATTCTTTACACGATGGGATCTGATGGGAAGACAGAAGAAAACAACGATTTTGTCGTTGCTGTCAACGTAACGACTGGTGAAAAGATCTGGCAGACCAGCATCGGAAAGTTCCTTGATAATGGCTGGGGCGGTGGTCCTCGATGTACGCCGACTGTCTCTGGTGATGTTCTCGTTGCCATCAGTGCACGGGGGGATGTGGTTTGCCTTTCCGCGAAAGATGGCGCAGAGAAGTGGAAGGCCAGTTTGACGGAGATGGGAGGACAGGTTCCGAACTGGGGATTCTGCGAATCTGCTCTGATTGACGGTGACAAAGTAATTGTGACCCCCGGCGGTCCTGAAGGCACAGTGGCCTGCCTGAATCTGGCGGACGGGAAGCCTGTCTGGCGTTCAACCGATCTGACTGAATTCGCTCATTATTCGTCAGTGATCAAGGTGAATCATTTTGGGAAAGATGCATACATCCAGCTGACGGAGAAAAAAGTATTTGGTCTCGATCCGTCGAACGGAGCCTTGCTGTGGCAGCACGATTTTCCAGGGCGTGTGGCCGTGATTCCAACACCAATCTACAAGAACGGCCAGGTTTATGTGACTGCCGGATACGGTGCCGGGTGCATGCTGATCAATGTGACGGCCAACAATAAGGTGGAGAAGATCTACGAAAATAAAATCATGAAGAACCATCACGGTGGTGTTGTGCTGATCGGAGATCATCTGTACGGACACAGCGATGATCGCGGAATCACGTGTCAGGATTTCGTTTCGGGTAAAGACGTCTGGAGCGATGGAAAAAAGAATGACAGCAAAGGTGCAGTTGTGGCCGCGGACGGGATGTTGTACTGCCTGAGTGAAAACTCGGGTGAGTGCTTTCTTGTAGAAGCTGCGCCTGACGGTTACAAGGAAGTCAGCCGTTTTAAGCTGGATCCACAAACGACGCAGCGAAACCCGCAGGGACGCGTCTGGACTCACCCTGTGATCGCCAATGGCAGGCTTTACCTGCGAGACCAGGAAATCATTTGCTGTTACGAGATCAGGCAGTGATGATTGCAGGGCTCGGTTTCAGGAACTCTGAGCCCGATCGATTGAAGCAAAACAAAAACGCCCGACCTTCCGGTCGGGCGTTTCTTGTTCAACTTCATTCAATCAGCAGATCAGTCCATGAAAATTCTCTTGTAACCGCGGAACATACAGTCCAGAAGATCGCGACCTTCTTCGGTAGCCCGGTAGCGAATAAAGCCTTCACCAGTTTCAGCATTGGTCATCACGATGCGAACGTTGTCGGTTTCGCTGTACATCCACGCGTCTTCCTGAAACAGTTCGAACACTCGGTGAAGAACTTTTTCGGAAGACGGCAGGAAGACTTCTCCGTCCAGGAACAGTTGATACCCGTACTCTTCCAGTTTCGGCCATGGCAGCCCTGTCGATGTGCCGCGATAGTACGGCTCGAGAATGGAACGATCGTCGGGCTTCACATTCGGATTGTGAAGCATGTCGATCGCGTTCCATGGGCAAATCGTCAGTTGGTAGAAATCGCTGCTGTCATTTGGTGACCGATAGCACATCTGGCAGCCAATGCAGCGAGTGGTATCAATCTGATGGTAGCTTTCCGATGGAACCGGGCTCACCACTTCATAAATGCAGTCCACCGGACAAACGGTCGCACAGGAATTGCAGGACGTGCAGTTATCCTTATTGATGACATTGATGTAACGAGTTTCTTTCTTCCGATCGGACTGTCGCGTCCGGAAGTAGTCGGTCATTGAAATCGTCATCGGTATGTCCAAATGTTCAGGTGACAAGAGAGTCACAAAGGCGTCTGGTGATAGTATCGCACACCATTTCGTCCGGCAGGGTTGATCGGCGATTTTCGAAGCGCAGGCCCATCTTTTCCTGACGCTGAGAAGGCAAATGAACGTTCCGATCTGACCGATTTCGGCAGTCAACGGTTTCGAAACGCCGAACAATTCCTGTTTTCAACCCCAGCCGGAGTGTGCCGCATCGATCGCCTTTTCTGTGGTTGATATCTTCCGATCGTCAATGGCGGCTTCAAAATGCAGATTGAATCAACGAAAGGCAATTCCCGTGACATCTCTGGCCGGTCAGTCGTTTCTATGTTTCGTCGGCGATGATTACGAGGATCTGGAAGTCTGGTATCCCAAACTGCGGCTCATCGAAGCCGGCGCGGAGTTTCATCTGGCCGGTCAGGAAGCCGGAAAGAAGTACATCGGGAAGAATGGTTACCCGTGCGTTTCAGACATCGCGATCAGGGGCCTGAAAGCATCAGACTATCATGGTGTCATCTGCGCTGGAGGATGGATGCCGGATAAGCTGAGACGCGATCCGGAGGTGCTGCGACTGATTCGCGAGTTTGCACTGCAGAACAAATTGATTGCGGCTGTCTGTCATGGTGGCTGGATGCCGATCTCTGCGGGCGTTTACAAGGGCATTAAAGTCACGGGCTCGCCGGGCATCAAGGATGATCTGATCAACGCCGGTGCAATCTTTGAAGATGCCAGTGTCATCGTCGATCGAAACTTTGTCAGCAGCCGCAAACCGGATGATCTGCCGGACTTCTGCAAAGGAATTCTGCAGGTCTGCGGAAGCAGTACCTGAAAACATGAAGGGATCACTCTGCACGACGCACTCACTGCCGAAACTCATCGTTCCTCGCCTGAATCCCTGCCATGATAGAGGACACATCACAACCTGAGACGATTCCATCGGAAAAAGAGCAGACAGCGAGCCTGCCGGCAGTTGCCGGCTTTTCGAAGTATTGGGATATCTATCTGCCTCTTGGAATCAGCTCTGTTCCTGCAGGCTGTTTCAAGCTGATGCGACTCGTAACGGCAGGTGCGGATCAACCCGGAGCCGGGATTGCGACGTGGCAGATTGCGACGATGGTCGTACTGCAGACTGTCGGTGTCATCGGAATGGCGGTGGTCATCCTGCTTCGCATGGAGCTGGGCCTGGCACAACTCAGACATTGCAGCGGGAACCGAATGCTGAAATGGCGTCGGCTTTGTCTGATTTTATCCATCATGTGTCTCGCTTGCTTCGACATGTGCCTGAATGTGGGAGTCGGGTTCAACGGCGCAGGGGCATTCATCGCCGCGTCCGTCGTTTGGTATCTGATTTACCTGATCGGCATACGAATAACGTTCTTCCGGCTGCCTGCGGCAGGAATACAGACAACGGCAGTTCGCTGAGGAATTGCCGTTGCGGAGCGCTCAGAAGCTCTGCACAGGCATCGTTCCTGATGGACAGATTCAGCGATGCACGCGATAGAACTGCGTATCGAGATGTGGCTTCTGGCCAGTGATCATTTCAGTGACCAGTTTGCCGGTGCCGGTGCCCATGGAGATGCCCAGCATACTGTGGCCGGCGGCGATCCAGACGTTCGCGTACTTCGGTGAGCGATCGATGTAAGGAATACCGTCGGCCGTCATGGGACGCCAGCCGCACCATTCTTCTTCAATGGGCTCCGCTGTCGGTTCATGAAGATACTGAGCCGCGCCTTTGCGAAGATAATTCAGACGCTGGCGATTCAACGAATCATCGTAACCGGAAAACTCCATCGTGCTGCCGACTCGATAGCCTTCGTCAAACGGGGTGATGGCTACGTGACATTCTTCGAGAATCATCGGATACTTCGGGCACAGTCTGGGCCGAGCCATTGTGATGGAGTATCCCTTTCCCGGCTGAATCGGCAGTTTTACGCCGAGTGACTCATTCAGCAACGGTGTCCAGGCGCCGGTGGCGATGACGAATTCATCTGCAGCGATGGTTTCTCCATTTGTGATGACAGCAGCCGCTGTGCTGCTGTTACCGCTCAGGCTTTTCATCGCGGTCCGCTCGAGGACTCGCACGCCTGCTGCTTCGATAATCCGACGCAGTTCGCTCATCAGCCTGCTGGGTCGAAGATGCCCATCACACCGATAAAGCCATGCTCCCGCCAGACCTGGTTTCAGTGCAGGTTCCAGAGCCACCAGCGCGTTCCCGTCGAGCGGTTCGGCGGCCATATTGAAATGCTGCCGGAGCCACGAGTCAACTTCCCGATACTCGTCAAATTCATGCTGATCGCGGAAGACAAAGAGGAGGCCGTCAAGATTCCATTCAACCTTCATGTTCTGCTGCTCAAAGACTTCGCGATATAACTGAGCTGAAGACTGCAGCAGCGGATGGCAGGCCCGGCCGGCCTCCATCATGTTGCGAGAATTGCATCGCAGAGCAAACCTGATCAGCCAGGGAGCCAGCGAGAAGATCTTTGCAGGGTTGATTCTGAGGGCCGTCTCGCGACTGAGCATGCCCTTGATCGCTTTTGACAGCTGACCGGGACGAGCCAGGGGAATGACATGGCTGGGGCTGATATAGCCGCAATTCCCGTGCGACGCCGCTTTGCCGAAATTTCCCTGATCGATCAGCGTGACTCGGCGACCGGCCTGGGCCAGATACCACGCTGTGAAGCCACCAATGACTCCACCTCCAACGACGACGGTATGTTTCTGAGTAGTCATGCTCGAATTCCCGCGCGAAACGGGTCTGAAGACTGAAGAATGAGATTGGCTTCGCCCGTCACCCAGGCCGAGCCGGTAATCGTGGGGATGATCACAGGACCATCAGCTTCCGGAATTGCTGTTGCATCCGGCTGCCAGCTTCCTTCGAAGATACTGCCAACGATGCTCTCCTGTCGCCACATCGCATCGGCGGCCAGTTTGCCATCTGCTGCAAGACATGCCAGTTTCGCACTGGTACCGGTTCCGCATGGCGATCGATCGTAAGCGCCGCCAGGGCACATGACGAAATTCTGACTGTTTGCAGCGGCTGATGTCGGAGGTCCAAACAACTCAATGTGGTCAATCAAACCGCCGTTGGCCCCGGTGATGCCATTACGCTCGAGAGCCGCTCGGATGCGAAGCGTGAAGTCGCTCAGCTCCTTCCAGTCATTCAGCTTCAGGTTTTGACCATGATCGCTGACCAGGAAGAACCAGTTGCCGCCCCAGGCGATGTCGCCATGAACGATGCCATGACCTGCCACATTCACAGGAACGGCTTTGCGGTATCTCCAGGAAGGGACATTTCGAACTGACGCGCGGCATTCGTCGAGAAGCGTGGCAGTGACGACACCGACCGGAGTTTCAAATCGATGAGAACCCGGGCCAAGTTGCTTCATCCACGCGAGCGTCACGATCAGGCCGATCGTCCCGTGCCCGCACATGTTGAGGTAACCGGTGTTATTAAAAAAAATGATTCCCGCTGCGCAGGTCGGATCCTCTGGTTTGCAAAGAAGTCCCCCGACCAGTACGTCGGATCCTCGAGGTTCATTGATCACGGCTGACCGAACATGATCGAATCGGTCCCGGAACATCTCCAGTCGCTCCGCCAGCGGACCGCTGCCCAGATCGGGTCCGCCGTCCACAACAATGCGCGTCGGTTCACCGCCAGTGTGGGAATCAATCACACGAATCGTTTGCACAGGGTTCCCTCTGTTGACGGCGTGATGTACAGCAATCCTGCAAATCTCTCCCGCAGGACCCGTATTTTGGTTTCGCGGACCGCCAGCGTCGAGGCTGATGATGGTGGAAACCCTGGAATGCAGTCTCCGGGAAACGTCGGACAATCGAAATCGACCATATCAGCGTGCCATGGCCAAACACTGGCCCCCCTCTGTTCTTGCGTCTCCAGTCCGAGAAATCAGGCATTCAGGCCTCAATCCGACGGGTTGCGTCCGGAACGGATCTGTCAACACGGGCTGCGACAAGTGCAGAAACTGTGCTCGCATGCGGAGTGGATTCGTGATGCAGTTGTTGTACCCGGACGGGACACCCGGTGCTGCCACGTTGTAAAACGTCGGTTTCAGCAGATGCAAGCAGAAGGCTATTGTAAGACTCATGAGATCACAGGCCAACCACCAGCCCACGGTCTACAATGCAGCGGAGGTGATGGAGATTGCGAGGGATGACAAGATTCGCCGGCGTTCACCTCTGCTGCATCGCGAGATCCCTCATATCCTCGCGTTTGCACAGACCTGGCTGCCGGGAAATACAAAGGCTGGGTCCGTCTTAACCACGGGTGGTTGAACGGTTTGCCCCGTGGACAGGTATCTGTTTTTCTTTGTCGCTCGTCGAGTGAGATCTGGTATGTCTGGTGTGTTTCTCGCCTGCATTTTTTCGACATTCGCCATGACGGGCCTCATCTGGCTGATTCAGCGAGTCAGCTATCCGCTGATGGGACATGTTCCTGCCGAGGTATTTCCAGCGTACGAAGCATTTCATTGCGAACGAATCACGCTGGTTGTCCTGCCACTGATGACCATTGAACTGGCAACTTCGATCTGGCTGGCCTGGAAGCCCATCCCGGGTTTTGAAACAACTCTGAGAAGCGCGGCTGTGCTGACACTGCTGTTGTGGGTTTCTACGTTTTTTATGCAGGTGCCTCTGCATCAGCAACTGGAACAGGCATTCGACACAACGGCATGGCAGCGCCTGGTTGCTTCGAACTGGATTCGCACGGCCCTCTGGACGTCAAGGTCGATTCTGATCGGGTGGATTCTTTACCGCGGGGGGCGATGACAGGGAATCGTCGCGAGGAATCGAGGAGGACTGACGGGAACATATTGCAGGGAAGCCCGGACAGCGCCGCGCTACCCCGCATCCTGGGCGTTGCGGCCAAGTGCGATGTCGAAGTCATTCATCGCGGGGATCATCATGGCAACCGACGTGAATCCATAGGCCACGCAGATCCAGAAGCAGACACCGAGGTTGCCACCGAGCAGAAAGTCGGTAATGGAGTAAAAAGTCAGGAAGGGCAGGAGCAGAGACGCGAGGGTCAGAGCACTCGATGGGTTGCGATAGGTCAGCGACGAGTACAATCCGAGGCTTCCGAACCCGATGAACAGGATGAAACTCTGCAACTGAATCGCAAACGAAGATCGGGCCTCGACCAGCAGCAGCATGAAAATAAAAATGCCGATGCACAGGAAGAACATCGTTCCCAGAGCATGACCGATTGCATGGCGAGAATTTTCGTAAGTGAGTCCGGCGTGCAGACCAAGCGTAATGGCGAACAGACTCAGAACGAAGTAGGCCACGCAGATGTACAGGGCGTTCTCTGCTGTCAGAGCCGGGATGGTGCGTGTGGCCGCGAAGAGAATGATCGATACGATGGGGAGCAGAATCATTTCCTTCGCATTCCATAGCGAGCCGCCAATCTTCCCAAGCATGAATTCATGAGGTCGAAGGTCGGTGACCAGGAGGATCTCAAGCGTCCTTCCATCACGTTCATTTGTCAGTGATGTCACGGCCTGTGCGTTCGTGAGCAGCAGGCTCAGGACCGCAATGCCAAGAAACGCGAAGGCCGAACCGGACACCATGCCCAGAATCAGTTTCTCGTCAGCACCGGATGAAGACATCAGCGCGGCACCTGCAATCATCATCGCCAGAACAACATAGGCCAGTTTGATCCAGATCATTCGGCGCCCGTACGCCCGTGTCTTCATCTCACGCCAGATGACCGGTTGGTCCCACACCTTCCGATGCTGCCTTGCCCCTGCAGAAGGCTTCTGCTCCGCTTCAGTCCCGACGACCCGCTCCGGCAGTGACTGATGAACTTCCTTCGAGGGGTTCCAGACCCGCATTTTCAAGGTTGTGATCGTGGAAAGTACAACGGCAAGTGCCAGCATCCATCCAACTGTCGACCAGGCAGAAACATGCACGATTCCTGCCACGGGTTTCGACATCGGGTCGAGAACCTCGATCAACCCGGCATACGGCGATGCGTCATGGAAAATTCCACCGAACCAACTTCCCAGTGCCTGCATCAGGATCATGAACAGGACCACACCAAGCACACTGATCGCCAGTGTCTGAAATGTCTTTTCACGCCAGAATGCGACGAGGCAACCCCAGCTTCCGGCTGCAAGCGTTGCGGCTGCAACGATCGCCTGTGACCAGAAAATCTGCTCCCATGTGATTCCGCCCAGAAGCTTCAGAAAGCAAAAAACCGGCCAGGACGTTGCCAGCAGCACGCCGACATTCAGAAGGCTGGACAGCAGCTTGCCGAGAGACAATTCATGATTTCGCAGGTCTGTCATCAGCAGCAGGATCAAGGTCTTGCGATCTTTCTCCTGAGTGACCACTGAGGCTGAAAATACAGTGGCAAAAAAGAGCCCCAGCGTCAGTTGCAGCAATGCAAACACTCGAAATGACATCGCGCTGAAGGACGCCACATCACCGGCGAACAAAACATCCTGAAACCCGATTGTGGCCTGTCGAATGCTGTAAAACAGGACCAGCAGTCCCGCGACAAATCCGGACCGCATCACGTAGTGACTCAGGCGACGAGGAGTCGTCAGCACTTCGCGTTCAAAGATTGGCCCTGCCAGCACGATTTCGACTCCGTCAATTTCTCATTGGACAACAGCGGCTTGTGATGGCGGAGCCATGTGGTCAAGGAGTTCCGCTCGCAGACCAGAAAAAATGGGCAGGCCTGTGGAAGCCTGCCCGAACACACAGAGGGGTTTCATGAATACCGTCCGAGAGTGACTCGCGTGGTCCTTCGATCGACGGGATCGCAGATTCCTACCTGACAGTCATCGCTCGAGTTTCCGTCTGGAAGTCACCTTGGGCCTGGTTGTGCAGGGAAGGATTCGCATCCCAGAGTTGTTTCATCGGATGATCCCCGGGGACTGTCTGCTGGTTCAGTTGATGAACGGCGATCCAGTACTGAACCATCAGCATACCCTCTTCGAGGTAACTTCCATCGTCGAACATCTGGGGCGTCTTACTGCGAATATCCATCCATTTCGCCATGGCCGCCTCAAGCAGGGTCTGTGTCTCTGACGGCATCTGCTGCCCATCGGCCGTCTGACTGCTCAGGCTGCGTCCCTCGATATACGACTTCTTTGCTTCGGAAAATGCCTGATGCATTTCCATCGTCTCTGGCTGCTGCTCGAGGTCTGCAATGCGTCGCCAGTGGTCATAGTTGACCATCTTGACACTGCGATCCCAAAGGTCTCTCTGCTCGCGAATTGTCACCCCGTTTTCTTCCGCCAGCACTTTGAGTTGCTGGTTCATTTCTTCACCAGACCCCATATAAAGCTGATAGACTTTGTCGTTCAGGCCAAGGAATCGCTCACGCCCATACTTGTCAGTCCATTCTTTGTGACCACGACTCCAGTTGCTGACATGTTCGGCAAATGCACTTCCCTCTTTCGTCATCACCTCCGCATAGTTCAGAAGCGCCTTGGCAGGCGAACCGCGGAAGAAGACATAAGTCATCCCTTTCCCAAGAATTCCATTCGGCACTCCATCCTCTTCGTCACGTTTGTTTGCAGCACCGAACCAGTCATAAGCAACGAGGTAGCTGTCTTTCGCATCAGGATTGATTTCAGGATCCGGCGTTCGCTTGTTGTTCACAAGAAACTTGTCATCGGGGTCTTCGCGAAAATAGACTCGGAAAAACTTCTTTTCGTCCGACACGCCCATTTTCTGCGCGATCACTTCTCCCACATTGTGGGCCAGAATCGGAATGGATTCGTTTCTTCGTGAACCCTTGGTCAGAAACTTGATCCCTTCCTTCACCCAGTAGAAACGGTCGCCGACTTTGTCCCATTCACGTGAAACGTTGTAAGCAAGATTCCAGCCCTGAAACTACCAGATCTGGACGTAGTGTGGCTGGAGCAGAATGATGGAGTCCACCGTTGTTCGCAACTTCGCCCACTGCTTCCGCTCCTGATATTCGATGGCATTCAGATGCATCAGGCTGGCGGCCGGGCCTTTCAAACCCAGCAGGACGAGATTCATCGCAGAACTGGACGGATCGACCTCTCCAAGGGTTGCTTCACCCAGATCGTAATCTTTTCGAAGACGTGCCAGTGGCGCGATCCAGAATCTGCTTCGCTGGCTGACTCCTCGCTGGTCTTCCGGGAAACCCAGATAGACAATAGGCAGCAGCAGGATAAAGATGAGTATCCCGTACAGCATCTTTCGCTGACGTGAATTGAGATTGTTCATTTTGCCTCCAGTTCGCGGAACTTGAGCATCGCTCCGGCGAGGAGAATACAGGGAATCAGGAAGCCCGCAAAGATGGCGATTGCCGGCAGTACGCATTCGCGGAACGGCACATCAAATCCGTTCTCAACAAATGCGGCTGCACTGTTGAACGCCTGAAAGTCCGGCACGATGTTGCTGAAGACCCGCAGAATACTCAGCAACCCCTGGTCAACAGCATTGATCACGGTCTGAGTGGCATTCGAGGTATCCATGCCAACCTGAGGATTCCGATGCTGTGCGATCAGAACGGCAGATTCAATCGTTCCCATGCCTTCCTGTCCTGCAAGAAGGCTCAGCATGAACCCGTGGAAGAACTGTCCCACAAGGAAGAAGGTCAGAGTGAAGAATAGAGCAACCGGGCCCTTCACGGTACAACTGACCGTCACCCCCAGAACAATGATCAGAAGCAGCATCAGAGCAATGTTGACAATGGCCTTCGAGTAGCCGCTGGCGAACGAACGATCTGCCTTGCGGATGAACAGGTCCGGACGAGCCATCCCGAGATACATCTGATCGTTAATGCAGGCGACTTCAATTCGAAGACGATTGTTGGCAGCCAGATCCCTGATCAGATCTTTTTCAAGAACCCAGCCTTCGTTGTCCTGAGAGATCAGCAGTTCGCGGCGGATCAGATCGTCAAAGAAAACAAACCATCGACGGCTGTCCGCCGTTGCCAGTTTGCCACCTTCGATCTTCAGTGTTCCGGATTTCAGTTGTTCCTGAATGACCTGGACAAGCAGGCTTGCATTGGACGCTGAGATCCTGGCATCAGAGGTCAGAGTTTCTGCAAGGTTGCTCTTCAGTTCGCTTCCCTCCACAAGCTTTCCCGAGGCATTCCATTCATCGAAGATTCCTGCCAGGAAACGCGCCAACGTTTCGAAGTCTGCAGAAAACCGGAGTCGTCGTGGAATCCATTTGACGTTCTCCTCAGCACCTTCGTTGTACTCGGAGATGTGGAATGAGGGCAGTGGCACCTCAAGTCGAGGAAGCGATTCGTGGAGGAGATCCGCGTTCTCTTCAAGGGCCGCAGCAACCTGATCCAGAGCGTCTGCAAATTCATCATAAGGCGGAGGATCACTGGCTCCCTTCGATAACGTGGTAACCACACCGATCCCGCCCTTCGCACCGGTCAGGCAAACGTCGGAGACTTTCTTCACCTGTTCGTTAGTGCTCTGACTGAGGGCCCCCGCCGCGTTGTCGAATCCATTCTGAAGGCCGAAATAGTCTTCCAGACGAAGTTCTTCAGGAGCGGTACGAATTCGCTCGGTCAGTTCCCTCAGCAGCTTCGCCCCGTTGCGAAACTGACCATCTCGAAGTGCATCTGCAAGAGGCCGAAGTGCCTCACTGCGGGACAGCATTTCAAAAGCTTCTTCACGTGGATTTGATGCCAGTGTGTATTGAGCCTGAATCCCCTCTCGAACGCTTTTCTCCGAACCCTTCACCGTTCGAAATGCTTCAAATCGGCATTCCAGCTTCAGCCACTCGGATTCGTCGGATCCATCTTCCAGCGGTACAAGCCTGCTGGCCGCGTTCGCCGGGCTTTCGGAGATCAGAGCAGACTCATCAAAATTGAAGAACGTCCAGATTGCCCTCGCACGGCTGTTTCCCGCGATATGAGATCGGTAGGTCCAGACGTCACCGACGTTGATTCCCGTCAACGAGGGCTGACCCGTCTGATCAAGAAAATACAATTCACCAAAGGCGGGGACTCGACATGTCAGCTGATTTCTGCTGCTCGCAGGAATCTGCCGAACTACCCAGATGTAGCCGGCAACTGCCATGACAACCAGCACGATCACCGTCACAACGCTCATCCCGAACATGCGTCCCATCACAATTTCAAGACGGCGAGCAGGCTTTGTGACCACGGTATGCATCGATCGGATTCGAATGTCCTCAGGAACAGCCCAGCAGCTCAGAAAGATGACAGCAGGCAGAATCAGCCACGCGATGGCTGTCAGAATGAACGTCACGTGCACGCTGACCTGAAGTTCGGCTCGTTCATTGGCATTTGTGATGAACCATCCGCCGAACATCAGCACGATCGAGAACACCACGAAGATCAGCAGCGCCTTGCGTCGAATTGCTTCTTTCAGAGTCAGGGATGTCAGTGCGAAGACGCGACGCGGTGAAATCGACAGCAGATCTCCGAAGAAGCCCGCAAATCCACGGGTAAAGATGGCGACACCCTGAGTTCCGTTTCTTGCGACGGAGAGGACGAAAGCAAGGCCCACGGAGATCAGGAACAAAACCCCGACAAGCAGCAACCACCCCTGTACGCCGGCGACGAGGTTATATGGTCTGACGTCAAAGTCCATAACTTAAAGTTCCGAAGTCACGAAACGAGTTTTCAGAGGAATCCAACATGCTTTTGTGAACGCCGAATGCCGTTCATCATCATCGTGCCGAGGGTGTTCAGGTCGGCAGAGAGAACAGATCAGGCCTGTCCGCTCTTTCCGGAAGCGGCCACTTCTTCCGCCGAGAAGCGGCGTCCTGGTCGCTCGCCGCTTTCGCGAATTGTGCGAAGAAACAGTTCTTCAAGATCCGCTCTGGGGGTTGTGAACTGCGCATTGCGGATGTTGTGCTTCTCGAGCACCCTGCGAATCTCATCAACAGCTGCCGGAGGAAGGCTTGATGTACGAATCTGAGTTTCGTCACGAATATCAAGTAACTCGTCAACTCGACCAAGCACTTTCAATTCACCCTGAAACAGCACAGCGATTCGATCGCAGACATCCTGGACGTCGGCAAACTGGAGGCTGCACATCACGACCTTCTTCACCTGGGCCTTCAGCCGCAGAATCAGGTCCTTCATTTCGCGCGTTCCCTGAGGGTCGAGACCGCTGGTCGGCTCGTCGAGCAGAACCAGTTCCGGGTCATTGATCAACGCCTGGGCCAGACCAATTCGACGAGTCATCCCCTTGGAGTACTCTTTCAACTGTCGGCGTCGTGCTTTACCAAGCCCCACCATTTCAATGAGTTCGTCCGCACGGCGGTTCCGCTCTGCAGCCGACATATTGAACAGACGACCGTAGAAGTCGAGCGTCTCATCAGCATTCAGAAATCGATAGAGGTAAGACTCCTCAGGCAGATAGCCGATCTTCTCGTTCTTCGAGACATCTGAAGCCGGCTTGCCGAGTATCTTCATGTCGCCGGACGTGGGAAACAGCAGACCGAGCAGCATTTTCATGGTGGTCGTTTTGCCGGATCCGTTAGGACCCAGCAGACCAAATACTTCCCCCTTTTTTACGTCGAGGCTGAGGCTCTTGACTGCCTGCACCTTCTTGCGTCCCCAGAAGTCTCGATAAATCTTGGAGAGGTTCTGGATTTCGATCACTGCGTTTGACATGTCGAACCGTTTCGGATGTAAATGTCAGTCTGAAAAGTAGAGTAAACGCCCAGCTTTGCGGATTTCGAGAGACTGCTGATTCCCTGGCAGCAGCGATTTACGCTGCTGAGGCGGTTATCGTTTGCGAAATTCCCTGTACACACGTTTTCCCCGGTGTTTCGCCAACCGAGTCACCGTTCACTGCGGTGGACTCCGTCGATTTTTCATCCACATGCAGCCCGGAATCGGCGAAGATACGGCCAGTTTCAAGGCAACTCAACGAATCCTTGCTGTTTTGAGCTCTGAACAGCACTTCTGCGCCGACACGATCGGAATAGTCTTCCAACCCGGATATTCAGGGCCTTCAGATCGGGTTCGCTGCCGGACACCTGCGGTACCAATGGAATCCGGGGGATTTTCGCACCGAAACGGAAGATCACCTCCTGCTCCTGCCTTCCGTGCGGATTGTTTCTGCAGAGTTTGCCTTCTTTGAAAACTCGCCATAATGGCGAATTCCTGAAGAGTATCGGTGGATGCTTGGGATCGTTGGCGACTGACAGATGAAGACAAGATGTCGATGGTTCGGGTAAATGTTCCTTTTTCCGCTCGTCGCGGGTGCATCGCTATCGGGAACTTTGATGGCGTCCATCTCGGCCATGCACACATGTTGTGTGCACTGTGTCAGATGGCGAAGCGTCAGAACACCGTTGCGGTGGCCGTGACGTTTGACCCGCATCCGATTGCCGTTTTGCGTCCTGAGTTTACGCCTCCGATTCTGACGACGATCAGCGAGAGAATTTCTCTGCTTCGCAACGCCGGCGCTGACGAGGTCGTGGTTTTGCCGGTCACTACCGGTCTGTTGCAGATGACAGCCGAGCAATTCTTTGACGAAGTGATGTGCCGTCAATTTGAAGCGATTGGCATCGTCGAAGGACCGAACTTTCATTTTGGACGTGATCGTCGGGGTGACGTATTGCTGCTCCAGTCCCTGTGCCGAAACGCCCGGATTGAGTGCCGCGTCATGGAGTCGCTGAATGCCGAGGGTGAGATGATTTCCAGCAGTCGCATCCGCGAATTGCTCTGCCAGCGTTCACTCGCTCAGGCGGTTCAATTGTTGGGTCATCCCTATCGCCTGACCGGGATGGTTCGCCATGGATCGCAACGAGGTCGGCAGATTGGGTTTCCGACGGCCAATCTTTTCTCCATTCAGACGTTGCTGCCCGCACACGGTGTTTATGCGGCCCTAACGAGGATCGATGATCGAAGCTATCCGGTGGCAGTCAGCATCGGTCCGAATCCGACCTTCGGAGAGCATCGCGAAAAAGTGGAATGCCACGTTGATGGATTTTCGGGTGATCTTTACGACAGAGAACTCCAGATCGATCTGCTGAGTGAGCTGCGGCCGCTGCAGTCGTTCGGCTCCGTCAATGACCTGATTCAGCAGATCGGCAGCGATGTTGAGGGCTGCCGATTTCATGCCGCGAGGTGGCAGACTTCGATTCAGTCGTAGCGGTTGTATCGATCTTTCTGAGCAGGTTGAGATCCGGGATGCACCCGAAATCGGAAGGATCAGCGGAGTTTGCGACTCATTGGCAGCCGACTTTCGACTCCTCGTCGGAGATCTCAGAAAGCTCCTTGAACCACATGCGGTTACTGCTACCGTTTCGGGATCACTCTTTTTAATCACTGCAAAGTCGCGTGTGGAAAATACGGGAGCGTTCTCGTGTTTCCACGCTTGAGACCTCATGGTCATCCCGCGTTTGTCTGCCAGAGTTTGAATCGTGAAGCTTTCCTGGCATTTCAGCAAAGTAAATCCTCGGTTTAAGAACCGCGAGGCGACTCAGGGTGAGTTCTTCGCGAGTGATACGGAGTTGCGCGCGTTCATCCGCGAGGCCATTCAGAATTCGCTGGATGCGAGACGTCCGGGATTTCGGGGTCCGGTTTCGATTCGGCTCTATCTGTCCGGTCGCAAGGGAGCTTTGCAGTCCGACGCTGTCAGGCGATACTTCAAGGGAGGATGGGATCATTTTCATGCGGAAGGCAGCGGTCTGCGAGATGCTCCGCAGCGGGATGATTCGTGCCCGTTCATCGCATACGAAGACAGCGGGACCACGGGTCTGACCGGCGACGTCGAGCAGTATCACGAGGTTGAAGGTGTCCGCAATCCGTTTTACTACTTCTTTCGTGCCGAGGGACAATCCAACAAGCTCGAAACCGGTCGAGGTCGCTGGGGTCTTGGAAAGTTTGTGTTTCCAAGAAGCAGTCGGCTGCGAAGCTTTTTTGGACTGACCGTCAGGCACGATGATCGTCGCCGACTGCTCGTGGGACAATCCATTCTGCGATCCCATCATGTTGATGGAAAGAGCTATACACCAGATGGCTGGTTTGGCGAAAAGCCGGAGAAGGATGAGCCCGCCGCTCCGGTTGAAGACGCCGATTTTATCCGAGAGTTCGAGAGAGACTTCGGTCTTGAGCGAGGTCGAGACTCGGGTTTATCGATTGTCGTTCCGTACTACGATGAAGCATGGACAGCTGCTGCGGTTGTTGAATCGGTGGTGCAGGACTACTTCTATGTCATTCTGCGTGAAGAACTGGTGGTGACGGTCGAAGATCCGGACGGAACGACCATTCTGAATGCCCAGTCTCTTCGCGGCGTTGTTGCGGATCTGGAAGAGACGCTGAAAGGTCTGATTGAGCCGCTGCTGGATCTGACGACATGGTCCATGGGCGAGGCGACTCAATTCAGTCTGATTCCACTTCAGTTCTCAGCGAAAGCCGGTTCAGCAAAATCCGGCAGCAAGTGGACGCGATCGAACTTTGATCCCGAATTGTTCGCACTGCTTCGTCTGCATTTTCATGAAAAACAACAGTTGGCCGTGCGGATTCCCGTGGAAGTCCAGCGCCGCGGACATCCGCAGAAGGATTCCTGGTTTGACGTGTATCTGATGCGTGCCGAGGGGGCGAAGACGAAGAAGCCCTTTTTTATTCGGGACGGCATCATCATTACCGATGTTCGTTCCCGCATCCTGCGCGATGTGTATGCGATCGTGGTGATTGATGATCCGCCGCTGACCGAGTTCCTGGGTGATGCCGAAAACCCGGCGCACACAGAGTGGCATGAGGAATCATCGCATTTCAAGGGCAAATACGTTCACGGTGCCCCGACGCTGCGTTTCATTCGAAACGCCGTCTGCGACATGTGCCAGATGCTTACTGAAGCGGTGGAAGAAGATGATCCGGAGTTGCTTCTGGACGTGTTCTCTGTGGGCACTTCGACCGGTGACCGCCGCAACTGGCCCGTCGAATTTGCATCGGCATCTTCGAACGATGGTGGCGAAACCACACGCCTGCGGTCGCTGAAGGAAAAATCACGGAAGCCGCGATCTTATCGATTAAGTCGTCGAGAAGGTGGTTTCCGAATCTCCGGACAAAGTGAACAACCATCACGCGGCATTGAAGTGCTGGTGGCTTACGATCGGCGTGGCGGCAATCCGTTGCGGAAATTCTCAACGACGGATTTTCAGCTTGGCCATGCTCCGATTGAAATTGTATCTCACGGCGCTCGGATCGAAATCACATCCCCCAACAGCCTCGTTGTTTATCCGGAAGCCGATCAGTTTGATGTGATTGTTACGGGCTTTGATCGCAATCGAGACCTGTTCCTGCAGGCTCGACCCGGCCGCGAATTCGCGCGTCTCGGCAGTGCCCGGGATGAGATGGCATTCGAGTAACATTGGCCGCTTGCGAGGCAGATCGGTGTGTTCGGCCAGGTTGTCGCGGTAAGGCGCGTGGGTTCAGTTCTCTGCAGATGCTGACCCCGCAGGCCCGAAAGTCTCGGTGATTCGCGTCGCATCCAGCTGAAGTCGATACATCAATTGATTGTAATTGTATCGAGGCGTTGCGGGAGATTGTGTGAACGTGTTGCAGTAGGTGCCTTCAAAAAAGATTGTTCGTCCGCCATCCTGATCAAAGAATGGATGGTGGCAGGGATTATAAAAACTCTGACCCGGATGCGTCGCAATCTTCAGAGCTTTCATAAACGGGCCCTGCGGAGTGTCTGACTCGGAATAGAACACCTCGCCGAGAAACGACGGGCTTGATTTGTCCCACGCATGTTCAATCGCAATCAGAATCCATTTTCGACGATGCGCATTCCAGTGCACGGTGCCCGAGTGCATGACGACATGCCGAGTCGGCTGGTCCGCATCGATGGGAGATAAGGTGGCTTCCGCAGGCTGCATCAGGCCGGATCTGATCCAGCGTTGTTCATCTTTCTGTGTCACCGGCGGCTGTCTGGCCCAGCGCCAGACCAGTTTCCCATTCTGATCACGCAGGGGTAAAGATCTGGCCAGTCGTTCTTCGGATGGAAACTCTTCGGTGAGCTCCTCGCGGCACGTCCAGGATTCGTAGTCGGTACGATTCAGGACAGACGCGACATCGCGACGGACGCGAGTCATCGGAAACGGATTACCGAACATCAGCCACTGTTCACGAGATGTCGAAATCCTGTCGGAAGAACGCGCCGCGACCGAGGTCGAAGCTGTTCGGCCATCCGGCTCGCAGACAATCGGATGATCGCTGATCATTCTCCATGTGTCCTGCAGATCCACGGTGGTTGCGACCTCAAAAAGTTCTCGTTCATCGTTCCATATCGCAATGCCCTGTTCGACTGGCTCAGCCAGGCTTTTCCGCCTCGAATACTGAGCCACCATTCGATTACGGTCGTGACCCTCGTCGGCTTTTTCCACAGCGACACAAGCGCCGTGAAGCCAGACGACGCCTTCCGGATGGCTGACATCGACCATGGCTCGAGCGAAGCCGTCACGGCCCGTGAAGTATTGGAAGTTGATGCCGATGTGCGGCGAGAGACCTGCATCTGTCGGCAGTGGTGAAACAGCTCCGGCCGTACGGAACAGTCCCAGTGGATACGACAATCGATTTGTGTCACCCCAGAACCAGAACAACTTTTTTCCGTAGATAACCGGCTGGACCGAATCCTGGCCGAGCACTCCACCGGCCATTGAGGCAATCTGAATCGGTGCCTGATATCCCAGGTGTACCGAGTCTCGATAGAGGTCGCGGCCCGTGATTCGATATAAACGCTCTGCCAGCTGAAGACGTTTCAGGCGGATTTCATGAATGGCCTGAGGCCTGAGAATCAATCGAACACCCTCAATGCCGAATCCATCTTTGGGACACTGATATCCGGGTGAGGAGACTCGCAGAAAAACAGTCTGTCCCCAGAGTTCCGGCTCGGACAACGCCACCCGTCCTGCGTTGTCGGTGATGTACGTCACATCATCCACCGTGGTCAGCGACGCCATCGGAACGCCTCGCTGAGTGGACTCGTCGATGACGTGAATCTCACAAAACTCGGCGGGATGAGGCTGCTCGTCAGCACCGGCGGTCGGAAGCAGTGTGGTGGAACTTCCGATGACAATCCAGACGCACAAAAAACAAGGAAAGACAGTCGTCGGGGTCGTTTCTGTTACAAAGTGAGTTTTCACGGAGCGGAGGCTTCGGGGCAAGTGGGTCAGAATTGGCCGATTCATCCGGCAGGCGACTTGTGTTTCTGTCCTGCCAGGACGAAAGTTTGAGGGGTTCGCGTGATGTGATTGGCGACACATCCAAGGCGACAGCAGAACAAACAGTGGAGTGATGGTCATGAACAAATCCGACAAAGCGACTCTGGAAAAACGAAGCCCGATCGTCGCGTTTCTGGATCTTGTCGAGTGGGCGGGAAACAAGCTGCCGGATCCGGCGGTGCTGTTCATCGTCGGAATTCTGCTGATCTGGGTTCTGTCTGCAGCGTTCTCGTCGATTCAGTTTACCGAAACGCTGCCGGGTAAAGATACGCCGATTCAGATCGTGAATCTGCTCACGCCCGACAAGTTCGCGGACTTTCTGTCGAAGATGACTGAGACGTTCGTGGGATTTCACCCTCTGGGAGTTGTTCTTGTCGCGATGCTGGGAGTCGGAGTGGCCGAACATTCCGGATTCATTAATGCGGTGCTGAAATCGATGCTGTCGTTTACGCCGCGGCTGTTGCTGACGCCGATGGTGATCGTTGTCGCGATCCTCAGTCACACCGCGGCCGACGCTGGTTACGTGGTGGTGATTCCGCTGGCGGGCGTGATCTTCTACGCTGTCGGTCGTCATCCGCTTGCTGGAATTTCAGCCGCATTTGCCGGAGTCAGTGGCGGTTTCAGCGCGAGCTTCGTGCCGTCGGGAATTGACCCGTTGCTGGCCGGACTGACGACTTCCGGAGCAAAGCTGGTCAATTCCGATTACAGCGTCAATCCACTGTGCAACTGGTTCTTCACAGGCTGTTCGAGTCTGCTCATCATTGTTGCAGGCTGGCTCATTACCGACTTTCTGATCGAGCCGAAACTGAAGTCTTCTGTGATTGATGGTGATCCCGATGAAATGCCAAAACTGCCCGAACTGAGTTCCAGAGATCTCAGGGGAATGATCTGTGGATTGCTGACCGTTGCTGCCTGTGTTGCCGTGCTGGCGTTCTGGGCCACTCAGCCGGATTCTGCATTACAGGCGAAGCCTCCGGCAGGAGAAGACTGGGCGTTGTATGAGCGGCTGACCAGTCTGGACAAGGAGGCTCCAGCGAAGCTGATGGGTTCCATCGTTCCGCTGATCTTTATCTTTTTCCTGATTCCCGGCCTTGTTCACGGGTTCATTTCTGGCACGTTCAGGACTCATCGAGATGCGATCAAGGGGATGAGCAAGGCGATGGAATCCATGGGCTACTACCTTGTTCTTGTCTTCTTCGCCGCACTGTTCATTCAGTCCTTCAGTGAATCCGGTTTCGGTGCCCTGCTTGCGGTGAAAGGCGCGCAGGCGTTGAGGAGCATGAACGCACCGCCGTCGGTGACGATCGCCGGTGTGATTCTTCTTTCGGCGACGGTGAACCTGCTGATTGGCTCTGCATCGGCAAAATGGGCCATGCTGTCGCCCATTTTTGTGCCCATGCTGATGTTGCTGGAAATCTCGCCCGAGTTCACTCAGGCGGCTTATCGCGTTGGGGACTCGACGACAAACATCATCACGCCGATGATGCCCTACTTCCCGCTTGTGGTCGTATTTTGTCAGCGTTATGTGAAGAATACCGGCATTGGAACCGTGACCAGTCTGATGCTGCCGTATTCGATTTGCTTCCTTGTTCTTTGGTCTGCCTTTCTGTTCCTCTACTGGCGGATCGGTCTGCCGCTGGGCATTCAGGGCGGCTACGAATACGCCATCCCGGCCGCACCTGTTGGCGGTTGATTGTGCGATCTGTCTCGAGCAGCAGTTTCCGAGGAGCGAGTTGCGGCTGGAGGCATAGCGTCGTGAACGAAGAAGAAGATGCGTTGGTGCGGTCTGTCGTGAAGTTCATTCATAAACACTTCAACGGGCCGGTTTGTGCTGCGTGAATCAGACCTGTCGGATGCTTCTCGCCATCTGAACCACAAATCGTGGAAGTCCTCCCGGCAATTCGGTGTGGGCTGCTGAATCGAGAGTCTTCCTTCATGATTCGCAGAGCAGAAACTGCCGAGAGGGTTCCAGCGGTCTTCGGAAACTCCTCGCAGTTCAGATCGACAGATCGGCGAATCGGGGAAATCCGATCTTCACTGTCTGTGGCCGGGACGATCTTCACATGGATGGTGACTTTTTCTTGTCGGGTTTGTTTCCCACGCGGCGGGATTGCGGAATATCACAAGGGGGCTTCGGATGAACCAAACCGTCGGTCTCGTCAAGTCGAAGGTGGGGTCTCGTCGCAACTGATAATGATGATGACAGTCGGGCCGCGTCCCTCCTGGTTTTGGAATCTGGATGTGAACAAGTGACAAGACGCTCAATTGCCGAAACAATCCGCAGATGAATACTCCCTGGACGCCTGATTCTTGGCAGACTCGAAAAGCTTTGCAGCAGCCGACTTACGACAATCCTCAGGAATTAACTGAGGCCCTTCGATCGCTCGCGCAACTGCCTCCGCTGGTCACGGCCTGGGAAGTGGATCGATTGCGAGGTCAGCTGGCGCTGGCATCCGAAGGCAACGCGTTTGTGCTTCAGGGCGGCGATTGTTCTGAAAGCTTTGAGGACTGCAATTCGAGCTCGATCCTGCGGAAACTGAAAGTGCTCATTCAGATGAGCCTGGTGATGATCTGCGGGTCCAAGAAACGGATTGTCCGAGTGGGGCGGATTGCCGGGCAGTACGCCAAGCCTCGGTCTGCCGACATGGAACGTCGTGGGGATCTGGAGCTGCCGAGTTACCGTGGTGACATTGTCAACAGGTCCGGTTTTACGGCAGCCGAACGCCGGCCGGATCCGCAACTGATGCTGCGTGCTTATGAGCGATCGGCTCTGACGATCAACTTCATTCGAGCCCTGAGCGAAGGCGGTTTTGCGGATCTGCATCATCCTGAAAACTGGGATATGGATTTTGTTCGCAATACACCCGGATCACGCCGATATCAGGAACTTCTGGACTCACTGAGTGACTCGATTCGCTTCATGGAGGCTGTTTCGGCTGGTGAACTGACTCAGCTGACGCGTGTGGACTTTTTCACATCACATGAAGCCCTGCTGCTGCATTTCGAACAGGCACTGACAAGGATGGAACGAAACCGAGGATGGTACAATCTTGGAACTCATCTGGCCTGGATCGGCGATCGCACGCGGGCGATCGACGGCGCTCATGTGGAATATTTCCGAGGCATTCGAAATCCGATCGGACTGAAGGTCGGCAACACCATGGCGGCGGATGAGCTCGTGGACATCATCCGTGTGCTCAATCCGGATAACGAGCCGGGGCGGTTGACCCTGATCCATCGCTTTGGTTCGGAGAAGATTCAGACAAAGCTGCCGGAACTGGCGGCTGCTGTTCTGAAGTCTGGTCGTGAAGTGCTTTGGAGCTGTGATCCGATGCATGGCAATACTCAGACCGCTCGGAACGGCATCAAGACGCGTTCGTTTGATGATATTATTTCCGAGATCATTACGGCGTTCAAGATTCACAAGGCTTTCGGCACACGCCTGTCCGGAATCCATCTGGAGCTGACTGGAGAGGACGTGACGGAGTGCACGGGCGGACCGGGAAACCTCACGGAATCCGATCTGACCCGCGATTATCGTAGCCAGGTTGATCCGCGGTTGAACTACGAGCAGGCCATGGAAGTGGCATTTCTGATCGCTGAGCAGATGAAGTAGTGGGGGTGCAGCTCTGCAGCTGTACTCAACAGGTTTTGCTGGCGTCAGAGCTCAGGCGGGAATTCGGCCTCTGAGAATCATTTTTCATCTTCTTCCCTTCAACACAACATGTCCTTTGATCCCATGACAAAACGAGCGCTGATCAGTGTGAGTGATAAGACCGGGCTTGAGACCTTTGTGAAAGGTCTTACGGAACTGGGCTTCGAGATTCTGTCGACCGGCGGAACTCGAAAGTTTCTCGAACAGGCCGGGATACCGGTGATTGATGTAACGAGCTACACCGGATTCCCCGAGATCATGGATGGCCGTGTAAAGACGCTGCATCCGAAGGTTCACGGGGCGATTCTCGGACGACCGACACTGGCGTCTGACGCGGAGGCCATCAGGGCTCACGCGATCATTCCGTTTCAACTGGTGGTTGTCAATCTGTATCCGTTCCAGCAGACGGTGGCGAGGCCGGACGTCACTTTTGACGAGGCGATTGAGAACATTGATATCGGCGGACCGTCGATGGTTCGATCGGCGTCCAAGAATCATGCTCATGTTGCCATTGTGACTCAGCCTTCACAGTACGAGGACGTATTGGGTCGATTGAAGACGGATTCGCTGGATGAGTCATTTCGTCGGAAACTGGCGGCGGCTGCTTTTGAGATGACGGCCACGTATGATCGAGCCATCGCCGACTACCTGGCGGGAGTCATAGCCAAAGAATCGGGGGAAACGCATGTTCGTTCGTTCGGCCCGCGATTGTCTCTGTCATTCAGTCGTCAGCAGGAATTGCGATACGGTGAGAATCCGCATCAGCGAGCCGCTTTCTACGTCGAGGATAATGCTTCTCCGTCGTCCATCGCGATGGCAAAGCAGCTGAATGGAAAAGAGTTATCCTACAATAACCTTCTCGATCTTGATGCGGCGAAGTGTATTGTGGCTGAGTTCAGTCAGCCGGCCGCCTGTGTCATCAAGCATAACAATCCCTGCGGATGTGCGGTCGCGGCAACTCTTGCGGATGCCTTTGAAAACGCCTACGAAGGTGACCCCGTCAGCGCGTTTGGATCGATCATCGGACTGAATCGTATCGTTGATGCGGCAACCGCGGAGTGTATGTGCAAGCCGGGCCGATTCATTGAGGCCATTGTTGCTCCGGGTTACTCGAAAGAAGCCTACGAGATTCTGACAACAAAGCCAAAATGGAAGAGCAACGTTCGTCTGATGGAAGTGGAATTCAGTGACGCCGACCGCGGTGCTCCGGAGTATCGCCGAGTCAGCGGTGGACTGCTGGTGCAGGATCGTGACGACATGCCTCAGTCCGATGCCGCATGGACTGTCGTGACGGATCGCAAACCGACCGATCAGGAACTGGCCGATCTGAAGTTTGCGTGGGCTGTTTGCCGCCACGTGAAGTCGAATGCCATCGTCTTTGCAAAAAATGGCATGCTTCTCGGAGCAGGAGCGGGTCAGATGAGCCGGCTCGACTCCTCGATGATCGCTGCGTACAAAGCCGGTGATCGAAGTCAGGGCGGCGTTGTTGCCTCGGATGCGTTCTTCCCGTTTCGTGATGGCATTGACGCTGCGGCGAAGGCTGGCATCAAGGCGGCAATTCAACCTGGCGGCTCGAGGAACGACGCGGAAGTGATTGCAGCCTGCAACGAACATGGTATCGCGATGATCTTCACGGGAATGCGTCACTTCCGTCACTAGCAGATCGTTCGGAATGCCGGAATGCATCGCATGATGGATCACACGCCGGCGAGTCCCGGCGGCATCCCGGATGATCGGAGCCGCTGTGGGTGACCGGGCCGATTTGATACAAAGACATCCGGTCTTCACGAAAACAGCAGCAGGCTGAAGAAATCCGCCGATCCCGCCAATCTCAGTCGCTGAGGCGGCGACTCCTTCGAAAGTCCGGCAACTTTTCGTAAACTTTGTGGAGTATCTTCGATGACCTCCACGCTGAAATCAGGAATGCCTCGTGAAACTAGCTCGCGTTCGATTGAATGATGGTTCTCTCCGTGTCGCCGTTGTGCACGACCATGATGTCCAGGTTCTGGATCTGACACAGATTGACCAGTGTCATTCCCTGATGGACATCCTGAATTCTGCGGACCCTGCCGGACTGGCCAGATTCCTTCTGAAGCCAGACACGAAGCCGACACCGTTGTCAGAGGTGACGCTGCTGTCTCCTGTGGACACTCAGGAAGTCTGGGCTGCAGGTGTGACCTACAAGCGCAGTCAGGTCGCGCGCATGGAAGAATCGGAGTCGGCGGCATCGCACTATGACAAGGTCTACACTGCGGATCGACCGGAACTGTTCTTTAAGGCGACAAGTCAGCGAATCTCGGG
>JBKDRW010000526.1:0-4467 GCA_046341255.1 Planctomycetota bacterium
TCTTGATGGCTTTCGCTGCCTTTTGAGTCGCAATCGACAGAAGTGAATCGTCGTCCTCTTCCTTATTGCGTTCGAAGGACTGCAGCACCGGCAGAGGGTCAAATGATTGCCATGCCGGCATCGCCGACATAAATGCTGTCAAAAGTGAACCTCCACGAAGTGCCCAGATAACATAGCCCACAGAAAGTGATGTGGTGACAACCGCTGTGGAACCGACCACGACTTTGTCGCCAAGTTCAGGGATAATGGATCGAGACTCCGAGTTCTGCGGAATGTCCTCGCGAACAATCTTCGCAATTCGGAACAGATGTCCCGATACAACCGCGTCAGCCGGATTGACCAGAATATTCGCCCCGCTCCACAATCCTTTCAAAACGTACTTCGGAGTCGCTTCAGCCGACTGAACCACGTTCTGCACCGCGTCTTTGAAGCCCGAGTCTGGCAGAACCACCTGGATCATGGTTTCAAGAGCTGACAGGTCCGTCCCGGCCTGCTCGGGAGTCACACCTTCGGCGTTCGTGGATTCCGCGTCCGCTGTTTCCTGGGTTTCGGCGTCGGACTGATCGTTGTTCTCGGACTCGGATACGGGACTCGATGGCGGATTCAGTCCCGAGTTGCCGGAATCTCCCGGGGTCGTGTTGCCACTGTTCCCCGAATCTGTGGAACCGCCATCCCCTGAGCCTGTCCCAGAGCCCGAATCGGTGGATCCGGAGCCGGAATCCCCGGAGCCGCCACCACCCGAGCTGATGGAAATGAGCACATCAATGGTCACTGTGACGGTATCACTTCTCAGTGTGCCGTCGGTCACATAGTACGTGAAGGTATCGATCCCGTAAAACGCGGCGTCGGGCACATAGCTGAAGGTTCCATCCGCATTCAGCGTCAGCGTGCCATTCTGCGGACCTGCGACCACCACCGCCGTGATCATATTCCCGTCTTCGTCGGAGTCGTTGATCAATGCACCATCCGCCACGATCTTCAGCTCCGACAGTTGCCGTGTGACGTAACTGTCCTCGAGGGCCACTGGTGCATCGTTGATGTCAGACACATTCAGAACAAAAGACCTCTCAGTGAACAGTCCCCCCGCATCGGTCACCCGGACCGTGATCTGATGCGTCGTCACCGCTTCATAGTTCAGAATCGCGCCCGGCGCGACGGTGATCACTCCTGTGCCGGCATTGATCAGGAAACGACCGGCCGCGTCATCCAGCAGTGTGTACGTGAGCACCGTGCCTGCGTCGACATCCAGGCCGGTGGTTGTGCCGACATACGTTCCGCCGACCGAGTTTTCATTCACGGTCCCGCCCGCCAGCAGGATGCCGGTCGGGGTCTCATTGACATCATTCAGTCGCACGGTGACCAACTGAGTGTTCGTCAGACCGGCCGCGTCGCGGATTTCGACCGTCAGCTGAATCGTGGTCACCGCTTCGAAGTTCAGCAGCGACGAGTTGCTGACCCGGATCTCACCCGTCACCGCATCCATGGTGAACGGTGACACCGGGTTGCTGCCCACGATGGCGTAGGTCCACGAGTCGCCGGCATCCACATCGGAACCGCTGACCGCTCCGATCAGCGTTCCGTCGGCCGTGTTTTCATCAATCGTGATGACCGGTGTCGGATTCAGCGTCGGCGCTTCGTTCTTGTCAACGATCTGGATCGTGATCGTCTCGGGTGCCGACAGATTGATCCCGTCACGGACGGTCAATGCCAGCGTATACGAGGTGACAGCTTCAAAGTTCAGTTTGGCAACATTGGAAACGGTCAGGCGTCCGGTGGCCGGATCCACGCTGAAGATGTTGTCCACGTTGCCGCCGACGATGGTCCAGTTCTGCAGCGATCCCACTCCGTCAGCATCTGAAGCCGCCACGTTTCCGACGACGGTTCCGACCGTTGCCAGTTCGGACACACTGAAGGACTGGCCCGGCGTGATGACCGGAGGCGTATCGTTCAGGTCAATCAGATTGATCGTAAAGGTTCGCGTCGTCGTGGATCCGTCCGCACTGGTGGCACGAACCATGATCTGATGCGACGGAGCCGCCTCGTAGTCAAGCTGTGTGCCGTCGGCCACCGTGACGACACCCGTTGTGGCATGGATTGCAAACCGTCCGCCGGCATTGTTGTCCAGCGAGTAGGTGATGGTGTTGGTCGTGCCGTCGCTGTCAAAGGCGTTGGCCGTGAGTCCGACCACGGTTCCGTTGGCTGCGTTCTCGGCGACCAGATCCAGACTTGCGTTTGTATCCGTGATCGGCGTCACATCGAACTCATCCACATCACCCAGGGCAATCGAGTATGTGCGGGTGCTGAAGGAGCCGTCCGCCGAGGTGCCTCGGACCACGATGGTGTGCGATGTCGATGCTTCGTAATTCAACAGTGCTCCGTTGGCGACGGTCACGACGCCCGTCGCGGCGTTGATGGCAAAGCGGCCTCCCGCGCTGTGATCAAGCGTGTAGGTGACGCTGTTCGTCGAACCATCCGCGTCAGAGGCAAAGGCGGTGATGCCCACGGTGGTCCCGTTCGAAGCATTCTCAAGGACTGCGTCCGTTGCCCCGTTGATATCGCTGATCGGTGTCAACGCGAATTCATTCACATCCCGAATCGCGATGACAAAGTTTCGCACCTGCATCGATCCGTCGGCTGAGGTGGCTCGAACCGTGATGACATGAGAGGTGGCGTTTTCGTAATTCAGCAGTGAACCATTCGCCACCGTGACGACGCCCGTGCTGGCATGGATCGTAAATCGTCCGCCGGCATTGTTGTCCAGCGAGTAGGTGATGGTGTTGGTCGTGCCGTCGCTGTCGAACGAACTGGCCGTCAGTCCGACCACGGTTCCGTTGGCCGCGTTTTCATCGACCGCATCCGCCACGCTGTTCGAATCTGTGATCGGCGACGCATCAAACTCATCCATATCGAGCAGACTGACGGTCTCGCTCCGTGTGCTGAACGAACCATCCGCCGACGTGGCTCGAACCGTGATGGCATGGGAGGTGGCGTTTTCGTAATTCAGCAACGTGCCATCGGCGACGGTCACCACACCGGTGAGGCTGTTGATCGCAAACCGTCCACCAGCATTGTCGTCCAGCGTATAGGTGATGGTGTTGGTCGTTCCATCCGCATCACTGGCGAAGGCCGTCATTCCGATGATGGTGCCAGTCGCTGCGTTTTCAGCCACCTGATTCACCGCTGGATTGACATCAAGCACCGCGCTGATCGGGAACTCATTGACGTCCGTCAGCTGAATTGTCAGCGTCAGCGTCGTGGTCGACAGATCCGCACTCGTGGCGCGGGCGATGACCGAGTAGCTTGTTGCGGATTCGTAATTCAGGGCGGTCGCACCGACGGTGATCACGCCGGTCGTGGCATGGATCTGGAATCGCCCGCCCGCATTGTCATCCAATGACCAGGTGATCGCGTTGGTGGTGGCGTCCGCGTCCGTAGCGGAAACCGTAATGCCCACGGGAGTGCCCTGCAGAGAAAGTTCGGCGATCAGATTCGCAGTGGCATTGATGTCGGCCGCCGGCGAGACATCAAATTCGTCGACGTCAATCAGAGCAATGTCCACGGAGAGCGTTGAGAAGGACAGGTCGGCGCTGGTCGCTCGCACCACGATCGTGTGAGACGCTGCCAGTTCCCGATTCAGCAGAGCACCGTTGGCGACCGTGACAACACCCGTGCTGGCATTGATCGCGAATCGACCACCCGCGTTGTTGTCCAGAGTCCACGTGATCGTGTTGTTCGTGCCGTCCGCATCGAAGGCCGATGCCGTGTAGCCCACGAGCGAACCGTTGGCCGCGTTTTCCGCGACAGTGTTCACAGCGGCGTTGGCATCAGTAATCGGCGTCACATCAAACTCGTCGACATCCGTCAGGTTGATGGTGAATGTGCGAACGCTGAACGACGCGTCTGCCGACGTGGCCCGGATCGTGATGTCGTGCGATGTGGCCGTTTCGTAGTTCAGCAGCGATCCGTTCGCGACCGTGACGACGCCCGTGCTGGCGTTGATCGCAAACCGTCCACCGGCATTGTTGTCCAGCGAGTAGACGATCGTATTGCTCGTCGCGTCGCCGTCGGATGCCGATGCCGTGAGCCCAACGAGCGTTCCGTTTGCCGAGTTCTCTGCCAGACTGTCCGCCACGGCATTCGTGTCCACGATGGGCGTGACATCGAACTCATCCAGATCATTGATGGCGATGGTGAATGTCTGCTCGGCCATCGAACCGTCGGACGACGAGGCCCGGACGGTGATGGACCGTGTGGCTCCGACGACTTCGCGATTGATGAACGCCGCGGTGGTGACGACGCCTGTGTTGGTATCAATCGCGAACAGTTCGTCGACGTTGCTGGTCAGACTGTAGGTGATGGTGTTGGTGGTTGCATCGAGATCGAACGCGTTGGCCGTGATGCCAACGGTGGTTCCAACCGGGACGTTTTCGTCGACATTGTTGAGTGTTGCATCGGTATCGGTCGGGA
>JBKDRW010000527.1:0-13047 GCA_046341255.1 Planctomycetota bacterium
TGTCCATACCGTGTCAGTCTGAGAGTCGCTTTATTCGAGCCGACGGAAAACGATGTCCGGCAGAGCGTCTCGATCAATTCGGGATGAACCGAACGATCAAACACGCACAGTGTCATGTCAGCAACATCCGGACGTACAAAACCAACAGCCATTATCGGCTCCAGCAAGAAGTTCCGGTCAGATGAGCCTTATCTGTGGTCATAGGAATTCAGCACTACGAGGATCAATGAGTGAAATCGGTTTCCGAACGGAGACGATAGCGAGAGCGCTTCGAGGGACTCAAGAGTCCAATGCCACCACTTTTTACGATTCAGCACACGCGATCAGAATCAGACGCCTCAAAAAAATAGCCCGCGAATAAAGTTCGCGGGCTGACAATGTGTCAACAATCTTGTTGCAATCGGATTCAGTTCCAGAATTTTTCGCCATGCCAGTTGATCGGCGGATGGGTTTCGACTTCCACGTCGCCCCGAACTTTCGTTTGACAGGCAAGGCGGACATCTTTTTCGGGGTTGCTGAAAACCTTCAGGGTGAGCAGCGGATTCAGCCACTTCCAGAGTCGCTCCAGAACGCCCTTCTTCGAAACGTTCTCGGAACCCTTTGCGATCACGACATTACAACTGCAGCACGTTCCAAATCCCATGCAATTCACGATCTTGTGCGGTCCTGAGTACAACTGAACCCCACTGCGAAGAGCCACTTTGCGAATATCTTCGCCCTCAGCTGCATCGGCAGTGATTTTTTCGTTGATAAACTTGACCTTTGGCATGGCGACGCACCTGCGTGATAAGAACGGTCTTTCAAACTCAACATCTGGCTTCGGATGCTATCGCTCCCCGTGTTTCTTTTCCAGAGGCCATGCAGGCATCCCGTCGCTGAGAACATTTGTTGGATACGCCTCGCTCATAACCAGGCTCCTCAGCTGCCCCCCACCCGGGGCAATGACTCCGGACTGCGACTTCCGGGAACGCGAGGGGGCTCAGCAAGCGGCAGTTTTCGGTGTCGGGCTCCCTTCACTTGCTTCCCCGGAAAACGCGTTCACGCCGCTTCGCTTCAGATACGGGGAATTCAAGCACCCCGCGTACGCATTCCTCCTCGAGGTCTTCTCACACGTTTGCGTGTTCGCGTGAGCGATCACGACGCCGCATTGCCTTATGCTGGCTGTCACGAACGTTTCTGTCGCCGAGCGAGTTTCTGGCGTGACGTCGTGGCTCGGTCTTGTTCAGAATGTTCTATCGATCTGAAATTCGAAGTAATGTTTTTCCGCGAATGGATGGGTCTTCCGAGGACAGGACTGCCTTGCTGATATCATCCAGTGACCACGTCGTTGAGATCTCAGTGGACAGAATGCCGGCCTGAATGAGTTTCGTCAGACGTCTGACGAGAGACAATTTGAAGAGCAGGCTCTGCTGTTGCATGAATTGTCCGAGCCAGAATCCTTCGACCTTGCTGCCGACTGTCATCAGGGTTCTTGGTGAAAACTCGAGCGACTGACCGCTCAAAGTTCCGTAGACAAGAACGCGACCATCGGTCCCCAGTTGACGCACGATGGCGGAGCCGGTCTGACCTCCGACGGCATCGATGGCAAATCGAACGCCCGACTGGCCGATGACTCGGCGCACAGCATCGCCAAGCCGAGTCTCAGCGTCCGGGGTGTTGTCGAAGACTTCCACGTGATCCGCACCCATCGCTCTGAGTTCGTCAGCGACGGACTCTCGACGAACGACGTTGAAGGTTCGAAAACCACAATGCTGAGCCAGTCGAACAATCATTCTGCCGAGAGCTGAGCCTGCCGCTGACTGAAGCAGCCATTGTCCCTCAGGGATTTGCAGGACTTCCTGAGTCATCACCCAGGCTGTTGCCGGATTGACGAAGAAAGTGGCGGCCTGTTCATCACTGAGAGCTTTGCTGACGGGAATAACGTCTGTTGATGGCACCGTGGTATACTCGGCCCAGTTGCCTCCGCGTCGATTCAGGACAACCACGCGCCTGCCACGAAACAGCGATCCACGAAGTCCTCCCCCGCTCTGTTCCACGATGCCGACACCTTCGAACCCCGGAGTTGCCGGGCATTGTGCCGGGATGGTGTATAAGCCTCGCACGAACATCATGTCCGATGGGTTTACTGGTGAGGCCAGCATGCGCACCAGGACTTCGCCACTGCGAGGCTTTGGCTTCTCGTCGTTCACACATTTCAGCACTGCGGATGGTTCACCGGGGGCACGAAATTGAATCGACTTCATAACGACATCGCATCAACAGGCAGGTTTTCGGGAGAATTGATCCACGTTTGACGGAGAATCCCTCGACCGAAGCATAGCAGGCTCGCACATCGGAAGCGAAAGCCGTCGCCCCATTCGTGTTGCTGGATTCCGGAACAGGTTTTTTTAAACTGTGTGATCCCGTGATAAGGATCGCTGATCAACCTTGTCGAAAGACGGCCACATTGGTCATGAATGTGTTCGATGTTCATTTTTACTAAGTTTCCAACGTTCACGAAGACAGCTATTTGGTAGAACGACTGCACATGGTGGCGGTGAGGGGCCAATGGAAGTCGCTCTTGAACGTGGTCGGGGATTGTCTGCCGGTCAGCACGACGAACGCGTTCAAAATCGTTCACGCAGAAAGTTTCGCTTCCCGAGTGTTTTTTGGCAGCGAGTGGGATTTCCGAGAGCAAGGGGACGATACTCTTTATCCCAGCGGTCCCTGTCGTTCATCACGCTGGTGGTGGTCTGGTCGTGTGTCCTTCATGCCGACAGGCGACCTGCTCATTGCCGATTGTGTTTTTCAGGATTGCGTTCTGTGGACGCTGCTGGCGAAGCAGGGCGTCGAACAGCCAGAGCGATGTTGTCCCGGTATTGATGGAGCGAGATGGCCATGCCCGGATCAGTTCAATGGTCACTAAAGGGTGCGTCTGGAATGATGACTGCCTCTGATGTTCAGCAAACCTCGCATGCCGGCGGAACCGTGAAACGCGTCTACGTGATCGATGATGACGAGAGCGTGCTTGAGATGACCACACTGATGCTGGTTCATGCAGGTTACGACGTCGTTGCGTACCAGTCATCCGAACGTTTCGTTGCGGATTGCCCTTCCCTGTTGCCCGGTGTTGTGGTCACAGATCAGGTGATGAACCATGTTGCCGGTACCGAAGTTCAGAAACACCTGCAGAGTCGTCCGAATCATTTCCGGGTGATTCTGGTCACCGCGTTTCCTCAGACAAGCCTTGCTGTTGCGGCAATGAGAAACGGTGCGGTGACTGTGCTGGATAAGCCTTTCGATCGGTTGGAGCTGATTGGTGCGGTTGCCGAGGGATTTCGACAATTGCACGATGTCGAAGTTCAGGATCACTTTCTGCCGCCCGTGCTTCCAAACAACGAAAACTATTTAGGTCGTCTTTCTGAACGTGAACGTGAAGTGATTCAACTGGTTTACGAAGGGGCGACCAACAAGGCGATCGGGATACAACTTGGCATCAGCGTGAAAACTGTTGAAAAGCATCGGGGCAAAGCCATGAAGAAGATGCATGTCCTGTCGCTGGCTGGTCTGGTGCGTCTGATGGACCGCGAACTGGGCCGCACGGATCGAGGCTGATCACGTGGCTGCGAGCCGATGGTGTTCCGCTGAAACATCGCCATGATTGCCATGGCTTTCTGCTGCTCCGGGGCGGCGGGATGACAAGATTCTGCGGGAGCAGCGATAAGGACTTTTCGGTCGCCCTGCGTGGCTGCATCGGTGTTAAAATCAGGCTTATGGAAGCGGAGGTGACGGCTCGCGGTTCAGACACAACAATTTCTGAAGTTCCGCCGTTTCAAAACTCGTCCGCCTCAGCCAGAGAGTCTTCCCCATTTCGGGATTCCGGGAAGCTGCTCGACTCGAGTCCCATTCCGGATCATCCGACCAGTGTCTGTGAGTGGCTGAACCGTGAGGAAGGTGGCCTGAATCTGACCGTGATGGAACGGCAGATGGACTGATGATGATATCGGTGTGTTCCATGGCTGGACTGGCAGAATTCGCGTGTTTCGGAGTGTGGCGGTGAGGACGATTGTTGAATCCGCGAACTCTCGATCGGAAACAACGAACAACACCGCTTGAGGCCTCCGGCGTGATTTCCATACATTCTACGGGTCAGCGCCGTTCATTTCTCGGACGGCTGACGAAACGATTTCGCATGGATGTGGGCCGACCATGACTCAGTTACAGAAGCACGTTCTCATTCGCTGGGGAACATTGACTGCAGGGATCAGTTGTTTGATGACGGCTGTTGTCGTTGTCCTGATCAGTCCTGGCTGCCAGCAGGTTCCGATGAGTGAACGCAAGCGACTTCCCCTGATCACGAGTCCACAGGCGGAAAATGAGATCGGGCTGACAGCGTACAAGGAAGTTCTGGAAAAAGAGCCGGTCACGAAGAACGAGCGAGCGGCCGAGATGGTTCGCCGGGTGGGCAGGCGAATTGCGGACGTGGCGAATCAGCCCGATTTTCAGTGGGAATTCAACGTCATCGAGTCCGAGACGCAGAACGCGTTTTGTCTTCCGGGCGGCAAAGTGGCGGTTTACACGGGCATCCTGCCTGTCTGTGAAAATGAAGCCGGACTGGCAGTCGTGATGTCCCATGAGATTGCTCATGCCATTGCGCGACACGGCGGCGAACGCATGAATCAGCAGATGATTACGAACGGCCTGAAGAATGGCGGCACGTTTCTGCTCAATAAGAATAAGGTTTCGGAGCAGAAGCAGCAGATTCTCCTCGCGGCCTACGGTCAGGCGGCACAGTATGGCTACATTTTGCCTTACAGTCGAAAGCATGAGTTGGAAGCCGATGCGATCGGGATCAAACTGATGGCTCAGGCCGGATATGATCCGAGTGAAGCTCCCGTCTTCTGGGAACGATTTGCAAGTAAAAAAGAAGGCAGTGCTCCGGCGGAATGGATGTCGACTCACCCGGCTGATGCCACGCGGGCCGCTGCGCTGCGAGAACTGCTTCCGTCAGCGGTTCGGGAATACGAAAGTTCGGCGACAAAAATCGGGCTTGGTGAGTCACTTCTGCTGACGGCAAAGCAGGAATGACAAAGCCGGCTGTGTTCTGTCGGATCCGATCCGCCGGAGCTTACAGGATCAGCATCGCGTCGCCATAGCTATAGAAACGATATCGTTCAGCGATGGCCTGTCGATAGGCCTCCATGATCAGGTCATATCCGGCGAGCGCTGCGACGAGTACGATAAGTGTTGATCCAGGCAGGTGGAAATTTGTCAGCAGGCAATTGATGGCCTGGAAAGCATAGCCGGGTCGAATGAAAAGATTTGTGCGGCCTTCCCATGGACGAATCAGGCCGTCGTGAGCTTTCGCAGACGATTCCACGGTTCGTACGGACGTGGTGCCAACGGCGACAATTCGACCTCCTCGGCTTTGCGTCCCTTCAATGGCAGCGGTTGCGGTCGGGGTGATGCGACACCACTCTTCGTGCATGACATGTTCTGACAATCGATCACTCGAGACCGGACGAAACGTGCCGATGCCAACATGCAGCGTCACTTCGGTTCGTGAGATTCCACGAGACTCGCACTCCGCCAGAAGTTCCGGTGTGAAATGCAGTCCTGCCGTCGGGGCTGCCACGGCCCCGGGCTCGGTGGCGAATGCGGTCTGATATCGCACTTGATCTTCGGAATCGGCACGTTTCCGTCCCATGTACGGCGGCAACGGAAGCGAGCCGAATTTCTCCAGCAGCTCGAGTGATGTCTGCGGAGACTGTGGCTCAGCCAGCCATCCGCCGTCCGTTCGTTTCTCGAGCAGTCTCAGCGGGAATGAATCCGGAATGCCCCTGCCAGTGGTTGCAATCGAAGGAGTCTGGTCTTCGTCCATGACGTTGCCTGCCGATGCGTGCAGTCGATCGTCATACGCCGGATAAACTGTGATGATTTCGTTCGGCTGGAGTCGACCGCGAGTCTCGCACAGCAGATGCCATACTCCTCGAGACACCTCCTCCACGTAAAGACCCTCCCACTTGCCGCCTGTCTGAGCTCGAAGACCAAACAGTCTTGCCGGAAGAACGCGCGTGTTATTGAAGATCAGCAGGTCGTTTGGGTGCAGCCACTGAGGAAGCTCGCGAATCGACGAGTGGGTGATGGACTGACGAACTCGATCGACCACCAGCAGCCTCGCCCCGTCGCGTTCAGTGGCAGGTCGAGATGCGATGAGTTCCGGCGGCAGTTCAAACTGCCACGCACTGAGTTGGTCGAGGTCCGGGGCCGACATGGTATTCGACTTTCATTTGGAGGTTCGGTGGCCGTAACAAGTGCGGCAAAGTCTCCTCGCGTGACGCTTTCCGGCTGGATCTTAGTTCCTTTTTCTGTGAAATCACTTGCCTCGATGCGAAGTGGCCTTTCCGGGATTTTTGTCGTTGAGAGCCCATGGTCATCGAGATGGTGGATGGCCGAACGCGGGTTTCAAACGTCATGCAGCGTGAGCACAGGCTGGACGGGACGTCGGAACTGCCAAAGTGCGAGCTCCGAAGACATCCGAAATCCCGACGGATGGTCGTCCGTCGGAAATTCTCGAGGTCAATCCGATGTTCTCGCTGTTGGTGGTCACAAGTCTGCCTCGGGATTTGTTGGTTCCTCCAGGGCAAGTGGCTTCCGATGGAAGACCTTCAGGAGAAAATCGCCTATCATTTTCCGCCAGAGATCGATTTCACGACGCGCGGTTTTGTGGTGTCGGCTGCATGTTCATGGATCTATGGGCGTTACAATTGCCCGTCAATGGCGAACCAATGGTCAGGGACAGGGACGAACGAGGGGCGGGGGTCGGGCGTGAGGAGTTGAATTCGGAGACTCACGCTATGGTCAGGAATTCCGAGTATCCATCGAGCTGATGGCTGGCACTGGATGGTCATATGAACGTTCATCGAAACAAAGTTTCTCGACTGTGCATTTCGGTTGCAGGATTGCTTGGAGGGATTCTGGGCGGGTTGATGATTGTCGCGTCAGCGACAGCTCAGGATGGTCCAGCGCTTGAGGCGGAGGAGCGTGGTCTGCGGCAATTGATTGCGGAGACTCGCGAAGCCATGTCCGCATCGAAGTGGCTGGAAGCCGCAGAAAAGTTTGACGCGGCGTGGAAGGCATCGTGCGAAGCGGGCGATCCGTTGATGCTGTCCGCAGGGGCCGACGTGCGTCAGTTGATGCCGGGCCAGACAGAAGAAATGCCGGGCGGCAAAGCGCAGCTGGAACGATTGTTTGTTGATGCTCCGAATGAGTTTCGCAGGGAGTTTCGAAATCAGTATCTCGAGGTCGCGGAGTCGCAGATTTTTGATGCCATCAACTCGGGCGATCTGCCGGAGCTTCGGACGCGTTGTCTGCGATATTCGTTTTTGCCGGCGGCAAAGACGGGCTACGAGATGCTGGCACGAGTGAGTATAGATCGTGGTGATTTTCAGGAAGCGGCACTGCTGCTTGGCCGTCTGGAGCGAATGGCGGCGCTGGACAATACTCCGGTATCGACGGAGCGGCTGGCACTGCTCGCAGTCTGTTTTGCGAGGGCGGGACTGGCGGAAGATGCGCGAGATACGTTGAAGCGGATTCCGCCAGGTGCGGCAGCCGGTGACTTTCAGCGACCAGACGTCAGCAGTGAAGAGGAGCTCTCTCAGTGGCTGCAGAGGCAATCTGCTGATACTGCGGAATCGGTGGCAGATCCGTCCAGTTTGTTTTGGACTCAGCCGGGCGGAAATTATCGGCGTTCACGGTTGCAGAATCGAACGCCTCCAGCTTTGCAGTCGGCGTGGACGTCGCCGTTATTTGCTGTCAATGATGTGATGTATGCTGAGCAATACAACCCGCTTCTGGTTGAGATCGGAAGGGATCTGGAGAGTGAATTACTTCGAATGCTTCCAGAAAATCGAACCCTGATTCCGACCCCTCAGCCGTTGATCCACGGTGACATGGTCATTGTTCGAACGCCGTTTGGAATCAGAGCAATTCGTCAGAAGTCCGGCGAACTTATCTGGGAGGTGACTCGTCCTGATAACGTCGTCCGGAGCATGCTTGATCGGCGAGCAAGCGGCGCGGGTGTTGTGGATGAAGACAGCGTGCTCAGTTACATGATATCTATGGAGCCGTGGAGACTCTTCTTTTCAAACATGATCCGGACCAATACCTCTTCGCAGATGTCGATCAGCGGTCGCACGCTGTTTGTTATCGACGACTGTTACGAAGCGACCTCCGGAGATGGTGCACAGTTTGCTTTTGGTGCTGCCGAGAATCTGGTGATTCCATCCAATTTGATCCGAGCCTATGACGTGAAAACGGGTTTGTTTTTGTGGGAAATCGGAGGCAAGACTCAGGTCAATGCGGTGCCGGCAGGAAAAGGAAACCTGCTGTCCGGCTTTTATTTTCTTGGTGCGCCACTGGTTCTGGGCGAACGAACGTATGTGCTGGCCGAGAGTGGCGAAGGCTTATTTCTCATTCAGATTGCTGCACCATCGCTGACGGCAGGACCGCGAAATCCGTCGATCGCCAGAGCGCAGATCCTGACGGTTCCGCGCGTCAAACTGCCCGATCATCCTGTGCGTTCCCATGCCGGATTGATGCCCTCGTTTGCTCAGGGGCTTTTGATCTGCCCGACCTGCGATGAACGAATCGTCGCCGTCTCGGCCGAGGATCATTCGCTGCGATGGGTCTTTCGCTACAGTGCCAACATCCGTACTCAGGAACTGGGCGGCGACGCCAACGTTCTGTTCGGTGGCCGCGACTTCTTTGACTCGGCTCGTGTTGACCTGGACTCTCGATGGATCGATTCGCTGCCTCGCGTGGTGAATGATCGCATTCTTGTCAGCCCGCGTGATTCCGATCAGTTGTATTGCCTCGACCTCGCGTCTGGTCGAGAACTCTGGAAAGCAGCCCGCAGTGGTTTTCATGGAATCGCAGCTGTCACGAACGAGGCCGTTGTGCTGGTTGGCAACGAACAGGTCGCGTCGTTTCGGCTCGACACAGGAGATCAGATGTGGTCGAGGGCAATCACGGATGGAATTGTGGTCGGAACCACGTCGTCCAATGGCCGGCTGCTCCAGGTTCCAGTGAGTGATCCTGCTGTTCTGACGTTTGATCTGACAACCGGAAATCTTTTGGTCCGTCAGCCGCTGCCGACCTTCAGTCCGGCAGGAAATCTTCTGACAACGTCCGACGGGACGCTGATGCAGAGCGTCACATCGGTCTCTTTCTTTCCGGCGATTTCCAACCCGACAACTCTTGCTGATCGCGTGACTGACCAGTTGCTCAATGGACAATTGTCTGATGCGATTGAACTGCTGGAAAAAGAGTCCGAAAAGCAGCCCATAACATCGGATCTTCGCAATCTGATCGTGGAAGTCATGCTGCGTGCGATGCAGTCAGACTTCCCCAGATACCGATCACTGCTGCCGAGGGTGCGCATGCTGGCCAACGCAAGTGATGAGGACCTTGATGTGCCATCACTTGTGCATTCATTGATTGGCATGAGCCTTCCGGATGTCGGGGCTTCGGCACGGCTGTTGCAGGGCAACGGACGCCGATTTCAGGATATGATGCTGGAACTGGAGGCTCGGGAGATTCGTGAGAGCGGAAGTCTGACGATTGATGAATTGACAGAAGCTGTGTCGTATCAGATTCAGCGTCTGCCGGATGGGCGATCGGAACAAGCGTCATTCGGCCTGCTCCATCGTTGCCGAGCATCTGTGATTGTCGCGAGTATCCGTCATGCGTTGATGTCTCGGTCTGCGTCGGATCGTCAGGAACTGGCGGTGCGATTGCAGCAAGTGGCTCAGGAGGCGATTGCCGGTCTTGCGTCGGAGCAAGAACAGGTTCAGTTTGTTTCCGACCTGATCAATTGCGGATTGTATGAGACGGTGTTGCCGCTGGTTTCCGACCAGACGACTGAACTTCTGAAACCTCGGGCCGAGATGCTTCGAGAGCAGATTCGCCTGCAGATGATTTCTGAAGGCATTGATGTTTCCTCCAATGCGGACTCAATATTGCAGAAATGGCTGACGACGGGTCAGATCGATGCTGCTGAGTCGTTCGTTCGGGATGTTGCCGTCGATCCGGTGGCAGCGTCCAGTCTGCGGTTTCAGATTGCCGATGCGGCTGCTCGAAAAGACGTACTGGCAAAGTGGCAGGATCAGGTTCCTGATCTGCATGCTCGGTCGGTCTGGACCGAAGTTCCGGTCGTGGTGGAGTCCGACGATCGAACAATGCTGCCCACATCACCGCAGCCTTCGACTGTTCCGAATCAGAACATCCCGTTGTACGGACCTCCGGGTGTCTTTCGTGACTGGAGCTTTGTACGAAACTTCTCCGCACAGGGTGCGGGCGGAGAACAGATCATGGCCTTCGATTCAGACGGGCATCTTCGCTGGAAGTTGCAGTTGTCTTCGATGCCACTGATGGCTCAGCCAAAATTCAGTGCGCGGGCGTGGTTTGTTGCCAGTGGCCATCTGCTGATTTTGTGCGAAGGTGAAATGATTACCGCCATCGACGCTTTCCAGGTGTCTCCCGATCAGCAGCCAAAAGTGATCTGGAATGACTTCCCTTCGAGTCGGTTGTCGAACGAAGATATGGCGAATTATCAGAGCTTCGTGCCGCCGGCAGAGCGAGTGCTGCAGTACTTTCCCACACCGTCCGGGTTCTTCCCGATGGGACTCATTCGACTGGGGACGATTCCGATTCTGAGTGGTCGGCGGCTGACGATGCTGTCCTCATTGTCCGGGATGGAGCTATGGCATCTGGATGGTTTGTCACCCGACACCGTGCTGCTGGGTCATGGGGATTCGGTTCTGCTGCTGTCGGAGCAGGCGCGGCAGGTTGAAGTTCGCAGTGTGCTGGATGGACCCCAGGTGAATCTTCAACGGCTGCCGGAATGGTGGGGAGATGCGATTGCAAACGTCGGATCATCGGTTCGTACGATTGAGCTCGAGGCTGGCACCGAGTCGATCTGGCGGGTGGTGATGTACGGGCAAAGCTGCGTGCGGTTCAGTCTGACCGACGGTGCATCGAAACTGGAATCACGAGATATCGTGACAGATCAAGTCCAGTGGGAAATCGGGCTCCCGGAAGACGCCGTGTTTTCCAACCCGATTGATGACGTCATCGCCGTACTTGCGGAAGGCAGGCGATTGATGCTGATCCAGATCGATTCAGGAAAGATTCTTGCCGATCTGGAGGTGACTCCATCGCAGAATGCATTTGACCTCGTGCTGAGAAAGTCTCATGGCGAGTTCATCATCCTTCCGGGGGCCGATCCTGACCCGAGCGACTACCCTATCAATTATGCCACCTATGTCGCCGGTCGAATGTATGCTGTGAATGCCGGAACATTTCGACTGAGCTGGGATTGTGAACTTGAGCCTCGCCACATTCGCACGATGGTCCCGGAACGAGCGACCATGATTCCCAATGCCCCGGTACTGGTCCTGTTGTCACGCGGAAGTGTGGGCGAAATGACCAGTGGACTGCGAAAGGTGCGTTATGGTGTTCAGGTCGTTGATGTGCACACCGGCGAAGACTTGTTTTCCAGCCATGATATCGGAGTCACGCTCAACGAGCACTGGATGCACGTTGATACTGAGAAGAAGCGGATAACGATCAGTTTCGAACGCCGTTTTGTAACGCTCGATTATTCCGGCAAGGAATGATGTGTCTGTGAGGCACCGGAAAACAAATGTTGTCCGTGTTGCATCGCCCCGGACATTTCATCGTCAGGTTCTGACTCATCTGAAAGGTCTTGATATGCGAACTCCTCGAAACGCCATGGCCTCACTCATCCTTCTCATGATGATGTTTTCATCAGGCTGGACGGCTCCTGTCCATGGGGCTCCGGTGGATCTTGAAGTGGGTGATGCTGCGCCTGAATTTCAGGCACAGGATGAAAACGACAAGCTCTGGAAATCAACAGAACATGTTGGCCGGAAGATTGTCGTTGTCTATTTCTATCCTGCCGATATGACGGGAGGCTGTACGAAGCAAGCCTGTGCGTTTCGCAATGATCTCTCAAAACTGAAAGAGGCCGATGTCGAAGTTGTGGGAGTCAGTGGAGATTCCGTGCGCAATCATCAGCTCTTCCGCAGGGCTCATGATCTCAACTTCACGTTGCTGGCCGATGTTGACGGAAAGGTCGCTGAAGTGTTTGGCGTGCCGGTGACCCGGGAAGAAAAGACGGTCAAGGCCACGATCGATGGCAAGGAAGAGTTGCTCACACGATCGGTGACCGCCAGGCGCTGGACGTTCGTCATTGGTAAGGACGGCCGAATTGCTGCGAGGAACACGATGGTGGTGGCCGCGGAAGACAGTAAAGCCATTATGGCCGTCGTGGAAAAGTTAAGAGCGGAATCGAAGTAGCTGACTCAGGTGAGGTCGAAGTGGTCTCGATCATCTGTTTCGTGTTGAATCCTGAATGGGCGAATTCTGCAAGCAAGCCCTGCGGCAGCCTCAGTCATGAACGGGGAGATGGTCTTCGGACCAGTTCATCGTCGAAATAATTGATGCCCATGCCAGCGTCGATCACAATCCCCTGAGCATTGATGCCGGATGAGCGTGGGCTCAGCAGGAATGCCACGGTATTACCCACTTCCTCTGTCTGCACGGCCTGTTTTCGAAGTGTCGCTGTTTCGGCGAACAGATAACTGTCGACGTAACCGGGAATGCCGGCCGATGCGGATGTTTTCAACAACCCTGGATTGACCGCGTTGAAACGCACTTTGGAAAACTTCGAGAAAGACTTGGCAAGAAAGCAGATGGATGAATCCAGCGCCGCTTTCACGGGAGCCATGTAGCCATAGTTTTCGGCGGCCATTCTTGTCGTTGAGATGGAGATCGTTACCACACTGGCCGTTTCAGGATCGAGCAGATCACGGAACGAGTCCGCCAGAGCGATGAGGGAATAGCAGGAGATGTTCACCGCCTGAAGGAATGCAGCTCGAGGGGTCTGATGAAACGGCAACCAGCCGGCGGAGTAGTCCGCGAAGGCAACTGAATGAACCACACCGTGCAGCACCTTCACTGTTTCGGAGACCTGTTGCTTAAGGC
>JBKDRW010000528.1:0-24260 GCA_046341255.1 Planctomycetota bacterium
CGCCACTGCACACCCTTGCCCTGGGACTTGCGGATCAGTGCCATCCACTGAATCATCAGAAACAGAACGATCGAAACGGGATTCAGAATACAGGCCAGCCACGCGCGGTCGAACTTCAGACAGCACAGAATCCGAGGAACATAGCTCAAGACGCAGGCGGTAATGACAGGAACTGCGAGATCTTTGCCGATCAGGTTCAGTAACAGAGCGGAGGCAAACAGCAGAGGACACACAAATGCCAGGACCATAATCACTGTCATGACCGGCAGCAGTGGCAGCTTCGCGAATCCTTCGGTGGCGTTCTTCATCAGCCCAGACCACGTCTCCGAAAACGATGTATACATACGACACTGAGCCACATCCGAGGCATCAAACAGATCGGTCTTCAGGCCCGCCCTGCGATACGCTCGAGGCAGCATGATGCCATCGTGCAATGACTGACGAATGGAACCATGTCCTCCGCTTTGCTGGTAAGCGGTCTTTGTCGTCAGAAAGAACTGTCCGCAGCCAGCGGCCGCTCCCGTCATGCGAGTCCATCGCATCAGAGCGAACGGCAGAAAGCAGAGCAGAATCACGTGAATCAGAGGAATCAGCATCTGCTCACCTGCGGTAATAACCTGCTGTCGAGGAAACCCGCTGAGCAGGTCTGCGCGAGTTTGTCGGCGATGCGTGACGGCTCGACGCAGTCCATCTTTTGAGAGCGCTACATCCGCGTCGAGAAAAACCATTTCCTCATACTTTGCCTGCTGAGCCAGCTGAAAACAGGCAAACTGCTTGCCACTCCAGCCCGCCGGAACAGGCGTGCCTCTCAGCAGACGCACGTTGTCAAATCGTTTCGCAAAGGTCTCAACGATGGCATCGGTTCCGTCCTGACTTTCATCGTCCAGCACACACAGATCGCAGGACACGCCTTCGCTGGCAAGCACCGATTCCAGCAAGGAACCAATGCGCAGTGCTTCATTGCGGGCAGGAATCAGAACCGAAACGTGCGGGAATTCTGCACGAGTTTCCGCCGTAAACGCATTGCCTATGGCAATCGACCTGCGGAAGAAAAGCAGATTTATGAGAAACATGACAGAGACCACAACGCTGACTGAGAGCGTGGCCCAGACACAGATCGATGTCACGGTCACTGTCATATCATGTCTCCTTTGACGGCGCTCGCTGCAACCAGCGATGTTCCATCATGTCGATCGTGAAAACGTTGACCGCGAAGACCGGCCATCATGCGACGCCAGAAATCATACAGCCCTCCGACTCCGGCTCTGCCGACAGCCAGGGTCGTGAACCTCGAAGCATCACGAGCGATAGCCTGTTCGGCCAGCAACGTCTGCGCAGTCACCAGCGATGTCTCGAACACCCGAGTGCGAGCATCACGATCCGGCGGCAGAGCAGCACAGTCAACCGGAGTACCAAAGCGTACGAGCATCTCAGGAGAGCGTTCGTTCCAGAATGTATACTCAATCGCCATCGGCAGTGCCGTCCCGTGGAATTCGGCATCCACGAGATGACTGAGTCCATTCATGAACGGAGCCGGCTGGCGAACATCGTGAAACTTCCCGGTCGGAGTCAGCCACAGGATTGTCTTCCAATCTTTCATGAGGTCGCGGCTACGACGCAGAAACTCCTTTGCTCCGCTTGCTGATTCTCGTTCCACTGGAAAAAAGCCCAACCGCTCCAGAATCGGATATCTTTTCAGAGCGTCAGCATCCATAGGAGCCGCGAATCGACGACCGGGAAAAAGCAGATCCGTCATCAAGACGCCGGTCATCGGATCCCACCAGCCGGGATGATTGATGAAGCACACGATCGGCATGTCAGGAAGCTGGCTCAGTTGCTCCTGACCGGCAACTCGAACAGCATTGAAGTTCTTTCGCACAAAACGACGCACGTACCTGCGAAAGCCCCAGCTCAGAATCCTGGACAGTAGACAGGACATGTCAGTTCCGCGCGAGAAAAGAACCCCCGTCGGCGGAGCGACAGGCGTGCCGTACACCCGTCGCTCCGCCGACGGGATGCGAATCGTGACTGAATCACAATTCTGTTTGTACTCTCGGCTTCAGCCGGAATTGGACACCCATGCTGTCGCCGATCAACGCTGCGGGATGACAGAATTCCCGACACCCGGGACGATCACAGCGTCAGGTCATGCCGCTTTTCCGTGCACACGCCGATCGTCCCTCGTCCCTGAGGCCTGCAGATCCTGATCGACCGTATCCGCAGCAATCCAGCCGGACATCATCACCATCGGCATACCCGGACCGGGGTGAGCCGAACCACCGGCAAGATACAATCCCTTCATTTCTGACACACGATTCGCGGGCTTGAAGGCCCCCATGAATCGGCCATGACTCGCCAGTCCATAGATGGCACCGTTGAGCACATGATAACGGCGATGAATGTCAGCCGGAGTTAAGCTGTGCTCAACTTCAATGCGGTCTTCGATGTCTTCCATTCCGGCAGTGGTTTTCAGCTTTCGAATAATGACATTACGGTAAGCCGGGAGCATCCTGCTCCAGTCATGGTGCCGGCGAAGATACGGAGTATGAACAAGAACATATAATGCCTCGCCGTTTCCGGGTGCCACTCTGTCCCCGGAGAGTGACGGTGCACAGACATAGCACGTAGGATCAGCCGCTGGCTCACCCTTGCCGTAGATCTCACTGAATTCCACATGCGGATCCCGGCTGAAAACAAAGTTGTGATGCAGAATGTGATCGTACTTTTTGCGCAGACCAAGATACAGGACGACTCCGGAACACGCCGCCTCGAACCTGCGTCTCGACATGAACCTCTCGGCTACCTTCTTCGGCAACAGTTCCTCGCAGGTTCGCACGCAGTCAGAATTTGAGACGACAGTTGCCGCTTTCAGCACTTCGCCATTGTCCAGTGTCACTCCGGCAACGCGACCTGACTGCGAATCAATCGATCGGACCTGATGTCCCGTGATATAATTCACACCCAATTCCCGCCCCAGTCGAACGAGCGCTTCGGGAACCGCTCGAGTTCCACCCATCGGATACCAGATTCCCTCATCCGTCTGCATGTGGGCGATTCCGCAGAGGACGGCTGGCGATGCTTCTGGAGACGACCCCACATACTGAGTGAAATGGTCGATCATCTGAGCAATCCGAGCGTCCGGGATGTGAGACCGAACCAATCCGGAAACAGTGCGACCAAATCGTAGACTCAACACATCTCGCAGCACGTCCAGAGAGAAAGACTGTTTGACGTTCATCGTGTCGGCAATTCCACCAACACTCTTCCAGAAGAAGAATTTCTGTGAAACCTCGTCAAGCTTTTTTGAGATCGCCATGAACTTTTCGTACCCGTGACCGGTCGTCTCACTTCCCGTGAAGTCACGCAGACGACTCTTCATTTCCGTCAGCGATTCGACCAGATCAAATTGCGTTCCGTCTTCGAAGAAACATCGCCACTGCGGGTCGAGACGAACCATGTCCAGGTAGTCTTCGAGTTTCCGACCGGCTTCCGTAAAGACTCGCCGAAGGACTGAAGGCAACGTCAGGATTGTCGGCCCCATATCAAAGCGGTAACCCTTGTCTTCCAGCAGCGCCGCTTTTCCGCCAAGCCATTCATTTTTTTCCACCACAGTAACCGCATATCCTCGAGCGGCCAGCGTACACGCTGACGCAAGGCCGGCCAGTCCACTGCCGATCACAATGACGTCTGATGGAGTTTTCATGAGGAGGTTCCTTCGAAAAATCGAAATTCACTTTCCCGTCGACGGAACAACGGGCATACGGCACACCTGTCGCTCTATCGACGCGCATTGTTTCTGTTCTACTCGCGACGCTCATTTCGCCGGATTTTCTGCTGTTTTATGGTCGCCCTGATCATTCCGGGCACTGCCAGCAGAGACTGCAGGGGATGTGCGGCATGCTCCAGACGAATGAGCTGTTCCATGACAGCTGAGTCCGCAGCGGTTGGTGAATGCAAATGCGGCTTGAACCAGCGGCGAGTCGTGACAATGGCTTTGAGCTGAGTCATTTCCAGCAATCCCGCTGCACCACGAGTCATCCCGTATCCGCTCATTCCCCGACCACCGAACGGAACTCGCGGATCTGCGGTCGGCACGATGATGTCATTAATCACAATGCATCCTGCAGGGATACGGCGAGCAAACTGCTGACACCGGGCTGAGGATCCAAACACCGCGGCACTCAATGCGTAGGGGCATTTCAGATTCTCTTGCAGGGACTGCTCACTGGACTCCACTCGAATCAACGACAGCACCGGAGCAAAGATGTCAGCTTGAGCAATCGACATGTCCGCGGTCACATGGTCGAGGATGGCGACTCCTGAAAACTCCGAGGGACTTGTCTGAGTCAGGGAACCCAAAACCAGTTCCGCACCATCAGACATCGCTTCTCGAATCGTTGTCGCGGCAAAACCTGCGGCACGCGTGGAGTCATTGTTCGTCAGATCCCGCCCGCCCGCTCGTGCGGTCAGTTTCACTGTCAGACGTCGCAGGATCTCATCGACCTGATGGTGCTTTGCAAAAACGCGCCGAGGAGCCATACATGTCTGGCTTTTGTTCAGTGTCAGTCCGAACAGCAGACAGTCGCAGACCAGATTCAGGTCGGCGTCGTCCAGAACGAAGACCGCATCACAGCCGGAAAGCTCCATCACCGCTGGGGTTGCTGATTCCGCAAGCACACGACTCACGGCTCTGCCAGTATTCGCTGATCCGGTGAGAAAGACTTTGTTCACTCCGCAGTGAATCGCTTCCACCGCCGCTTCCGGAGATTCCGGCAGCAGTTGAATGACACCCTCAGGAAGCCCCGCGTCAACAGCCATCGAAACCAGCGCTTGCATAGATTGCGAGCAATTAGCGGCAGGCTTGATCAGGACCACATTTCCTGAGGCAACCGCCTGCAGTGCCTGGATTCCGGGAAGCATCAACGGATAGTTCGACGGACCGATGATCAGGACCACACCCAGAGGCTCCGGCCGCAGAACGACCGAGTTTCCCCACAGCCACATGGGACGCCCACGACGGCCGACCGGGTTCTCGCGAAGAATTCGAGACGCCTCAGTTTCCAGAAACCGACAGGCATCAAGCAGCGGCAGGACTTCGGCCGCGAGTGTTTCAGCCTCGTTTTCACGATCAACCAACCTGGCCATTGCACGAGGATTCTCGGCAATTTTCAGTCGCAGGTTCTTCAGGATCGTCAATCGACGCTTCAGAGGTACAGCTGCCCACGCAGTGCGGGCACGTTGTGCCGCATGGCACTGAGATCTGACAACATCGGCAGGCTTGTGATCAGCCGCCACCCGGGATGACGTGTCACTGTCATGATCCACCGTATGCAGTCGCAGTTGCAGATTTGCAGCCTTTTGCTTCGTATCCAGAAGCGATGGACCCTTCATGCGGCCCTCCGCTGAACAGGCAAGGCCACCGGCACGGTGGCCTGAGACGAAGATGCTTCCGGAAACTGCAGTCGCAACGCATCACACATGATTCGGGCTGAGATGCGAGCGGACTCGTAAATCACCGGCAGGCCGCTGCCCGGATGTGTGCCACCGCCGACGAGGTAGACCTGTTCGAGATCTCGGAAATGATTCCCGGGCCGGGCATGCAGCATCTGGCCCAGATTGTGCGCCAGATTGAACGTGGCACCGCGAAACACCTGATACGTATTCTGCCAGTCATCCGGCGTAACAATCTTTTCAAACCGAATGCGTTTTTCGACGTCGCGAAGTCCGAGCTTTGCCATCTGCTGCAGAACACGATTTCGAAACATCGAAGTCTGTGACTTCCAGTCCACATGCGGGCTGTGATTCGTGACCGGAGCCAGAACATACAGAGTGCTCATGCCTTCGGGAGCGAGCGAATTGTCAGTGACACCGGCATTCTGAATGTAGACTGACGGATCCTCAGAAAGGATCTTCAGACGATCGATCTCATCCAGATTGCGCTCGTAGTCCTTCGCGATGTAGATGGTGTGATGGGGCAGATGGTCATACCGTCCTTCAATACCCAGATACATCATGAACGTGGAGCAGGAGTACTTGCTGCGATCCAGCTTCTGGTTGTTCCATGACTTCCGCAGCCGGTCTGGCACAAGCGACTTCATAGCCTGAGCGAAGTCTGCGTTGATCACCAGAGAATCAAACGCCTGATCACCGCGGTGCGTTCTGAGCCCAACGGCTTTGCGACCTTCGAAATGCAATTGCTCCACGGGCTCGTTCAGGCGAACTTCCACACCCATATCGCAGGCAATCTCGGCCATTTTCTCGCTGACGGCCGCGCATCCTCCATGCGGATGAAAGACACCATATTCGTATTCAAGAAACGCCAGAATGGTAAACAGACTCGGGCACTGAAATGGAGACATGCCCAGATACTTGGACTGAAAGGAAAATGCCGTGATCAGACGAGGATCAGAAAAGTGCCGACTCAGGTCACCCGCAACAGATTGCCACGGACGGACCCACGGAACAGCCTTGAGGACTGATGGCCGTAACAGATCCAGCATGCTGCCGAATGGCGATTCAAGAATCGGCCGGAAGCGTTCCAGCTTCACCCGATTCTCGTTCATGAAACGCACAAACGAATCGGCATCCTGCGGGGCGATACGAGCAATCTCGGTTCGCATGCGATCCAGATCCGGAGTCGCATCAATCCGCCCTCCCGCACCAAACTCCAGTCGGTACTGAGGATCCAGTCGCGTCATCGGAACATCGCGCCAGAGATTGCGGCCGACAGACTGAAAAATCTCTTCGAGCACTCGCGGGTAAAGGAAAAAAGTTGGTCCGGTGTCAAAGCGAAATCCGTCGGCTTCAATCGCCGCGCAGCGACCACCAACACGATCTGCCCGCTCATATACGGTTACGTCCGCACCAGCCTGAGCCATCAGCATGGCATTCGCCAAACCACCCGGCCCCGCACCAATAATGCAGACTTTCTTCCTGTTCGCTGGCATCCTTGCCATGACGCTTCCTGTCACCTCGGAAAGTTGTACGGTCTCTCCAAATTATGCCCTCTTTGACAAAGTGGCACAACATGAGTCCGAACAGCCGGAATCCGCCTCCGTCAATCCTGACATTCCGGCTCACTTCGACCATACCGGTCACGTTCAGCAGATCGCTGCCGCGTGTCAGGCCGGCATAACGGTGGCCTCTGATCTCACATCGATCAGCAGTTGCTGCACTTCCTGACGCGTCAATTTGCTGCCAGCCCCGCCGTCGCGAAGTCTTTGCAGCGACCGGTCCGCCAGCAGGAACAGGAAGCGGCAGAACACAATCACATCCGCCGGAAAATCACTCTTCTCAAGGATACTTATGTACATCATCGCATCCTGACGGCCTTGCAATGCCAGATCCTCAACGCTTTCACGCGACGCCTCAATGGGAATAAACACCCGGCCTCCGGCCGCATCGACACGTGTATCTTTGAGGATATTGATCAGCTGCAGGAACTCACCAAAGCCCGTCGAAAGTGACCGCAGATCAGGATGCACCGTCAGTCCGGACGCATGATGAAACACGAAGATATCCGTCAACAACTCTCCCACAATTCCGGCCACTGCGTAACAGTAGAGCTTCAGATCGCTGAGCGTTCGGATCTGAATCTGATTCGGTGACTCAGCTGTTGCATCGATGAATCCGATCATGCCCGATGCGGTGGATGTGAGAGCTTTCCTGATCGCGTGTACAACAGACGTTGGGAATTGACTGAAGATGTCCATCAGCCTTGGAAGTTCAATCAACAGCCTGCCCGTTGCACTATGGACGGGCCACAGTCCGCTCAAATCGGGAATCTGATCACCCAGGGACGGAAGGCGATTTTGTGCCTCGGTCACATCCCTTCCAAGGCAGGATTTCAGAGATCGAAGCAGCGCCTTTTTCGTCAGTGCATCTGTCTCTGGAGCGTCTTCGATACTGTCGGCGACCCGGAACAGCAGATAGCTCAGACCAACCTGCCGTCGACGAACGGGTTCCAAAAGAGGGATGGCGAGCGCGAAGGTGCGGCTGGTCCCCTGAAGGAATTCGTCAATGAAGGCGTCGTCGGTAAGAGAGTCGGGGACTGCCGTCATTTTTTTAGCCAACGCTCGAGGCCGCAACAGTCTTTCGGAAGCACGGAGTTTGATACAGATCTTACGAACTCAGGATCAACACACAAGCTCAAGTTGCAACGGCTCCGCTGGAGGCTGACGCTCCGGGCTGATGAGACCCATGAGGCCCGATCAAACGCTATGTCAGCACACCTTGCCACGTCGATCCTCGCTTGCCCGGACGCCAGCGACTTCAAAACCAGAACTGCAGTATGACGCTTCAAGCGGCGCCCACGTTCATCCAGCGTCACACCTTGCGACTCGAACAGGATGCCCAGGCAAGTGTACAAAAGACCCATATCTCATGTTGCCGTCTGGCGGCGCTGACTTTGTCGCCTTTAGGCATCAAGTGAGTTTTTTGTGAATCAACGATTGCACGCTTGCAACAGGTTGCGACGTCGCACCATGATGGGCGACAAGATTGTTCCAAAGAATTTTTACCTTAAAAACATCGTGTTTTCCGCTGTTGAATCGGTTTCAGGTGGCAAAAAAGACGCGAACGAATCGGTCCGGCAGGGATTTTGCTTCACGGTCGCTCCACGATCCGATCCCCTTCGCTCGGATCTTCAGCAGATGGGTGCCAGCACCCACGGAACAACCCGCTCCGGGCGTCTGCTGGGTTTCTTGGTTTGGATGACTAATCTGGAATCCTTGTGTCCTTCTTCCATCCCAGTTTTCTCGCATTTTTCACGGCGGCTGCAACCGCCGCGACAGCCGCGCCGATCGTCGCTGCTGTCGCGAGAAGATTTGGTGTTGTGGACCAGCCGGATGGTCACAGAAAACTTCACTCCACAGCGGTTCCTCTGACTGGCGGCCCCACGCTGTCCATCGCGATTGTTGCGTCACTGGCAGCAACACTGTTTGCCTTCCCAGAAGTGTTGTTCAGCACGAAGGGAGACTTTCGATTCCTCGTGTGCCTCGCCTCGGCCGCCGCGGTGATTGTTCTGGTCGGCATTCTTGACGACCGCTTCAAATTGCGTGGCAGGCAGAAACTGGCGGGTCAGTTTCTGGCCGCGGTGATCATGGTTCCCTCAGGCATCATTCTTCGTCGAATCGAAGTGTTTGGGATTCCCGTTGAATTCGGCGATATCTCTCCTCTGATCACCATTTTCTGGATTCTCGGAGCCATCAACGCGCTCAATCTGATTGACGGAGTCGATGGCCTCGCCAGCACGACCGGTATTGTGCTCAGTTTGTCTGTGGCGGCGGTGACATACATTCTGGGCGGTCGACCGGACGGCCTGTTAATCTCTCTGGCGCTGGCGGGTGCTCTTTGCGGATTCCTGCTGTATAACTTTCCTCCCGCGAAGATGTTCCTCGGTGACTCTGGCAGCATGCTGATCGGGCTGATCCTCGGCTGTGTGGCCCTGAAGTGTTCTTTGAAGCAGTATGCCGCAGCGGCTCTGATCATGCCCACCGCAATCTGGGCCATCCCGATCTTTGATGTCTTGATGGCGATTGTTCGGCGGCGGCTGACCGGACGCAGTATTTATGCAACGGACAGAGGTCATCTGCATCATTGCCTGACTCGCCAGGGCCACACCGGAAGCCGACTGCTCCTCGTTGTCGGTGCACTCTGTGCACTGACTGGGTCCGGAGCAATTGCTGCGGCCGCGTTCGGAAACGAACTCATCGCTCTTGCAGCGGTTCTTACGGCCATCGCACTGCTGGTGATTACGCGTTCGTTCGGACATGCGGAACTCAATCTGCTGACCAATCGTGTGCGACGGTTTGCTGGTTCACTGCTGCGGAGACCGGAGGGGGAGCGTCCCGTTCTGCACCATGAGCAGGTTCAACTGCACGGCAAGCTGAGGTGGGAAGGGCTGTGGTTGACGCTGACGGAATTCGCAGAACTGTATGAGCTCGACGGAGTGGACCTGATGATCAACCTTCCAAGCCTCGGGGAAGAATATCACGGCACATGGAGAACTCGATCATCCGTTGAACACCATGAAGCCTGGCGTTCGGATATTCCGCTGATTGTGGATGGGATCCGGGCGGGATATGTTCGCCTGATCGGAAACGCGGGCGAAGGTTCGTTCTGCGACTGGATGACGGCCATCGCGGAGGGACTGCGGCCATTCGATGACGAACTCCGAGACATCATTCAGCAGATTCGAGCCCCGAAACCGGTGGAGTCTCTCCGGGATTCGACCACCCGACTTCAGCTGCCAAAGCTGGCGGAAAATGCGACCAATTGAAGTTGCGACGCTTCACGGACTTCTGGACACCACCAACGCACCGGTGATTGAACTCAGCTTCGGAATGCGTCATGTTCAGTAACCCATCGATGACAGGCTTTGATCAGGCCGAACCACAGCCTGCGGGATTTGTTTCACACGGTCTGAGAAGCCTCAGCCTGATCACGGCCTCGATCACCGTGGCCATCACACCGTGGCTCCTCGGCGGCGCGATTCCACACGCTCGAGCCTGTCTTCAGATCGGGGCGATTGTGTCGTCCGTACTCGCCCTGCTGGGCATGCTGATCGATCGGAAGCCTCAGGCAGGATTTCCAGTCATCTGCCTGCCGATTCTCGGCCTCGCACTGATCGGCGGCATGCAATTACTGCCTCGCTACGCACACGTCGCCACTCAGATGGACCATGCGGTGGTCTCGGAAGCCGCTGAGTTTTTGCCACGCGAACTGAGCACACCCACGCATCCACAAACCTCGTCTCCTTCGGAAACCCGTCGAGCAATCTCACAACTCCTGTCCCTGGCGCTGCTGGTTTTTGTGGTCTACGAGTCCGTTCGAACCGCTAGACACCTCACCATCGCACTCTCGATCCTGACGACCAGCGGTGTCTTCATGGCCGCCCTGGCACTGTCACAGCAGTTCGGCAGCAAAGAGGTTGTCATCGGCAACCACTGGAAGATCAGCAATACCACGCCGTTTGGCTGCTTCGTGAATCCGAATAATGCGGCGGGGTGGCTTTCGGTATGCCTCGCCTGCAGCCTGTTCCTTTGTGGTGTTGCCTCATTTCGACCAGAAGAATCCCGAAACTCCATTCGTCAGTCCAGACGCTGGGCATCCGTGACGGAACGCTTCTGGCTCTGGTGGGCTGATCTGCTGGGGGCAGTAAGCTCCATGTCGTCCCTTCAGATCATCACACTGAGTGGCACAATCATCCTGATCGCCGCGATTTCGGCAACACTGTCGCGGGCCGGGATTGTCGCGGGATGCCTCGGTGTAGCCGCCTTTGCCCTGACACGGCTTCGCTCGGGTTACTGGACGACGACCATACTTCTGGTCGCCGCACTGGTGATTCTGGCAGGAGGCCTGATGCTGCTCTTTGAACTGGACACGATCGTCCTGTCCGAACTTCGAACACTGAAAGATCCGGTCTCTGAGTCCACGGGACGCCTGCTGCACTGGTCCGATTCACTTCAATCATGTTTCGATTTTCCGATCCTCGGCTCCGGCCTCGGAGCGTATCGCTTCGGCACTCTGCCGTATCAGCGACACTTCACCGGGAAGTGGTTTCAACGGGCAGACAATCAGTACGTTGAGTTAATCGTAGAGTCCGGCTTTCTGGGCGCTGCATGCCTCGTGTTCTTTGCGATCCTGACACTGCAAATGCTGGTTCGCCAGTTTCGCTCGGAAAGAAATCAAAAGAAAACCCGAAACCTGTATTACAGACGATGGCTCGGCAGCGCGTCTGCATGCGCGATGGTGGCCATTGCCGGAGCCTCGTTTTTTGACTACGGCATTTCTCTGCCCTCCGTCTCCGGGGCAACCATACTTTTGCTTTCGTGTCTTTCAGCAGCGGAATCCACGAACCTGACGTCACCCGAATCACCCCTGTCGTCCACAGAAGGGGTCGTCGCAGGCTCCTTTCGGCTCATCGCAGTTCGAGTTGTTCTATGGATCTGTGTCGCGGGGGTTTCAGCCAGTCTGATCCAGGACGCCGTCGGATCTGTTCATGCCTACGAATCAGTCCCTGATGTGGAACGACTACTCGATCGGCCCGATATGAAAACCCTGACTGAGTCAGGTGACCAACTGCTGTCCGGGCTGGAGTCTCATGTCACGCGTCAGCACGATGATCCGGAATATCAAAGACGGTGGATCTTGCTGTGTGCTCTGCTTCATCAGCGTGATCTCGTGCATCAGATCTGCAGACAGCAGAATCAGCCACTCAGCTTCGATCAACAGACGAATCTTCTTTCCAGAGTCACTCCGACCGCTCTCTTGCTGCAAATAACAACTCCCGAAACTCCTCAGCAAATCAAAGAGCAGTCATTGACAGAGATTCGACAGACATTGAAGCAGAAAGATTGGTTCGACGCCGCTCGAAAGTGCCTTCATCGTCATCCATTAATGCTGTCAATCGCTCCCAACGTCAGTCTTTACGGTCTGCTGCTGAGAGATGAGGCAATCGTCCGCGAATTTACTCAGCTCGCCAGATTCTCGGAGCCCCATGCCGCTCAGAATCTGTTCGTGCTCGGTTACTTTTTGACGCGGGCCGGTTGGACAGGGGAGGGGAGTGAACTGTGGCAACAGGCACTCCGTGCTTCGGAAACCGTTCGAGGAGCCATCCTGATGGAAGTGTCCGGACGCACTGGCATTGATTCGGCACTTCAGCACTTCGCACCCACCACATGGGAATCGGCGGCATCAGCCGCACTTCAGTGTCGCGTCAATCCACCGCTGCAGCAACAGTTGTTCGAACTTGCGGAATCGCGATGGCAGCCCGGCAGAAAAATGACCGCGGCCCGGATGCAACTGAGAGCGAACCAACTCATCGGAATGAACAAACCGGACGTCGCCGCCGAGTTTCTGAACGAGCAATTGGCTTCGGATCCAACGAATATCGAAATTCGCAAATTTCTTGCTCGAATCCTCGAAACGTCCGGCGAAAATGAACAGGCGTATAATGAATGGTTACGCATCCGAAGTCTTGCGGGGGACTCGGAAGAGACCGAGAAAGCCCTCAAGCGTCTGATCCGTTTACCGCCGAAGCCAGCCGGAACAAAAAATTGAGCCGTTTGGACTGTTCAGAAAAGGCTGAACATTGATTTTTTGAAACAAATGACCATCAGGGAAATCACGAAGTTGACGCGAAACATCCATCCCTCCCAGGCAACCCAAACTTTTCGCGATACAAGGGATTTGTGGTAACTAACTGATTTGTCGAGCCTGTTGTGGATTGTGCTTCAAATCCGTCTCAAAATATGACTTTGACAGCAAGTCGCGGGAGCTTTCAGGAAGCCCGCCGTTTTTTCGTACATGGAGTTTAAGCCGTGCCAAGCATGCCCTACGAACATTCCCTCGTCCAGCAGATGCCGACGGAGGATCAGAATGAAGGTTTGGACCTCGTAGGTTTTCTCAAACGCCGAAAAGCCTTTGTCATTGTCCTTGCAATGATCGGGGTTGGGATCGGCTACATGATGTTCAACCGCCAGATTCCTCAGTATCGCTCGGATGCACAGGTTCAGGTGATTCATCGAGTTACGGATTCGCAAATTGAGTCACGCATGGCAGAGAACGATCTGGCCGATGCCGACTTTGTCATCCGAAGTCCAAAGACGTTGACCGCAGCCTACAAAAATCATGGATTGAGCGAACTGGCGTTGCTTCGTGGATTATCGGAAGAAGACGCAGTACGAACCATGGCAGGAATGATCACGACGAAGGCCGCCGGCAAGAATATCGTCCTGATCTCAGTGGTCGGATCGGATCCTACAGAGATTCGTCGAATTGCCCAGGCGGCTGCGGAAGAGTACGTGCTGGCTCAGAAAGGGAATTACAAGGACGCAGCTCAGGAAGTTCGAGACATTCTGGTATCCGCCCGCGATGACTTTCACGAGAAGTTTAGTGATGCGGAAAAGCAGTACAGTGAGTTTCGCGGAAAATCCAAGCTCTCAGCCGACGGAGAAAACCCCTTCCGCGCGAGGGCCAGGCAGGCATTCGACAAGGTTCACGAATTTGAAGTCAAGAAAACAGAACTTCGCGCTGAACTGGCTCAGCTTGAGGCAGCACTGAGTCGAGGCGGTGAGCGAGAAGCCATCTTGTTGATGATTGGCAAAGAGGCAGAAAATGCGGCAGTTTCAGCCACGTCAACTCAGGCAGCAAATGAATCTGCAAACAGTGCGAAGAGCATGGCCCAGATTCTCTTCCCCATGATTCAGGAGCGATCCATCAAGGCCGCACAACTCGGACCAGACCATCCAAAACTGCGGGAACTGGATTTGCAGATTGACCTGACTCGAAAGCACTTCATGGAAATGATGGGTGCTGATGAACATCAGTCTGGTGAAGATGCCAGTGCGCAGCAGAATGCTCCGCTGGACTTCCTGGTCGTGTATCTTCAGTCCCTCCGTCAAAATCTGCTGGTGTTGGAAAAACAACAGGAAGAAATGCAGTTGCTTGCCCAGCGAGAGGATGAGTCCGCAAGGAACCTCATGATCGAAGAACTGGAGGACGCAAGACTCAGAAAAGAACGAGATCGTCTTGATAAACTGTTTGATGAACTCACACTAAAAATCAGTTCGATGCAGGTCAGCGAGGGCATGGGAGGCGTGACGGCTCAGGTTTTGTCACCGGCTGTACACGGCTATCTGATTTACCCCGTGATTTCCCAGTTTATTGGACTCGGTGGATTTCTTGGAGCATTTGCTGGTCTCGTCCTCGGATACCTTGTGGAAATGGCGGACCGAAGTTTCCGAAAGCCGGAAGACATTATCCGAGAGTTCGGGGTCCCGATCATCGGGCACATTCCATTTATCACAGAACAACGTCTGAAGTCGGTCTCATCTGAAAGTCCAATGGACAAAACTGCAGTGTCGGTACACCTTCCAAGGTCGCGGCCTGCAGAAGCTTACCGAGCTGTCCGCACTGCCATCTGCTTCAGTGTGACCGGTGGAAGTCATCGGGTCCTCTCTGTGACCAGTCCGGCCGCAGGGGATGGCAAATCCACACTGGCTCTGAATCTTGCATTGTCGCTTGCCCAGTCTGGTAAGAAAACGATCCTTGTCGAGGCAGACTTCCGACGTCCGAAAGTTCATAAGCTGACAGGGGTTTACAATACCGTTGGAGCCGTCGATGTACTTCGCGGCAAAGCGGAAATTGCTGATGCCATTCAGGAATCGAAGATCCCAGACTTTTCAGTGTTGCCCTGTGGCACACGTCCGAAGAATCCGGCGGAACTTTTAGCCCGGCCGGAGTTCGACCAGATGCTGCAGGTGCTCAGACAAAAATTTGACTACGTGATCGTGGATACTCCACCAGTCCTCGCGGTCACCGATCCCTGTGGCGTGGCCGCAAGGGTCGACGGTGTCATCGTCTGCATGCGACTCAGTCGACACACTCGAGACCTCGGGCGGCGAACCGTCGAGCAACTGCGGGATGTCGGCGCCGTGATCTCTGGCATCGTCGTGAACGGCGTGGAGGAAAGAGATGCTTATGGATACGGGAACTACCGTTATTCCGACTACCGGTATTACTACAAGAACTACAACTACAAATATGGTCAGTACGGTAGCAAAGACGGTCGCGAGTATTACGCTGACGAACACTCTGATTCGCCGCCGGCAGCCGAGGAGTCTTCAGCGAAGCTTCTGGGTTAGCAACCTGTGAAAAGGGATGGCGAGGCTCCTGCTGAGACGCCGAGACTGGCCAACAACCAGTCCAGGTCAGCAGGACCTGCCCCCTCCGAGGCCTCATTGTTCCAGTGCCTTTTCAAGGTTGACCTGACAAAAAGATCCACGCGAGCCCGGTTCTTACCGGGCTTGCTGTCTTTCGCTCTCAGGTCAATCACTCACGCACAGTGCTGTTCCTCTGCATCGCGTCCACTCCTGCATCTCTGTCTCAGGCCTTTCAACGTCTCTGTGCCACATCAATCGATTCCATTGCGATGGAAGCAAGATGCGTATGAGCCATATGCGGCTGACATCGTGAATCCAGATCCCGATAAGGCACCTGATGGCATTGATTCAGACATGGGCTGATTACCCCACACCCATCCATTCGGCATAGTCACGTTCGTCAATACAACGCTGCTGAGTCACGCAACGCAACAGGTCATATTCTCCGAAAACTCTTGCTCGGATCTACGAGGACGTTGTTAAAATCACGGACCTCGAATCAGATGATCAATGAGTGAATCTCACTCAGAAATCAGGGCTTCGTATCGGATCGAAACAGACCGTCACAATTCCGGGCTGGCACCCAAAAGAACGGAGTGCGCGCTTGTCGACACAACCAAGCAATTCGGATTGACGAAGATTCCCGCAACGTAATCAGAATGTGGCGCGGCTCTGTCCGACGTCCAAAAGCCCAGCGGAATTGATCTCGGGGAAAAGTGTTTGAAACGGTTTCCTCGTGCAGTGTTACAAGGCCTCGGAGGCAAGCGCAGGGTGCTTTCACCCTGTGAAATCACCTGTTATGCAACCTGAACCCATCCCCCCCGGCATCCAGAAGGAAAATTCCTTTCCGTACGAGCCCGCGGACGTTCCGGAAAGGCCCAAACTCCTGTTTCTCAATCGGTCATACTGGCCAGACATCGAAGCCACGGGCCAGTTGCTGACGGAGCTCTGCGAAAACCTGAGTTCAGACTTTGACGTCTCGGTCGTCGCCGGCAAGCCCAATCAACTGAGCAATCCTGAAACAGATGGTGGCTGGGATCGGGTCCGCCACCATCGTCATGTGACGATTCATCGCATCGACCACTGCCAGTTCTCGAAGCGGCACATCGTGACGAAGAGTCTGAACTACCTGTCATTCGTCCGTGCCACACGCAGAAAACTCCGAAAAGTCCCGGCACCAGACATCGTCATCTTCGAAACAGACCCGTTTCTGCTTCCCTTCGAGGCTGCAAGGCTGCAACGACGAACCGGGTGCCACATGGTCGGATATCTCCAGGACATTTATCCCGATGTGGCCGTGGCACTTGGCAAAGTGCCGAACAATTGGATGATTCGACGGCTGCGTGAGTCCATGTTTTCCATTTATCGACAATGCGATCGCATGATTGTACTCAGCGAGGACATGAAACGACTGCTTGTTGAAGGTCGTATTCATGAAGACCGCATTCATGTCGTACCGAACTGGGCGGACACATCGCAAATTGCTCCAATCCCAAAAGACAATCTGTTTCGTCAACGCCATCAGATCGGCAGTCGATTTCTGGTGATGTATTCCGGAAACCTCGGGCTGACTCAGCGACTTGAAGAGTTCTTAGAAGCGGCACAGTTGCTGAAAGATATGCCTGAAATTCTGTTTGCATTTGTCGGCCAGGGCTCGCAAAAGTCCAGGTTGGAATCGCTGGTCCAGAGCCGGAGCCTGACGAATGTGCAGTTCTTTGATTATCAACCGAAATCCGAGTTGGCCCATAGCCTCAGTGCCGCAGATCTGCATCTGGTGCCGCTTACCAAAGAGCTCAGTCAGTGCCTCATGCCGAGCAAGCTTTACGGGATCCTCGCCTCAGGACGGCCGTACCTGACCAATGCCGTCCCAGAGAGTGAACTCCATCAATTGACTGTGAAGTATCAGGTTGGCCTGACGGTACCACCGGGAAATCCTGCGGAGATCGCCAATGCCGTGAGGGCCGCCAGTCAAAATCGCCAGTCACTGCAGACGATGGGGGCGAATGCCCGGTCACTGGCCGAATCTCAGTTCTCCCAGGCATGTTCGATGAAACAGTTTCGCAATGTCATTCAGCAGGTACTCAAAGAGGGGTGACCCGGCATCAAAACAGGGACATGTCAAGAACACGAACTCACGGACGGCCGCCAGTCGATTCGAGCATGTGCTTGACCCTCAGCCATCAACCTGCACTGTAGACCAAGATAATCGACACAATCGTTTTCAAACTCTTTTTGCATCGCGGCAGTGATTGGGATTCCCCGGATTTTGTACCAATCGATGTCTGAACATTTACACTCTTCCTCATGGAAACATTGCCCACATCATCCCGAATCTACGTTGCCGGCCATCGAGGAATGGTCGGGAGCGCAGTTGTCAGACATCTGCAGTTTCTGGGCTACAGAAACCTGATCACGGCCACCCGGACCGAACTGGATCTGACGAACCAGCAAGCAGTCGAAAGTTTCTTCCGAAAAGAAAGACCGGACGCGGTTGTCTTTGCTGCGGCACGAGTCGGCGGGATTCATGCCAACTGGACCTATCCGGCGGAGTTCATCTACGAAAATCTGGCCATGACAACTCATGCTGTACACGCGGCATGGGAAGCAGGTGTCAAGAGGTTTCTCTTCCTCGGCAGCACGTGCATCTATCCGCGAATGGCCCCGCAGCCGATCTCCGAAGACAGCCTGTTGACATCACCCCTCGAACCAACCAATGAAGCGTATGCTATTGCCAAGATCGCTGGACTGAAGCTGTGCCAGTTTTACCGAAAACAGTACGGTGTTCTGTTTCACTCCGCCATGCCAACCAATCTGTATGGCCCGGGCGACAATTATCACCCGGATCACAGTCATGTGCTGCCAGCACTGATTCGCAGATTTCACGAGGCAAAGGAACAGCAGGCTGAGTCGGTCGTGATCTGGGGATCCGGAACGCCGCGACGAGAATTCCTGCACGTTGATGATCTGGCTGCCGGAATCATCCACCTGTTAAATCTTGAGAACCCTCCGGATCTGGTCAACATCGGCAGCGGTGAAGAGATCACCATCCGAGCCGCGGCAGAATTGATTGCAGATGTTGTTGGCTTCCGGGGACAAATCGAACAGGACTCGACCAAGCCAGACGGAACACCGAGAAAACTCAGTGATATCAGTCTCATTCGATCGACCGGATGGACCCCGACGATTTCTCTCCGCGACGGACTTCAGTCCGCCTATCGCGAGTTTCTGACAGAATATTTGAATGCAACCTTAAGAAGCGTTTAGCGGTCTCTTGAAAAATACGATCCGGGAAAACTCAGGCTCCTTTTGAGCCTCGTCTTCCCGTTTCAGATCTCTTCTATTGTTCCAATCCAATTGGTCTCTTTCACGACTTAAAACCATGTCAAAAACTGCCTTTATTACAGGAATCACGGGTCAGGACGGATCGTATCTCGCAGAGTTGTTGCTGGAGAAAGGCTACACGGTTCATGGCCTGGTGCGTCGAGCCAGCACATTTACGACGGGTCGCATTAATCACATTTATGCGGATCCGCATCAAGCGGGAACTCGTCTCTTTCTGCATTACGGCGATCTCACGGACGGCCAGAGCCTGACCAATCTGGTGCTCGACCTCGAGCCCGATGAAATCTACAACCTGGGCGCCCAAAGCCATGTCCGGGTCTCATTTGATCAGCCGGCGTATACCTTTCAGGCCACCGGCGGCGGCGCACTCAACGTTCTTGAGGCCGCGCGGCAACTGAACAAAAAGAAACTTGTAAAGGTCTACCAGGCCTCTTCGAGCGAAATGTATGGAGAGGTGCTGGAAACTCCTCAGACAGAACGCACGCCGTTCCAGCCTCAGAGCCCCTACGGCTGCGCGAAGGTCTTTGCGTTCCATCAGACTGTGAATTATCGCAAGTCGTATGACATGTTTGCCGTGAACGGAATTCTATTCAATCATGAAAGCCCGCGGCGCGGCGAGACCTTTGTGACTCGAAAGATCACCAGGGCAGCAACTCGCATCAAACTTGGGCTCCAGGAAAAGCTTTTTCTGGGGAACCTCGAAGCCAAACGAGACTGGGGCTACGCCAAAGACTATGTCGAAGGCATGTGGATGATGCTGCAGCACCACGAACCAGATGATTTTGTGCTGGCCACCGGCAAGACTCAGACGGTTCAGGAGTTTGCGGACCTCGTCTTCCGGCAACTCGATCTGGACCCGAAACAGCATATTGAAATTGATCCGAGATACTTCCGCCCGGCAGAAGTGGATCTGCTGCTCGGTGATTGCACCAAGGCCACCAACAAACTCGGATGGACGGCAAAAACATCGCTGGAGCAGTTGGCCAAACTGATGGTCGATCATGACCTCGAACTGGCAAAGCAGGAAGCCGTGATTGCCAGGATGTAAGGCGGCCGACAGGCCGGATGAGGTGGTCTCGAGGAACATCACGATCCAAAACCCGGGCGGGAGCTTCACCCTCCCAGGCAAATCCCACACAGACGACTCGGCTCGCCCTCTCGAGAATTGAGTTGCAAATTCATTCGCGGGGCAAGAAGACCGCTCCCACTGAACCACAAGGACCAGATCCGATGTCAGAATCCCATCCTTCACTGGAGCACGCACATCTTGCCATCATCGGACTCGGGTACGTCGGGCTTCCATTGGCGGTGGAATTCGGACGAAAGTATCCAACACTCGGGTTCGACATCAACACCGATCGAATCGAAGCACTCAGAAATGGCATCGATTCGACACTGGAAGTCTCGGCCGAAGAACTGAGCCACGCGAAGCACCTGACGTTCAGTTGCCATCAAGACGACCTGAAGAAGGCCTCCATCTTTGTCGTCACGGTGCCGACACCCATCGACCGCCATAAACGGCCCGATCTCAGCCCCCTGATTTCAGCCAGCAGGACTGTCGGTAAGGCGTTAAAGAAGGGAGATATTGTCATTTACGAGTCCACCGTCTATCCGGGAGCGACAGAGGACGACTGTGTGCCAATTCTGGAGCGTGAATCCGGCCTGAAATTCAACGTGGACTTTTTTGCAGGATACAGCCCCGAGCGTATCAACCCGGGTGACAAACTTCACAGATTGCCCACCATTACGAAGGTGACTTCAGGCTCGACTCCCGAAGTTGCCGAATTGGTGAACGACCTTTACGCATCGATCGTCACGGCAGGAACCTACAAGGCCAGTTCTATTAAGGTTGCGGAGGCCGCCAAGGTCATTGAAAATACGCAGCGAGACCTCAATATCGCACTGGTCAACGAGCTGGCCATTATTTTTAATCGCATGGGAATTGACACACTGGATGTGCTGCAGGCTGCGGGAACGAAATGGAACTTTTTGCCGTTCCGACCAGGATTAGTTGGCGGTCATTGTATCGGTGTCGACCCCTACTATCTGACGCACAAAGCGCAGGAGATCGGATATACGCCGGAAGTGATCCTTGCTGGTCGACGGATCAATGACAGCATGGGCCAGTATGTGGCCGGTCGAATTGTCAAGCTGATGCTGAAACGCCGGATCCACATTGAGGATTCGAATGTGCTGATCATGGGCCTGACCTTCAAGGAGAACTGTCCGGATATCCGCAACACTCGCGTCGTTGATCTCTACCAGGAGTTTCGCGACTATGGGGCGAATGTGGACATTTACGACCCGTGGGTCAATGCACAAGAGTGCCAGCACGAATATGGAATCACACCCATCAGCGAACCTGCGGCCGGAAAATACGATGCCGTTCTGCTGGCCGTAGCGCATCGAGAGTTCGCACAAATGCGAGTCGAAGACATCCGCAAATTTGGTCGACGTGAATGTGTGCTCTACGATCTCAAGTCGATCCTGCCAGCCAACGTGGTTGATGGAAGACTGTGAACTCTGTTTTCAGCAGGGTGATGATGGAGTTCGGCTGGGTATGTCCCTCTTCGGTGAAAACCGGTTGTGTAAGCCGAAAGAAACGAAAGCAGACGAAAACCGGGGAAATGCTTGCAGGTTGCTCTGTTTCGATGTCTTCCGTTTCGTTCGGCTCAACTCCATGAGTGTGGACAGAAAGCTGTGCACGACTTCTGGTTTGGCAGTTTGTGTGTAAGCCGCGTCGTGGAAACGCCCGCTGCCGCACCCTCTGATCTTTTGCGTTCCTTGACGAATTAACTCAACCTGAGATCGAGCGCGCCTTGGTCAGAAATTGAGTGATCGAGATCAGGCGCCCTTCAATGTCGCGAAAACCCAACGGATTCTCGCGATGACACAATTCTGAGATTCCAATACGCTCCGCCAGATTCGCCCGCATCTGTATTTCACGATTGACATCACTCGCATGAAAGCACTCATCACCGGCATTACTGGACAGGACGGATCCTACCTTGCCGAGTTGTTGCTCGAGAAAGGCTACGAAGTCCACGGCATCGTCCGTCGCAGCAGTACCCTCGAGCGGTCACGGCTGAATGACCTGTACCAGAATGACTCTGTCTATGCGAAGCAACTGTTCCTGCACTATGCAGATCTCACCGATACCACGACGCTGCGCCGCATCATCACCAAGGTGCAACCCACGGAGTTCTATCATCTCGCCGCACAATCTCATGTGGGACTCAGCTTTGAAATCCCGGAAAGCACGTGCGACCTGACAGCGATCGGAACATTGCGGCTGCTGGAAATCCTTCGCGACCTGCCCGAACCTCCACGATTCGTGCATGCCAGCAGCCGTGAAATCTTCGGCACTCCGACCGTCAGTCCGCAGGATGAATTCACGCCGATCAACCCCAATTCGCCCTACGGCTGTGCCAAGGCATTTGCCACGCAGATGACCAGAATCTATCGGGAATCTCACTCGCTCTTTTTCTGCAACGCCATTTGTTACAACCACGAAAGTCCGCGACGAGGTGAGAACTTTGTGACTCGGAAAGTCACATTAGCCGCAGCCAGAATCAAGGCCGGCTTGCAGAAGACTGTCAGCCTTGGCGATCTGGACTCTGCTCGTGACTGGGGTTACGCGAAAGACTATGTCAACGCGATGTGGCTGATGCTGCAGCAGAGCAGGGCGGATGACTACGTTCTGGCCACTGGAGAATCTCGGACCATTCGCGACCTTCTTGAAACAGCGTTCCATCACGTCGGACTCAACTGGCAGGACTATGTCAAGGTGGACGATCGGTTCAAACGTCCTGCCGACGCGGCAGACCTTCTTGGCAATCCCGCGAAAGCCCGAACCCAACTCGGCTGGACGCGAACCTTGACCTTCGAACAACTGATACAGCATATGGTTGATGAAGACATCAAGAGCCTTGTGTAATTCAACCCGGCAAGCGACCTCGCGATGGGCATTGTCGACGACAGTGCATGCGGTGCCTGCTCAGCCCAAACAAACGAAAGAAGACGAACGACAGGGAGACGGTTGCCTTCAAAAAACTCGCCTTCCTCCAATCTCTGCCCACTCCTCTGAACTCAATAACCGTCACCCGCGTCGCCAATGACGGGCGACCTCTGGCAAAGTCCAAGGGATACTGCTGCAGTTCAATCGCTCTGTCCCTTCTCTCCTGCGGGGTGGGAGTAGAAGTTGGCCGGCAGGCCGCATGATGGGGCTTTCGGCGATTCAAATGCAGGAAAACGAGGCCGGCAAGATCGCAGTCAGACAACGGGGTATTATTCGCAAAAATCAGCTTGGCAACCCTACGGACGTCAGTTCAGACTCTCCTTCTTCAGGCGTCCGAACACAGGCACACGGCATCAGGAACCAGACATCGAACGTCATGTCCCAGCGATTTTCGACAACACTGTGGCTGATCGTCGCCATTGTGGGCATGGGATTCATGCAATGGCTGATACGTTCAGCAGAGGTGCGGTTGCCGCCAGGTCCTGAACGAGGAGACATTCGCGTCCAGCAGAGCGTCCTCGACTCGGACATTGACGGCTGGAAACAGATCAAGTTCACGCCCGCAGAGAATGCGGAGGAACTTCCAGACGGGCAATTCTGGTGGAGTTTCACGTGGCACTATCAGAAAGACGATCTTGTCGCGGTGGTCGCATTCGATCAAGCGGACTGGCATGACTGGCATGAACTGACAGAATGCTACCAGGCATTGGGGTGGAAACTCCAAAATCGTGCGGTCCTGTCCAATGTCGCAAACGCTCCTGAGGGCACGACGGTTCATGCCTTATTCCGAAGGACATACAAGGCGGAATCAGGCGTACTGGTATTTGCCGAATTCAACGAAAACGGACACCTGCTGACAGCACCCGGACTTTCGGTCATCAGGCGCAAGTTGGATCAACAACCGACCGCTTTCGAAAAAGCTCACAATCGAATTGCAGGCAGTCGAGATTTCGGCGCAGCCAGCAAAGACCTGACGGGGGTGAAAAAAGTAATGCAGGTGCAGGTGTTTCTGCCATGCAACCGAGATCTTACGCCCGAGGAATCGAGCAGCCTGCTGGCTCTTCATGAGCGTTGCACGTGGAGTGTTCGTCAGGAATGGCTGCGACAGGTGTCCGCAGTCCAGAATCCATCTCATCACTCCCATAGTGAGTCCGAGCGACCAAGATGAAAGTGCTCGTAAACGCCCTGTCTTTAGGATCAATCAGCGGACAGCACGTGTTGTTCGGACACTTGAA
>JBKDRW010000529.1:0-10941 GCA_046341255.1 Planctomycetota bacterium
GATGTGTACAGCATACTCGGAGCCAGAAATGCCGCAAACGCGCTGCAGAGCTACGGCTCAGGAGGCACAGTATCCGTCAAGGCTCGGATCGCCGACTGGAAGCAGCGACTGGGAGCTCAGGTCGCGCGATAGGGCACAACTTCGACCCATCCGGCAGAAGTCCCGGACCAGAGTTCATGTCGCATTTTTCTGACTCCCGATTCAGGCCGGGGTTCGCAGAATCAGGTCTCGAGCAGATGCGTCTTCGAGGCGACACAGACGGAGTCCTCAGCTTGCTGAATGCACGGTGTTCGGTAAGCTGAGGGAGTTTCGGAAAAGCCACCATGTTGCCTGACCGCGACACCATCAGGGGCGAAAGATGAATCCAATGCCTTCCCATGTCCCGCATTCCGGCAACCGTTTCGGTGTGGATCGTCGCTCGCTGCTGCAGCGAACGGGTCTTGGCATGGGTGCTCTGGCACTCGCCGAAATCCTGAATACGGAGAGATCTCATGCAGCAGAGATCGGCTCTGCAGGTCCGCTCGCACCACATGCATCGCACTTTGTGCCGCGAGCAAAACGGGTCATCCACTTCTTTCTGAATGGTGGCCCGTCGCATGTGGATACGTTTGACCCAAAGCCGTTGCTGGCGAAGTATGCCGGAAAGACTCTGGGCGACAATCTGCTGACGGAACGGAAGACCGGGGCGGCATTTCCGTCGCCGTTTCGATTCCGTCAGTACGGTCAGTCCGGGATCGAAGTCAGCGAGATCTTTGCGAAGACCGCGGAGCACATGGATGACATTGCCGTCATCCGATCCATGTATGCGCAGGTTCCCAATCATGAGCCGTCGTTGATGCTGATGAACTGTGGTGATTCCGTGCAGCCGCGTCCCAGCATGGGTTCATGGGTCCTGTACGGACTGGGAACAGAAAACCAGAACCTTCCGGGCTTTGTCGCCATGTGTCCCGGCGGCCTGCCGATCAAGGACTCTGAAAACTGGCAGTCTGGTTTCCTGCCCGGTGCGTTCCAGGGAACGTATGTGGATTCACAGCACAAAGAGCTGAGCAAGCTGATCGAGAATATCGAGCATCCGCAAATCGCCACAGACGCGCAGCGAAGACAACTGAATCTGCTCGCCAGAATGAACGCCGAGCATCGCGCACGAAGAATTGATCCGCGGCTGGATGCCAGAATTCAATCGTTCGAACTGGCGTTTCGAATGCAGCAGGATGCGTCGGAGGCATTTGATATCAGTCAGGAACCACAGCACATCCATCAGATGTACGGTGACGGTGTTCACGCTCGTCAGACACTCATTGCGAGACGATTGATGGAACGAGGAGTTCGATACATTCAACTCTGGCATGGTGCCGGTCAGCCGTGGGATAACCATGCTGGAATCGAGTCGGCCCACCGCGATCTCGCGGCTCAGATCGATCAGCCGATTGCGGCTCTGATGACGGATCTCAAACAACGAGGGATGTTCGAAGACACGCTGATCCTGTGGGGTGGCGAATTCGGACGGACTCCGACAGTGGAGCTATCGGGTGATGGCAAACCTCAATCCGGCCGCGACCACAATCACTGGGGATTCAGTGTCTGGCTGGCTGGCGGAGGAATCAGGGGTGGCACTATTTATGGAGCGACCGATGACATCGGTTTCAAAGCGATTGACAAACCGGCGAGTGTGCATGACCTGCATGCCACCATGCTGCATTGCCTTGGCTTCGACCACAAAAAACTGACGTATCGCTACGCCGGCCGCGACTTCCGCCTCACCGACGTCCACGGCAATGTGCTGCACGAGATTCTGAGCTGAGCAACTCCCTACGGTTATCTCTGCCGCTTCAGTCGCTCACTTTCCTTAATCAGGAACTGACGTTCTTCGGCTGTCAGAGATGCTTCGCCCTGCTCAGAGATCTTAGCGAGCAGCTCATCGAGTCGAACACGGGAACCATACTCGCTGTTCACTTCTCCTGGACGATGGATCGACAGCTTCGGTCCGCGACGAAATCTGGCCTTCAGTCGACGCCAGTTTGTCCCCCAGTTCCACCGTTCAAAACGTGTCGACAGCCGCCAGCTTTGGCGGCCGTAGAAGAAGCCGAAAACCAATCCACCCACGTGCGCCGCATGGGCCACTCCATCCGTCCGCGATTGTCCGGAGAGCTGCAGAAGAACCGGGTAAAAGTCAAAAACGGCATAAAGAATGACGAGCCATCTCACTTCCATCGGAATCACGAAAAAAATTCTGATGATCTGCGTCGGAAAGTGCCAGGCAAATAAACACAACACTGCCATCACAGAACCTGAAGCTCCCACAGCAGGGATTCCCTGGTTTGTTGCGAGATCCAGCCCGACGAATGCGAGCCCTGAGATCAACGCTGCGACCAGATAGAACCACAGAAACTCGCGACTGCCGTACATCTGCTCCAGAATTCTTCCAAACCACCACAGTCCCAGCATATTCAGCACAATATGCCACGGGTCAGCGACCGTATGGCAGAAACAATAGGTGACAAGACGCCAGATCTGGCCACTCATGACCTTCGCCGAATCGAGTTCCAGAAATGACTGCACCAGTGACTGTCGAACGCCTGATGCCTCGGAAGGCATTTGTCGAATGGTCAGGATCTGCAGCACAAACACCGCGATCGTGACAATCAACAACCGCTTGACCACAGGCGTGTCGCTGCCCCCGTCGCTCCAATTGCTTTCGTAATCTGCTCGAAAGTAGTCCCGATTCTGAAGACCCATGAACACCTCGACATCCACTTCAATTCCCTGAGGCGAACGGCAGAGCATCAGCTCTTCGCATTCAGCGACCTCAAACGTTGCAATTCAGCTCATTAACTGAATGACACGAACTCCCAGACCGCCACCTGCTGCCTGCACATCAGATATCGAAACCCTGGCGATGCCGCCTCGACGGCTTAACCAGCGGCACTCGCTGAGCAGCACCAGTGTTCGATGCAGTGATGATAAACTTCTGCCCCTTTCTCCAGTTGCTCCAGCGAGATCCATTCATCATCGGTATGAGCCTGGGCGATATCGCCCGGCCCAAAGATGACCATATTTCTCAGCTCTGTGAAGATGGCTCCATCTGTTCCATACGCAACTGTCCGGGACATCGTTTGCCGTGTGAGCTTCAGCAGGTCCTGAATGAACGGAGTCGCGGGATCAGTGAAGACCGGTTCTCCGGAAAAGACCACCTCGAAACGCAATCCGTGGCACTCTGCCAGTGCTCGCAGCCGTTCCACCAGGACGTCTCCGTTCTGCCCGGGCATCGGCCGAAAATAAACGATGCATTCGGACTGGGCCGACGTGATGTTCAGGGCCGAATTTGAGTCTCGAATCACAATGTTCAGGGTCGGCGTTGGAGGCTGAAATCGATCGTCCCTCCATGCTGCTGATGTTTCGGTCTCTGCATAAATGCGACCAACTTCCGTCAAAAACGGGATCAGAGCCACATTGGCGTTGACCCCCAGCCCGGTGCTCGAATGAGCTGCTCGACCTATCGATGTTGCCTTCACAGCGCGGCCGCCTTTGTGAGCATGAACAACTTCCAGCATCGTCGGCTCGCCGATAATCGCATTCGTTTCGAGCTTCACGATCTCGCGATAAATCTGTGACTGTTCGACAACCTTTCTCGCACCCGGCATGCCGACTTCTTCGTCGGCAGTGACGATGAAATAGAACGGCCTCGACAGCGTCCTGTAGTGCATCCGTTCGGCCGCAGCGACCATGCTGGCCAGCGATCCTCGCATGTCGCAGGCCCCCCGACCGTAAACGCGGCCGTCAGCGATCAATGGAGTCCACGGACCTGACTTCGGAAAACTCCATGACTCGACAGGAACAACGTCCGTGTGACCGAACCACGCGAGCCCGCCGTTCACGACCGGCCCTTTTCGCGCGACAAGGCAACTCTTGCGAACGCCTCGGTCATCTGAATAGTTAATCCGTTCAATTTCGAAGTGCAGCTTCAACAGCCACGACTCAACGCAGTCCGTGATGTCGCTGTTCGATTCGGAACTGACCGACGGATAGGGAATGAGTTCCTGCAGATACTCAAGTGAATTCATACAAGCCACAAAGGGCTGACAGCCCCCTGACCAAAAGAACGCTGCTGGATTGAACTTCAGACATGCTCATGTTGTTCGCTTGCCCGACGCTGACACAGGATGGCAGACGAAGAATCAAAAAAAGGTTGAACGCATTCAACTCAAAGGATCCTGCCGGCTCGAGCTTCGAGATTTTGCAAAGTGACCGCTCGCCGTGGACGCGTTTGAACCTGCAAAAGATCTGACGTTCGTCCGGTCGAAGACCTCCGGTCATCGTAACAGTGAAGTGTATCGCGGAAGCTGCCGTGTCGGCACTGAGTCTGGAAACTTCAGAACGTTGACCCCAAAAAACGCCGAAAACGCGACATCTGCCTCTTCGGCACCCATTTTGCTCCCTTGGAGCGATTGTTCCGATACCGTCCAAATGGCAGCCGACGTACCATCCGTGTCCTTCCCTCGTCACCCGTCTTTCCATCGGTTCTTCACAAGTCGCCATGTCAAAACGAGACTTCTACGAAGTGCTGGGCCTTTCTCGCTCTGCATCGCAGGATGAAATTCGCAAGGCTTACAAAAAGCTGGCGAGGAAGTTCCATCCCGACGTGAAGCCGGCTGACCCCGATGCGGAAAAGAAATTCTCTGAGATCACAGAAGCTTACGATGTGCTCAGTGATGAACAGAAGCGTGCAAACTATGACCAGTTTGGTCATGCGGCTCGTGGAGCCGGGGGGAATCCGTTTGACGGATTTCAGGGTTTCGGTGGAGGTGGTGGCGGTGCGGCATTCGATCTGAACGACATTCTTGGAGGAATGTTTGGTGGTGGTGGTGGTCGAGGCGGAAGCCCCTTTGGCGGCGCCGGACGACGCGCTCAGCCTCGAAGCCAGAAGGGCCAGGACGCGAAAGCAGAGATCACCGTGCCGTTTTCAGTGGCGATCAACGGCGGTGAGCACACAGTCACACTGCAGCATGGAGCCTCATCTGAACGGCTCAGCGTGAAAATTCCCGCAGGCATCGAAGATGGCAAAAGCATTCGCCTCGCTGGCCAGGGAACACCGGGAGTTGCCGGTGGACCTCCTGGCGATCTGATTGTTACCGTCCATATCGCCGCTCACCCATGGTTCAGACGCGACGGTCAGAATCTTCTTGTTGAGGTGCCCGTCACTGCATCTGAAGCGGTGCTCGGCGCGAAGATTGATGTTCCGACACTGAACGACGGCATGGTGGTGCTGACCATTCCACCGGGCACATCCAGCGGAGCGAAGCTTCGCCTTCGCGGCAAAGGAGTTCTCAATCATAAATCCGGCGAACGTGGTGATCAGTTCGTCACGTTGAAGATTGTTGTTCCGAAAGACCTGTCCGCAGAAGCCAGAGAACTTTTCGAGCGCCTTGTCACCGCGGCTCCGCAAGCCCCGCGCAGCGGCCTCTGGAGCTGATTCGAATCCTCTCAGCCACCCGTCGCCCATGGACGACACGGCGTCTCGCAGAGCACGGTCAGCCTTCACCCCTGCCGAGAAGCTCCAGCCTCGATCGAAACCAGTCTTCGCAGGCGGTCCAGAGATACTTTCCAAGTGAGGCTTTGGGCAGCCCAAGCGAAGCTGTCCCCCGCTGTCCACAAAGAAATCGGCTGGCTTCGGCGGCGGGCAATGTCACCACGGCCGTGAATCGATGCTCAGCAAGTTCCAGGCGATCACCGTCCTCGGTTCGTCGACGGGACTCGACAACGGTCAATGCACCACCGTTGGGCGCGATCAGTGAATCGTGAGGAATTGAGCGACTGCCTTTGGGATTGATTCGCGTCAATGTGCCGATCACCGGGGACGACGTTCCGACTCGAACCTTAAGCGGCTTACCGATCAGACCAGTCGCCACCGGCAAGTCGCGTTGTCCCACTGACAAACGGACTTCCTTGGCATCGTCAAGACCGATTGTCAGCAGTTCCATTCCTGCCTTCGCGTAAGTCCCCGCAAGATTGCTGAGCTCTCGTCCGACAATACGCCCGGCACGCCCGGCACGCAATTGCAGTCCATCGGCCTGTTTCTGGCATTCACGAAGTTGCTTGCGGAACGAGTCCAGATTGCCCTGCGCGATATTGATGGCAGACACATCATGCTGATGCAACGCCGACTGAAGTCGCGACTCCTCCTGCGCGACCTTCTGCTGAAGATCAATGAGACGCGTCTGGACATCATCGTTCCGAAGCAAGACCAACAGATCACCCGCATTCACAAACTGGCCTGATGCCACATGAACCGACTCCACAAACCCCTCGGTTTCGGCACGGACGGTCTGGCCTTCGATGAACTCGACAACACCTGGCGCCGTCGTCATGACCGGAGCAGGGACTCCCAGAGTCAGCACCAGCAGCGCGGCGACGACTGATGTCCCCAGCACGGAAGCTCGAAAGAATCGCTCCGGATGCTGGAGCCACAGGCTCCGACATTCCTTCATGAACTTCCAAAGCGGGCGTCCGATCCACAGAAGACCGCCAGCAGCTGCGAGAGCAACTCCTGCTCCATGGAGCAGGACCGATGCGGCCAGAAGCAGCGACGCAAGCACGGTCACGCGCCAGACTGAGGAAGCGAGTCCGTAAGTCAACAGAATCCATCGACGCGATCCGGTCACAACCGGGATCGATCCACCGGTGCCCAGAAAGACGCGTTGCACGAAAGACTTCAGGACATCCGTAGCCTGACTCGAAAGATTGGGAATGTTCAGCAGGTCCGACAGGATGTAATAGCCATCGAACTTCATCAAAGGATTCAGGTTGAACAGCACCGTGGAAATACTCGCCATCACGATGATGTTCTGCAGCACGTGTCGCAGCGTCAGCGAACTTGTGGAAGCCCAGAGCAGCATCGCGATCGAGGCAATGATCAGCTCGACATAGACACCGGCAAGTGCCGTGTGAATGCGATGCCAGCGAGAGCGAAATGCCCAGCTGGATGATGCGTCCACGTAGGCCAGCGGCGCGAAAACGGCAAAAATGACGCCGGTTTCCCGAACCGTCCCGTCATATCGCAGACAGACCAGACCGTGACCAAGCTCGTGAAGCAACTTCAGCGCGACCCAGACCAGAAACAACCACAGCCAATTGTCGTGGGCGATAATACTGGCCGATGCACTGGTGAACTGAGTCCACTGGGCGACCAGGGTGAATCCGGCGACGATCAGGAGGAGGATGGCCGGCCCGGCAGCGGCCGCTGAGAAGATCCAGCCCAGCGCTGGCTGAATCGCTTTCAGAAGTGCCTGAGGGCGTCCGAAGGGAACCTTGAACCACAGAGGATTCAGTCCGGACAGGAACGATTTCCTGCGCCCGGTTCGACCAATCGATGTCGACGCACCGGAAGCGGCAGTATCCTCATCAACAAATGTAGCCAGCTTGTGTTCCAGCAGCCATGAATAGATGGCTGTCGCCTGAGTCTGCGTGAGCGACTGATCCTTCAGGACCTGGGATGTCACAGCAAGCGCCTCGGAGAAGCTTGTCTCACCGTCCAGCAGCGAGATGAAGACGGACTCGGGGTAACCAATTCGGAAGAACTCTGAACTGGACTTCACCTCCAGATGATAAAACACCCCGTCATGGTACTGCTGGGGAACAAAAACAAGATCTTCCCGCAGTCGGACGCAGGTTCGGCTGATTTCAACGGTGGAAATATCCGGCATGCCGCTCATGTCGTCACCACCCGAGCCAACCAAGCATCCATGCCACAGGTTTATGGAACAGATTCCATCCCAGCGGACGACGGCCCGTCAGAACTCGACCTGAACCTCTCATCCCCGGACGAAACAATCCGGACGTATTTTCCACATCAGCTTCCGCAATGAAGACGTTCTCTCCGTCATGGATTTCGGCACGCGGATGGACGATCCGAACGACAGCTTCAATTGAGTTTTCCGGGACAGCATCCAGCTGCACATAAACCGTCATACCCATCTGAATATGCCGAACATCTTCTTCCGGAATGCGAAGTTCAACAATCATCTTGTCGAGCGGAGCGATTTCAAACAGCGTCTGTCCTGTTTCCAGGGGAACCCCCTCGGCCTCACGATGATCTCCACTGACAACAATCCCGTCGGACGGGCTGCGAATATCCAGGCTCTCATTGCGATGGGACAGCAGTTGCGATCGCTGTTCCAGACGCTGAATCTCATGAGACAAAACGGCGGCAGTTCCGAATTCCCGATTGCTGACGTGCGTGTTCTTTTCCTTCGTGGCTTTGTTGAGACTGGCCTGAACCTCAGCCAGTTCCCAGCGAATTTCCCGACCGTCCATGCGAGCCAGCAACTGGTCTTTGGAAACAACAACCCCCGGTTCCACAAGGCATTCTTCAAGCGGCCCCGCGAATGGAGCCGCCACATATCGACGTTCCACCGGCTGAAGTTCTGCCGAGCAGTTCACGCGATAGTTGAACGGAACCATCAGAAGCGTCGCAACAGCCATGAACGCAAAACCCGCCATCTGTACTCGCGAGGTGGTCAGTGCGGATCGCAGTTTCTGAAGAGCGGAAAGGATGCGACTGTCTGCAAGCTTCTGCAGAACACTGAGACATCCTGCCAGCGACGACGCTCCGGCACGCAGAAAACGTTCCGCCTCTCGAATGTCGGCCTTCGAATCCCGGGATGACACTGTCGAAGGGTCAAACGACACCAGAATACTGCCGATCGGTAACCCGGATTCCGTGCGGATCGGCATACTGACCAGTGACTCGCAGAAACCAGACTCAACCAGTTGCTGATGTGACAGCAGCGAATGACGATTATCAGACTGCAGCGGCGGATAGACGGCTCCGGCGGCTCGAATGAGAGACTCCTGAAGCACCGACTCGATCAGGCGCGTCTCCTCCGAAAACGGATCAATGACGGCTCTGCCGGACATCGCAGCAATGCGGCATTCAGTTCGGCCCCGCCGACAAAGTCCCACGGTCACCTTGCTCGCCTCGAGATGCCTGCTGAGCATCTCGGCCAGTCGCTGACATGCTGAATCCGCAGAGTCCGATGACTGCACATGTGAGACAAGTTCGATGAGCGAGGCAAAGGTTGACGCATTCTCATGAGCCTGCCGAATCCTCGCCTGACGCGTCCATTCGCTTAACCACGACGTCAACAGCAGCAGCATCGTCTGAACGGTACCACCGGTCCCGCCGACCCGCGTCGAATCCGGATGAGCCGCTGCGACATCCGATACAATCAGCAGCGCATGGCCCAGCATTCCCGGAATCGGCATGGCGTACAGCGTCAAGGCTCCGCTGAAAACATGACGGACCGGTTCACATCGACGCAGGGACTCCTGCGCGGCGCTGCAGAATTGTTCATGGAGCGTTTTCGAAATCCCGCCCGCCGGACAGAGGATGCCTTCAATTTGTTCCGTCTGCCCGATCTGCTGCCCCGCTGGATGAAACCAGGCAACCATCGTCGCCGAAAGCTCCACCTGCGCAACCTGAGCCGCTGCGTTCTGCAGTTCGCGAAGTGAAGTACTGGCGAGCAGCCTTGAACGTAATGTGAGCAAATCGGGTGACGAAATCGCGTGCGAACGATCGAATGCGCGATTCTGAGCCGATCGGACTGACGTCGGTGTCACTGCTGAGTCCATTCCGCTGGTCGACGAAGAGGCGGACAAGGGCACGGCTGCTCGTGTCTGCTCGTCCCACGAATGAGCACAACGTTCCTCGGCAGGACCGTCGCAAGAATGCAGCGGGGTTACTGATTCTTCAATGATCTCATCGTGATCATTGACGAGCAGAGGTTTCATGGCTTCCATTCGCAACAGAGGCGGAGGGGTCATCTGAAGCGACTTCCTGAGTTTCAGACACGCTCAGGACATCCAGAACCAGACTGACGGATTCGCCACTCTGGAACTGACGACCGGCATTGGGCAGTCGAACCTTCACACGAACTGAGGAGTTCGAAGAATCGGGAGTCGGAGAGACATACTCCACGACTCCTTCCGCGGCCTGATCAGTCAGACCACGTTTCAGAGACACGGTCTGCCCGGCCTTCACGGAGTTACGCTGGGCAAGGGGAACCGAAAACACAATCAGCAGGGGATCCAGCTGGACGAGACGTGCAATCATCGGCTCTGATGGAGAGACAAACTCACCGGCATCATGAATCAACTCGGTAATCAAACCGTCAATCGGCGCACGAATGATGCGTTGTTCAAGCTGTGCTTCAATGCGTCTGGCTTCGAGCATTTTGACTTCAAGATCTTCACGCACAGACTGCAGACGCGCCTCGGCGACTTCTAGTTCGGTGGCAATGCGATCCACTTCCTGCTGGCTGGCATGATTACGCTCACGAAGTTGTCGGAGCTTCTCGATCTCGGCCTTCTTCAGGTTCACGTCTGCCAGAGCTGAGTTCACTGTTCCTTCCGAGTTCATGCTGCGTCTGGCGACTTCCAGCGATGCCATCAGAACATCATCATTCATCACAGCAATGACGTCACCAGCCTTGACAAGATCTCCTTCTTTGACCTTCAGCTCAGCCAGCGGGCCCATTTCTGAGGCAGAAACCGCGATGTCCCGATAAGGTTCCGTGAATGCCTCAATTTTCGAGGACGACTCTCTGCGATCGAGAGCCGCTTGTTTCGGCGTTCGCGGAGGAGTGGCTGCAACAGCGTCATTCAGATCCGTAACCGACACCGGAACCGATTCACCGGCACCCTTCGTAAAATCCTGAGTCGACACCACCCCCGGCCCCGTTGGCGGAACGATGACCTGCTGGACGACCATCTTTTCCTTACGAAAACACCACTCGTACACAGAGTACAAACTGACAGCCAGAAACAACGTTGTAGCTGCGATGCTGAGTTTCTTTGACAACATGAATCACCTCTGCGAGAACAGAATGTGGGCTGTTCCCGAAACTGCCGGACGAATCCGGTTTCCCGTGGCTGCCGATGTTCAAC
>JBKDRW010000530.1:0-12568 GCA_046341255.1 Planctomycetota bacterium
CAGGAATTGGCCCAATTTAGAGAAAGTCGGCATTGAGACGAGAGTTTTCCCAACTAAGATCGCCCACAGCCGTGCGCGTGCGGAATTTCCACGCGTACGTCTGAGCCTGCCTGATTTCGTGAAGTGGGTTCATTCGAGGCACTTTTTTGGGTGCTTCGGTTTTCCTTCCCTGTCCGGGGTGCCGGATAATGCTCGCATCGTTCATACGGAGATGAAATTCGTGTTCTCCTGATTCTGTCAATTTGCGAGCGTTCATTTGAAACGGCTTCGAAGGCATCTGCCTCCGGAGCCGTTTCGCGTTTGCGTGATCCGACAGGTGAAGGCGGAGAATTGAAGCGCGTGCCTGCCCGTCGTGCCAACTGTGCATTCGAACAGTGAGTAAGCCAAGTTTCCTGAGTTCTCGGCGACATGGCCTAACGTTTCTTCCAATCGCGTGGGTTTTGCTGTAAACCAGACCACCATGAGTGAGGAAAACGTGGAAAAGCGATGAGTATTCGCGGAGTTTGCGAGGGATCGGACGGCCGGTCCGTCGAACAGACGTTGTGATCGCAACTGTTGCGGCGTTTCTTCTTCAGACTTTTCCTGCCGCGCAAAAAAAACGCTGCGTAACGGTGGATCGGTGCGTAACTTCACAGTGAACGAAAGTGGTCTCGTCGTCGTCGGGAGGAACTGGCGGGGCGGATTACCTGATAAATCTGGCAAATTTGAGATTTGCCCGCATGTTCTGTTTCGCCATGGCCAGAGCAGAAACAGAGTGTGGCAGCAAAGATGTGGACTGATATGTCGACGGTGATTCGATCCTGCCCAGGCTGCAAGTCCCTGATCCTGGCGGACACCGACCAGTGTCCGGAGTGCGGCCACGTGTTTTATCAGCGGAGAGGTTCTGAGGCCAAAGTGGTTCTCGCCCCTCCGGCCGACTCGATGAAGTCCGCTTCCATCCACGAGCCGTGTCCACATTGTGGTGAAATGGTTCGCACAGGTCTGGTTCGATGCTGGAGCTGCAATGGTTTCATGCGGGCGGACGTCGCGGCGCGATACAAGGACCTGACATCAAACCCGCAAAAAATTATTTACAGCACGATCCCGATCGATGAGAGAACGGACTATCTCCCGGCAAGATCAGATTCGACGTCATCATCGGGCAATGTTTTTGACGCAGATGAGTTCACCCTGAGCGACGATCTGGCCGCTCCTGCGTCCGCCGTGAGTCAACAAACGACACCGGTCGCCAGGGCAGCGACCTTGCAGGCAGAAGGACCAGACAGGCCGCAGTCGACAACTCCCGGTGAAAAATCCGGCCGGGAAGCGACAGTCTCCAGCGGGGCCGCGGACAAAGTACCGGCCAAAGCAGGTGAAAAGACGGAGGTAGTCCCGGAATCGAAGGAGACTTCATCCAGCTCTGCCAGAAAAGAGAGTCCGGTTGACCCGGATGATCTGCTGTCGATTGCCATGGCAGAGCAGCGAGAAGTGAGGAAACGCCGGGGCGAAAAACTGGCTGATCGCCAGAGAAAGCAGATGCTGGTTCCCTGTTCGTGCGGGGCATGGATTCGTGTGCATGAGGAGCAATCCGGAAAGACGGTCCGATGTCGTCAATGCAGACAGCCGATGGTCATCCCGGAAATCCGAAAGAAGACAGAAAAGAAAGATGAGAAGCCGAGTATTCCGACCCTGGATGTGACCTGGGTCAATGACGTCTGGTTCCATCTGCTGAACCCGACCTCGCTGGTGCTGAAGCCGGGCAGCCTGGTCGACAAGCACACCGAATCGGACATTGCACTGACGGCAGACGGAATGCATATCGTTACATTTGGCGGAGACAAGAAGAGAAAGTCGCTCTTCGGCGGTGGTGACAAGAAGGGTGACCGAGAAGCTTTGCGAAAGGCCGCTCGAGACCATATCGCTACCACGGGCGCGATGAAAAATCTGCCGGGCGCTGAAGTCCATACCATTGAAGCCTCGCGGCTGAAGGATTTGAGGCTCGTTCAGCCGGTCACGAGAGTTCAGGAATCCATGTTCGCCGGTGTGCCTGTGTTCGGAGAGGGAAGAATTGCCATCTTTCTGCCGCTGGATGCCGGTGATGGCCAGCAGTCTTACTGCTCGTTGCCTCTCAGTGGCTGGAGAATTCTGGGCAGCCGTCTGAAGGCTCTTTATGATGTCAGTCTGCCGGCGGTGGAAAATGGAGTCCCTGAGATCGACAAAGCAGACACCATGAGTTGCTTTGTGAATCAGTCCAAGGTCGAGTCGATCCGCAATGTCGTGTTCTATCAGAAGGACCCAGGTTACGAACTGGAACTTTCCGGGTATCGATGCAAGGCCTGCGGCATTGCGGTCAGTGAAGAGGGCCGCAAAAAGAATAAGCTGGGCGGCTCGAACGGTAAGGGCATCGCCAAAGCAAAGTGCCCGAAATGCAGTGGTAAAATGGGAGAAGAACCTCTGTACCGCATCAAGAAAGCACCGGACGTCACAAGCTCTTCAGCGGAAAGCTGACGCGGCTTTCGAACGATTGTCTGTGGCTTTCAGGCTCCTGCTGAACAGACGCGGAGAATGCTGTCTCCGTCGTATCCACGATGAAATGATGTCGTCATCCATGCGTTGATTTGAAGCCGGAACAAGAACTCATGGACGAATCCGTTCCAGCGCCATCGCAGACATTTCATCAGATCGCGTGCACTCGATGCGGATGCGTCTGCGACGACCTGAGCGTCGAGGTCTCCGCTGATGGAGGCATCTCAGGAATTTCCACCCGGTGTCATCTGGCAGTGGAATTCTATGAATCGCTCCGAAAGCCGTTTTCTGAGTATTGCCCTCAGATCAATGGCGTGGACGTCGCTTTTGAAGAAGCCGTTCAGGAGGCCGCCAGACTGCTTCAGAATGCTCGATCTCCGCTGTTGTTCGGACTGTCACGCAGCAGTACAGATGGTCAGCGAGCTGCCTGCGAACTGGCCGATCTCACGAGCGGAACAATCGATACGACGGCATCCGTCGGACACGGTGCCTCCATTATGGCGCTGCAGGCCGCAGGAGAATCCACGTCGACGCTGGGGGAAGTGCGCCACCGATCAGACCTTGTCATCTACTGGGCCTGCGATCCGATGGAATCGCATCCCAGACATGTGGAACGGTTTGTTGATGCTGTGGGCATGGATGTACCGAACGGACGCAGCGATCGTTATGTCGTGCTTGTCAATTCTTCTGTAGTACCGAAGCAGACCAGCTTTGCCGATCAGGTGATCCAACTGACACCTGGAAGCGATTTTGAATTGTTCTGGACGCTGCGTTTGATTCTCCGCGGCCAGAATCTTCATGAGTCCACAGTGGCCGGTGTGCCGGTGTCAGAACTGATCCGCCTGGTCGATCGCATGAAGAATTGTCGATACGGTGTGATTTTTTTCGGAGTACAACTGACGGAAGGACGCGTGGGCCACGCCAATGTGGAAGCTCTGCTGCGACTTGTGACAGATCTCAATCTGCAAACCCGATTCGTGGCGCGACGCATGCGCATTCCGGGAGATGTGACCGGAGCCGACAGTGTGCTGTGCTGGCAAACCGGCTATCCGTTCAGCGTCAGCCTCAGTCGCGGATATCCTCGGTATCATCCAGGCGAATACTCCGCCGGAACGCTGCTCGAGCGAGGTGAGACGGATTGCGTGGTGCTGATCGGAGGCGAACGCGTTCACAAGTTCACGGAACGTGCGAGACAGCATCTGGCACGCGTTCCGGTGATCCATCTCGACCCGCCTCGAGAATGTTACGGTGTTCTCTCAGCCGTTCGCTTCTATACGGCCATCGACGGTATCCATCGCAATGGGACGGTCTATCGCATGGATGAAGTTCCTGTGCCGCTTCGAAAACTTGCGAACTCTTTCTTGCCATCGGACGAGGAGGTTCTGAAAGCCATTTCACAGATCATTCGAAAACGCCAATCTGGCGAGGAAACGGTCGTTTCAGGTCTGTAACGAGGTGGCGGTCGATCTCTGGAGATGAATGCTCTGCCTCCGCAGGAAACCGAGGCTGAGCGACAAGGTTTTCCGCGTCAAATACGCCCGTTCCTGTTCGCCGCGGAGGAACCCGCGCAACCCGCACACCGTGAATTGTCTGCCGAGCGTCACTGATCGGAATCTCCCGGATCGCAGGACAATTGACGAAGTCCCGCCAGTTATCCTGCGTTTCTCAGAGCAGGCGGTGAATCAACATTCCGAAGTCAATCCGCTACACTTCCGGGGACGGTCAACCGATGTCGAAAGCATGACACCCGACAGGTGCAACTGGAAAATGCAACTGTGTCGGCAGGGAAAGCCCCTGAATCCCACTTTGTTCTGACGTTTCGCTCTGAAAGTTCCTGATCATGGCCCAGGCCCGTCTTCAAGGCATTTTCACTCCAAACCTCGTTCCTTACACACCGGATGGAGGCATTAATGAGCACGAATTGCGGCGGTATGCGGAGTGGCTTATCCAAAGGGGTGTTCATGGGTTGTATCCGAACGGATCGACCGGTGAGTTCACTCGGTTTACACCGGAGGAACGTCGCAGGATCGTTGCGATCCTGGCCGATCAGGTACGAGGCCGAGTCCCCATCCTGGCCGGTGCGGCCGAAGCGAACGTAAAGGAAACCATCGCAGCCTGCGAGTATTACCATTCGCTCGGCATTCGCGCGGTCGCGATTGTGGCACCGTTCTATTACAAGCTGAGTCCGGCATCCGTGTATGCGTATTTCGCGGAAATTGGACGCAATACTCCCATCGATGTGACGCTGTATAACATTCCGATGTTCGCCAGCCCGATCGACGTGCCAACGATCCAGCGTCTCTCGGAAGAGTTTGAAAAGATTGTTGCAATCAAAGATTCTTCAGGCGACATCCCTCACATGATTCGCATGATTCAGGCCGTCAGGCCGAATCGTCCGGACTTTGCATTCCTCACAGGCTGGGATGCAGCGTTGATGCCGATGCTGCTCGCAGGAGCTGATGGCGGAACGAACGCGAGTTCCGGGGTTGTTCCGGAATTGACCCGCAAACTCTACGACCTGACCGTCGCTTACAAGATCGATGAAGCACGCAGGGTCCAGTACGATCTGATCAGACTGTTTGACACCATGATCTATTCGGCTGAGTTTCCTGAAGGCTTCCGTGCGGCCGTGGGACTTCGCGGGTTCAGTATGGGACACGGGCGACAGCCGTTGTCGGATCAGCAGAAGACCGACCTGACCACGCTCAGCCGGGAATTGCAGTGCATGCTTTCCAGTCACGGCTTCACTGATCAGCCTGTCGGAGGGTGCCCGCTTCCTGCCAGTGGCTCCGCACCGAATCCCGCCGAGGTTTCCGCCATCGTTCAGCAGGTTGTCGCCGAGCTGCAACGCCGTGGTCTGATGTGAGACGAACGGGGTTTTGATCCGCAAACACCTGTCAGATCAGGTCCATCCCCGGGAATGCTCTGCTGAGAACGACGACATGATGAATGTTGAGCGTATCTGCTGGTGACAACGGATGGTGGCAGACTATGGTGTGCCGCTGGCCCGCCATGATGGTGGATCCTGAACTCCGGACGGTGTTGTAGAAATTTCGCGAGTCTCCGCTCGTCGATGTGGTCCTTTCCATTGTGGAGGCTCCGCGGACTCTTCACTTTTCGCCGCGCGCGGCGCGGACTGAACTGCACTCTGCGATGACCACGAAACGGTACGGAGTGGATTTGCTTCCGGTTCAGCAAAGTGATCTGAATCCTGCGGCAATATCTCAGCATCCGTTGCGGGGGGCAATGGAATTCCACGAGAAGCAGCAACACGGCTTTGTTCGGTGAGGGCGAAATCTTCTTCGTCCACGGCGGGCAGCGTCCGCGCGGGCTCGAGGACCGACCGACCCGACTCCTCCGCAGACCGACTGTTTGATCCTGCTGTCAGGCTGCGCTGCGCGTGGAGTGACACCTTCGTCGAAGCGGACCTCGCAGCAAGTGCATGGGATGACGCTTCCTCAGACGCCTGCAGACCAGCAATCATCGACGACGCTCGTTCCGCAGTCTGCTTATCGGGATGGAGCTCCAGAGCATTGCGAAACCACTCGATCGCATCGGCATCATTGCCCTGCTCATGAAGGATGTAGCCAATGTTGTAGTGCGCTGCCGAGTCACCAACAGCATACGACAGATGCGACAGACCTTCGTCGTATTGTCCGTGCCTCACCAGCGCAATCCCTAATTCGTAGCGATAGGCTTCATTGCGGGGATCGAGCTCACATGCCTTTTCAAACGCTCGGATGGCCTGGGGATAGTCTTCGTTTTTCGAATACATGGCACCCAGTTCGAGCTGAATGTTGCCGTTTTCCGGATAATTTCCGGCCAGTTCCAGCAACTGCTCTTCTGCCTGCCGTGTTCGGCCAGTCAACATCTCAATGCGGGCCAGTCCCATCCCGGCTTCAATACTGTCCGGATAGGCGATCTGCAGTTCCCGATACTTTTTTCGCGCTTCCGCATACTCGCCGATGTCTTCCTGATAACGGGCCCACGCCAGCAGTGACTTTTCAGGATCCTTGAAATTCTTTTGCGCCGCCTTGAACTCGGGGCTGAGCTCTTCCTGTCCAGCCTTGCCCCTGAACCACGAAGAAACCGGGACGGTCTTCTTCGCATCCTCTGCGTATTTCGCGGTCGACTCGTTTGCTGAACTCGATTTCGCCACGAATGGGCTTCTGGGCCAGCCCGACGCGCAGCCCGCGGAGAAACCGAGACTCGCAGTTGCGAACATCGCAAGCAGATGATTTCTGTTCATGACGCACCTCTGTGTGCATGAGGCCCTTAAGAACCAAGGCGATTCTGAATCAGACCAGCACGTATCAAGACGTAGCCCCTCAGTGCAGGCCGGAACGCCTGAACTTCCACGTGGTTAGATCGTCAGGACTGCCATCCGCTTATCAGCGGAAAATACGGTCCTGCCGAAATGCGCAATGTTGACGGTGACGCAGATTTTGAGGACCGGCAGCCGAGGCCGAAATTCCGCATCGCTGGCCGCGGAACGACTGCTGTCGAAACACGCGTGCGTAATGCAGAACAGACGCTTGCACATGACTGGGACGTCACGTGATGGTCTTCTGAGAGTCCGTAATGCCGGACGGCTGTTCAAACTCCGGCACTTTCTGCGACACGTATCCAAATGGGCCCCGGAAAAACGGATCGCTTCGGCCGCCGGAAGGAATGACTGAAATCCGACAAGACCAATACGACCGTTTCTTTCCGATCGATCCGCAAAATCGAAACATTTTCACAAGTCGGCGGAAACCATGGTTCGATATCAGGAAAGACGCTCAAAGCAGGCGTCGATTGTCTGGATTTGAAAGTTCAGGCATTTGCCGGTCCAGAACCAGCAGGATGGCTCTCATGACAACGCCCCAAGATCTTACAGGGAAGAATTCCATGCAGACGTTTGCCAGACATCTACGACGAAGGGTCGTGCTGACGGCGATCGGTCTGATGATATTCTCCAGCAGCGGCTGTACGTTGACCGGAGGATTTATCGGCGTGATGTTCGAATACATGCGATTCTGGAAGACACTTCCACCAGTTCCGGTTCCGGCTTACGCAAGCCAGCTGATGGAAGACAAGCTCTGGGAAGATGAGCGATATAATCGCGCTCCGGTCCTCGATCCTGTCGAGGGTGACGTTTTCTGCGTCGACCCGCCGAGCGAAGATCAGGTCATGAGAGCTCTGCCGGAGGACGGTCGCGGTGGTTTTGCATTCTTCGAAGAAACGCAGCTGAACAATGTGCGGATCGTTGTCGAACCGATGGTAGATCGCCTTGATGAATGCAAGGTCTACCCTCTGGTCGGCCCTGCTCGTCTGCACCACTGCCACTACAAGTGTACCGTGTATTATGACAAAACAATTCGCGCGTATTGGCCGATTCCTTTCTCGCATACGGACGCCTCTGAAGAGGTCGTGTACATCGATAAGGACCATCTGATTCGCTGTGCCGGCCCTGTGGTGCAGTGACCACGTCGGAACGCTTTCAGTTCAGAAACACCGAACCCGGCTTCCACAGCCGGGTTTTTTTACGCGCAGGGCCGGAAGTTTTGAGCCAGCCTGTCGAAAACATGCGTCAACTCTGCGAATTCGCAAACCCTCCTTGGAGTCACCAGACCGAACCGCGTACAATTGCGGAGAACGAAATTGACCAAACTGGCTGCGATTCTCTGATCCATGACTATTGACTGGGAAGCATATTCCAACCGTACACTCACTTCGGCAGAAGTCCGCCTGCTGGGGTTGGTTGATGTCCCGTCTGTGCTGGCGTTGCAGAAGCTGATGATGCACGATGTTCGTCAGCAATCAAGAATCAATGCGTCGATCCTTCTCTGTGAACATCCACCCACTGTGACGTCCGGTCAGGGTGCAACCCTACTGGAAATGCCAGAGTCAGCTCGCGAACTTGAATCACGGCTGATTCAGGTTCATAAGTTGCGGCGAGACGGACATGCGATTCTGCATCAACCCGGGCAACTGGCTGCGTACGTCGTGGTGTCATTGTCCGAGTGCGGAATGTCTGCGGAACAGTTTCGCGTGGCTCTTCAGAATGCGGTTGTCTCCACCTGCGAGGAACTGCAGGTCATCGCACACGCCAACCCTGACGACAGGTCGGGAGTCTTTGGCCGCCACGGTCTGATTGCCGAAATTGGTCTTTCAGTCGATGATGACATCACGAGTTTTGGACTGTTCCTGAACGTTTCCTGCGATCTGGAAGAGGCACGGCAGATCGGACGCGGACTTCTTGGGCAGCGAATCTCATCACTTAATGCTGAGCGAGTTCGTCCCACCCAGATGGCACTCGTTCGAACATCTTTGATACAAAACCTGTGTGATCAACTGGGATATCCCGACTATCATCTGCATACCGGTCACCCTTTTTTGAAACGAACCCGAGTTCAGATCCATGACAAGTCTGCCAATCATCAGTCTTCCGACGAATGAGGTTCCTGCCGTCGACGAATCGCTGATCGTCGGACCGGTTCGACGCCTTCCTCGATGGCTGAAACGACCACTTCCTCAGCCCGGCATGGCCTACACGAGCGATGTCATTTCTGACCTGAAGCTGGAAACGGTCTGCGAAAGTGCCAAATGTCCGAATCGGACTGAGTGCTGGTCCCAGAAGACAGCGACATTCATGATTGCCGGGAATGTCTGTACTCGACCATGCGGTTTCTGCTCAGTGCCGAAGGGAAAGACGGAAAAACTGGAATTGGATGAGCCGGAACGAGTGGCGGAAGCAGCAGCTCGACTCGGCCTGAGTTATGTGGTCATCACCTCGGTGACTCGTGACGATCTCAAAGATGGCGGCGCTGAACACTGGTACCGAACAGTCGTGGCAGTTCGCGAGCGAACCGGGGCTCAGGTGGAAGTGCTGACGCCGGATTTCCTGGGCAATCGTCTGGCCATCAGCCGCGTTGTGGAATCCCGACCTGATGTGTTTAATCATAATACTGAGACCGTACCACGACTGTACCATCGAGTTCGCCGAAATGCTGAATACCAGAGGACACTCGATTTATTGAAGCAGGTAAAGGACGAAGCTCCTGAGATGCCGACTAAAAGTGGACTGATGCTGGGGCTCGGAGAAACTCGAGAGGAGTTGATGGAAGTTCTGGCAGATCTGCGTGTTGTCGGTTGCGACATGATTACGCTTGGGCAGTATCTTCAACCAACACCGGAACATTTGCCGGTCGATCGATTTGTCCCGCCGGAAGAGTTCGATGAACTCGGTGAACTCGCTCGAAAGCTTGGTTTTGGTATGGTCGCGAGCGGTCCGTTTGTCCGTAGCAGTTACCACGCCGGAGAAATGGCGGAACAGCTGACCTGATTCACATCCACGTTCTCGGCCCCGACGCGCCTGACGGCTCAGTCAGCCGCCCCAAAGCCGTCTCCATCAGGTTGGCATCCACATTGCAGCATCCAGAAGTTCGTCGGGCCGATCAGGTTCCTGCAGCTGAATGACACTGATCGGCAAACCATGGTGAGCATTGGCATCGTCCTCGATGAGGTTCCGCACGGTCAGGCGAAAATGCCTCAATCGGCGCTCAGCAAATCCGTCGCCAAGAGGCAGCTTAAGGTTCGGGATCGGACGTCAGACGATGTTTTTCTCGCTCCAGCCTCAGCCTGCAGATGCAACAGAGTGCCTTCGTTGACACGACGGCAGGGCAATTCAAAGCGATCATTCAATTTACAGTCACACGAGACGCTGAAACTGCATTGCATCTTCGTCCAAGACAGAACTCTCGAGGATGAGTCCGGAAGATCGGCAGTCCTGAACGGCGGCAGCGAGCTCCTGCATTCCGTTCGACCTCTTTTGGCTGAACGCCGAGTCCTTTTGCGGAGACCACTCCGGGGCCGTATTCAAATCCGCCCGGGAACAGCTGGCCGTGATCTTCGGGAACTATTGGACACGAGTTCCGGTCGTTCGATACAATCGAGGTCCGCGCCCACGCTCTGGTCGGAAGAGATCATGTCCCCCGGAGCACCGAAAAAAGCCGAACGTCTCGATCTTCTCAGGTACACAGGCCGAATCAGTCAGTGTTGTTCTCCGGGATGACTGTCCCTGAGCCTGTGGAAATGGGTCACGCGACATTCTGGCTCACGCTTACCTCAGAAAATGCCTCGTCGAGTCCGTCACTTCCCAACAGAGGTCAATCATGGATGCGAACATGAAATCCGGACGCCGACTGACGTCTTTGATCCTTTTGTTTGGCATTCACCTGATCGGACCCACACGAGCCGCTGCGGACGAAAAGGCCGTCAGTTTTCTGAATGATGTCATGCCTGTCCTGACAAAGGCCGGCTGTAATTCAGGGGCCTGCCACGCCAAGGCAAACGGTGGTCAGAAAGGCTTCCAGTTGTCGATGCTCGGCTTTGACCCGGCGGAAGACTATGAACATCTGGTAAAAGAAAATCGTGGACGTCGATTGTTTCCGGCTGCTCCGGAGAACAGTCTGATTCTGACTAAAGCATCCGGCGCAGTCGCCCATGGCGGTGGCATTCGGCTGTCCAGAGAATCAGCGGAATATGCAACTTTGTTTCGCTGGATCACTCAGGGCGCACCGTCGGATCTTGACTCGGCCGTTCGCATTCAGTCGCTGATCGTTGAACCGTCAAAAGCCATGGTAAAGCGAGGCGATTCGCAGCAACTCAAGGTGATTGCGCGTTACTCGGACGGCACCGATCGAGACGTGACGACCATGGCGTTATTTGAATCAAATGACAGGGGACTCGCGGATGTTACGTCGGCAGGTGACGTTTCCGTATTCGACATTCCTGGAAAAGTTGCCGTGATGGTTCGCTATCAGGGGAAAGTGGCTGTTTTTAACGCCTCAATTCCATTGGGCGCAGCGGTGAACAATCTGCCTCCATCGAAAAACTTTGTCGATGAACATGTCTTTGCCAATCTGCGGGAAATCGGCATTCCGGCCTCTCCGGTGTGCGATGACGCGACATTCCTGCGCCGAGTGACTCTGGATCTGTGTGGACGCTTACCAACGGAAACAGAGACTCGTGAGTTCCTTTCCAGTCAGGATCCCCGGAAACGCGATCAGTGGATTGAGTCGCTCCTTCGCAGTCCTGAGTATGCGGACTTCTTCGCCAACAAGTGGACGGCGATGCTGAAAAACCGACGCGATGATGCCAGCGACATCACGTCGAACTTTGCATTTTACTCATGGGTTCGAGATGGCCTGTTGGCGAATAAGCCCTACGATCAGACGGTGCGTGAATTGCTGGCCGCGACCGGCACAGTGATCGCCAATCCGCCTGTTGCATGGTACAAACGAGTGAAAGAGCCGAAGCAACAGATGGAAGATGTTGCACAATTGTTTCTGGGCGTTCGGATGCAGTGTGCGCAGTGTCATCATCATCCGTTCGAACGATGGAGTCAGGATGACTACTATGGCTTTGCAGCCTACTTTTCTCAGGTCGGGCGAAAGCCGTCTGCGACGCGCGGCGAGGATCTGATCTTTCACAAACGCGGCGTGGCCACCGCCACAAACATCAAGACCGGGGCTGCGATGAAACCCACCCCGTTGGGTGCCGCCCCCGAAGTGATCAGCCCGGACGAAGATCCAAGGCTGAAACTGGCAAACTGGATGAGTTCCCCGGACAATCCGTATTTCGCAAGGGCATTGGTCAATCGCTACTGGAAACACTTCTTTCGCCGAGGTCTGATTGAGCCGGAAGATGATATCCGCGAAACCAACCCACCGACCAATCCTGAACTGCTGACCGCATTGGAAAAGCACTTCGTGTCCAGTGGCTTCGACCTGAAAGCTCTGGTTCGTGCCATTCTTCAATCGAACGCCTATCAGCTCAGCTCCGTTCCGAACGAGCACAATCTGGTCGATCAGCAGAACTACTCCCGATATTACCCGCGAAGGCTCCAGGCTGAAGTCATGCTGGATTCCATTGATGACCTGACGGGCGCGAAAACTGACTTTCCAAACCTTCCCGCGGGAACGCGTGCAATCGCTCTGCCGGACAACAGCTACAACAACGCATCTCCCTTCCTGAAAGTGTTTGGGCGACCGGAAAATGAAAGCGTTTGCGAATGCGA
>JBKDRW010000531.1:0-2428 GCA_046341255.1 Planctomycetota bacterium
TCCTTGGCCTTCGGTTTTTTTACCACCGGCGGCACGTACGTCGGAGCCGCCGCGATAATGGGGCGAGCAGCCGTCTTTTCCTTGTTGATCTTGATCGGCCCGGCGCTTTTCTGGCCTGCGGGAGCCGCCGCCTGCTCACGATCTTTCACCGAACCAATCGGCCGCATCTCCCGAGGAGCCTGCATTCTCATGCGTCGCAGACTGTCCTACGAAGACTCGACCACCGCGACACTTGGACCTGTGGTCGACGGAGCAGATGGAACGACCGCTGCAACACCTGCAGCCGAGGACGCCTCAGTCTCAGCGTCTGAAGTCTCGATGGGCTCGGGCGAAACAGTCCCGATCACCGCTTCCGCAATCTCTGCAACGACCGTCACTTCCGGCTCGACGGCAACCTCCTCCGCGACAGGTTCGACCGCCGGCAAAACGGATTCAAACTCAGCCTCAGCCGCCGAAACATCGCCGTCGTGATCGAAGGCCGAACCCTTTGACCGAGACGGCGCTCCGCCGATCACTCGCACCTTGCCCGTCGAGCTGACCGCTTCGCGCACCGGCGCAAGATCCGGGGCGGCAGACGTGTCAACTACTGACGAACCGCCTTTTTTCTGCACATACGCGACAACCTGATCGCGTTCCTCTTCACTAATCGTTGCGAGAGCGTTCTTCAGCTTAACGCCAGCCTCTTCACACAATTCGATCAGGACCTTGCTGTCGAGGCCCAGGTCTCTTGCAAGGGCAAAGATTCTTATCTTCGTCAAAACACAAACCCCTTAGGTCAGCCTTCCCAAAATGGAACCTCTCCATTTTTACCATGCTGACACAAACTCAACACAACACCCAACCTGAACGACGTGAAGACAAACTCAGGTCTCCAGATTCCTTTTGACTGCTCACTCAGCAGCATCAGATTGGCACCTGCAGACCCGACTCGGCTCTGCCAACACAGGAAACAATGACCACGGATAGAACCAGATTCAGTAACTGAAGACCGTGTCTCCTCTGTATTGACGACCAGATGCCCAGGCAACTTGCTGTGGTGAATTCAAGATTCAGGACCTGCGTCCTAAGACAACATCCAAACAACCAATCGCGATCCAGACAACCCATCGCGACACTCCGCGACACTCCGCGATGCTCCGTAAACCGTTTCGAAATCGCAGAACATCTGACAAATCAACAATCAGCCACCCTCGCTGTATCACTCAGCGTTCTCAGTCGGTGCAGAAGCCTCCACCTTTGGTTCAGGAGGAACTGTTTCCTTCTTTTCCTGACTGGCTGCCAGCTTTCGCTGCTCAGCCGCAAGGCGGTCTTCTGCCTCCTGCCGCTGACTTTCCCGATCCGCAAATTCAATAATCTTGTCGCAGTCTTCCTCGGAAAGACCACTCATTTCGGCCAACTGATCCGGCTCGATGACCGAAAGATCATCAAACGTGAAAAATCCCTGAGAAACCAGATTCTCCGCCAGATCAGAAGTTACTTCCGGTATGACACAGAACGCTTCAATCGATTTATCGAGTTTCTGGTCGAGCAACGCCTGAGTCATCACCTCAATATCCCAGCCAACCAGTTTGGATGCCAATCTCACATTCTGTCCGAACTTTCCAATGGCCAGAGATAACTGATCTTCGCGAACCAGCACGATGACTTTCCCCAGCATAGGACAGAGAATCACGTCCTCCACCTCAGCCGGCTGCAGGGCGTTCGGCACCAGCGTGGACAGGGAGTCATTCCATCGAACAATATCGATTCGCTCACCCGCCAACTCTTCCACAATGCCACGAATACGAGCCCCGCGAACACCAACACAGGCCCCGACACAATCCACGGAGGCATCCTGGCAGGACACGGCTACCTTGGATCGGTTTCCCGCCTCCCGAGCGATGGATCGAACCTCAATCACTCCATCCGCGATCTCCGGAATCTCCACTTCGAAGAGCCGTCGAACGAAATCCGGATGCGTTCTCGACAGAATGACGCGAACTCGAGACCCCGCCTTGCGGACGTCAAGTACGACGGCACGCACTCGATCACCCGTCCGATAATTTTCCTTCTTGATCTGCTCACTACGGGGCAGAATCGCCTCAACCTTTCCCAGTGCCACAATCACCGTGCCGCGGTCGACCCGGGTAACCTGTCCAGAGATCAACTGACTGCGAAGTTCGAGAAACTCTTCATACATCGTGTCTCGTTCGGCTTCACGGATCTTCTGAATCATGACCTGCTTGGCCGTCTGTGCTGAGATTCGCCCCAGCAGATCGCCGAGAAGTTCGGGGTCAAGCATGCGCCCGTCGCATATCAGCGCCGGCTCTCCGGTCTCGCGGTCGATCCGGACCTCCAGTTGTTCCTCTTCCGAAAAATGTTTTCGCGCAGCGGACAGGATCGCCTGTTCAATCCCCTCGAAGACAACATCGGAATCGATGGCCTTGTC
>JBKDRW010000532.1:0-7898 GCA_046341255.1 Planctomycetota bacterium
TCTTTTCCCAGTCCGGACTTGATGTTCCGAAGTTGAAATCCACGTTGGAATCCTGTCGCTCGTAAACACGGCGGTCGCGTCGGAAGTTGCGGCTCCCGAAATATTCGGCCTTCAATCCTCGATCCTGCTTCGGCGGAGTGAACCACCGAAAGCTGGCTGCCAGATCGGCCACTGCGTTTCGATACTGAGAGACCGTGAGTCGACTTAACTCCACTCGCGGGGGATTCAGCCTCGCCTGAGCTTCTGGCGAATAAAAGGCCTGTTGCATCCATTCGGCAACGGCCGCTGCGTCCTCACCGACGCAGTCTTCCGGTGACCCTTCCGGCATGGTGCGAGAAATCAGGTCGGCAAGATCAGTTGTTGATCGGTCACCAAAAATCGGTGCAGGAACTTCGGGCGTTCCAACCCCATTCAGACCGTGACAACTCCTGCATCTGGTCTCGTAGACGACTCGCCCGTGTTCCTGTTTGCTGTCCGAAACAACAATATCCTGAGCGATCGTCAGATCCACCGAGAGCATGAACGTGACGACAGCCCGAACAGATCGAATCAGCAGCCGGAAAACCGGAGTTGAGCTCATAGGACGACTCGCGGAAGGAACAAAGATCCAGCAAGGATGGAAGATCACCACCAACCATCTTTGAATTTTACTTCGGCGAACGGCCCGACGGCAATTCGTCAGTTCACCGCGAAATCCGCATTTGTCGGGACTGAGGAACGGTTTCTCACAGAATTTCAGGCAGCACGTTCTGCCGGGTTGGCGTTTTCACGATCAACGCCGACAATCCGAGCAGCGTTCCCCGAAATGCCGTCCGGAGTTGATGTATGCGATGGTTGTACTTTGATTCGTCAGATCCCGATGAAGTGGCTTCAAGGAATGCAACGATCCGGAAAATCGATGCATGGTGGCAGGAGTTTGAACGCAACGTTGTCAGAATCGATCAGCTGTTCCGCCAAAAAGCATCGTGGGATCTCCCGTCGTGGATGAATGAGCACCTCGAGGCCATCGCTGACGGACTGATGTGGGAGTTCGGCCCGGCGGTGCATGAAGACGGGCATCGACTTGTCATCACTCCTGAGGGTAATCACCACCTGCGTCCGCTGGCCATGGACGTGGTTGCTCGCGCACCGAGGTTACCGGGATGGGAGTTCTATGCGTGGCGGCTGCCAGATAGTCCAGAAATGGTTTGCGAACTCGTCAATGCTCGCGTTGGATGCAATTTTGAAAATGTCACCGTGGCATTGCAGGCAGGCGATGAAAACCGCATCGACCTGCTTTTTCGATGGCCCGACCGTCCACAGGAAGAGGACACCGCCATGCACGCTGTCATTGTCGCCGCCGAAACCATCTTCGGTGAAGAGTACCTCGACAAATGGATCGGCGTGATTGAACCGATCAGCCCGGATCAGGCTGATCAATCAGGCTTGTCGTTTCTTTCCTTCGATCGCGGTTTCGAGACGTTCGAAGCCTTGCGGACTTCTATAACGGAACAACTTCCCGAAATTCCATGGGCTCATGATGATGAGAACGAGAAGTGGTCTTTGATGCAGCGAGAAGCCGTGCAGGCGGACGATTACTGCGGTCAGGACGATGTGATCACCTGCCTGACATGCAATCCAAATGTCATCTCAGCGGCTTTCAGTTTTCGCACGTTCAGTTCCGAACGATTCGGTCGCAATCGAGAGATCTTTGCCTACGTAAAGATCGACGGACATGATCCCGGAAACATGATCTATTCTGATCGCGAAGAGATCGAAGCCGCAGTCCGTGTAGCTCTCGAGAAAGAACGCATTGGCGGATTAATCGGTGGCAGTCAGGGACTGCGGTATGTGTATGTGGAATTTGCGACGATCAACATGACCAGAGCGATCGCAAGTATCCGTTCAGTTCTGCAACAAGGCAAAGTGCCGAAAAGATCATGGATCCTGTTTCACGACAGCATGATGAGTGCTGAATGGATCGGAATCTATCCCGACACCCCGATACCTCCTCAACCACAGATGGGAAATAACGACGAGAACTGAGTTGGAACGATGAAGACTCAAAAATATCGACAATGGCCAGACTGTGTGATTTTCATCGTGGCCGTCGCACTGACTACTGCGGATGTTCAGGCCGGTGACCGAGTGACCGGAAAGATGTTTGCCGGGCGATCAGAAGTGATTGCCCGGAATGGTATGGCTGCGACCAGCCAACCGCTGGCGACAATAGTCGCGGTCGACATTCTGAAGAAAGGCGGGTCGGCAGTAGATGCCGCCATCGCAGCCAACGCGATGCTGGCCCTGACAGAACCCACAGGCTGCGGATTGGGCGGTGATCTGTTTGCGATTGTCTGGGACAGCAGGACAGCCAGACTTCACGGACTCAACGGTAGTGGGCGCTCTCCGAAGTCATTGACTCTCGAAGAATTCCAAAAACGCGGACTGACGAAAATCCCATCATTCGGAGTTATGCCGATCTCTGTTCCGGGCTGTATTGATGGCTGGTTTGAACTCCATCAGAAATTCGGGCGACTGCCAATGTCGGAAGTCCTTGCTCCCGCAATTCATTACGCACGCGAAGGTTTTCCGGTCACCGAAGTCATTGCTCACTACTGGCACAGTGCAGAGACCGTCTTCAAAGATCAGCCGGGATTCGCAGACACATTTCTGATCGATCACAAGGCCCCGGGAAAAGGCGACATTTTTCGTAACCCACGGCTGGCCGCAACACTCGAGCGGCTTGTCGCGGAGGGTCGCAACGTCTTCTACAAGGGCGACATCGCTCATGCCATTGCCACGGATGTGCAGAAACATGGCGGCTTTTTGACATACGAAGATCTGGCAGATCATCAGTCCGAATGGATCGAACCAGTGTCGACAAACTATCGAGGGTATGATGTCTGGGAACTACCACCCAACGGTCAGGGTGTCGCCGTGCTGCAGATTCTGAATGTTCTTGAAGCGTTCGATCTGAAATCCGCTGGCTTCGGAAGTGTCGATCACATTCACTGGTTCACTGAGGCAAAGAAACTCGCATTCGAGGATCGTGCGCGCCTGTATGCTGACGCGGAATTTGCTGCGGTGCCCACAGCAGAATTGATCTCAAAGGACTACGCTGCAAGACGCCGCAATCTGATCAGGAATGACAGGGCAGCAAAGTCATTTGCTCCGGGCCTGCCATATGCTGTTGAAGAGGGTGACACGATCTATCTGACGGTTGCCGACAGGGATCACAACATGGTGTCGCTGATTCAAAGCAACTATCGTGGATTCGGTTCCGGATTCTGCCCGGCGGAACTGGGGTTCAGTCTCCAGGATCGCGGTGAAATGTTTGACCTGACACCGGGCCGCTTCAACTCGTACGCTCCCGGTAAGCGACCGTTCCATACCATCATCCCGGCATTTGTGACTCGAGATGGCAGACCTTGGCTCAGTTTTGGTGTCATGGGCGGAGCAACTCAACCGCAGGGCCATGTTCAGGTTATACTGAATCTGATCGACTTCGAAATGAACCTGCAGGAAGCTGGCGATGCACCTCGTATTCTTCACTCGGGCTCTTCCGAACCCACTGGAGAAACGATGACCGACGGCGGCACCGTCGCACTTGAACACGGTTTCAGTCCCGAAGTCCAGCGATCACTGCAGAACCGAGGCCACGTCTTGAAACCCGCCCTCGGAGACTTTGGCGGCTTCCAGGGGATCCTGTATGACCCGATCCGAAATATCTACATTGGCGCAAGTGAATCACGCAAAGACGGTATGGCAGCAGGGTACTGAGCGAAACTTTCTGAACTCAGTCGCTGACAGTCGGATTACCTTTCGGTAGTCGGGCAATTAACGTGCCGCCAGCGAGGATCAGACAGGCTCCCAGAAAATACGGCAGCGACTTGCTGACACCCAGCATCTGAGTCCCGATCAATGGCCCGAAGATTCGGGCGAGTGACGACAGGCTTTGACCAGTTCCAAGCACGGCTCCCTGCTCGTCATGCGTCGCAGATCGCGACAACAGCGAGTTCAGCGATGGCGTGACAGCGGAAAATCCAACCGTGACCACGGGAAGAATGAACCATAACGCCTTCGCCGGAAGGATTTTCAAGCCGGTCAGTCCGATCAAAACGAAGCCGAGAGTCATCAACAATACACCGATCAGGGCCATTCGCTGCTCGCCGGTTTTTGGTAACAGTCGTCGAACGAGCAGACCCTGGCCAATCGTGAGCACCAGTCCAACGTACGCATACAAAAGAAAGTTACTTCTGCTGCTGTAACCGAACTCACTGGTCAGCAATGACAGCGTGCTTTCGAACTGGGCAAATCCGAATGTGGTTATGAAGATGGCAAACAGAATGATCGAAAGCTGAGGCGTCGCGAGGTGTCGCCGTACCTCATTCATCCGGAAACCTCGATGAGTTGCCGCGGAAATATCTCCGGACGGCTTGCGTGATTCCTGAAGCTTCAATGCCGCCAGAATCAACGCCAGCCCCGACAGAGTTGAGGCGACGTATCCCGGAAGCCCGGAGGGCGGTTTCAGCAAAGCCGCCTGAATGTCATTCTTCTGCATCGGTTCAGACAACAGCAAATCAATTGCTTCGCGATTCGCATCGTCCATGATGGCTTCTGCGTCTGCCGTCTTGAGCAGTTCTACGAGTTGCGGGCCTGACAACTCCGACGAGTCAGAAGATTTCCACGCCTTGACCGCCGCCAACTGTCGGTCCGTGAGTGCTATGGCCACATCATCTGACACACAAGCCGCGCCGATCAGCGGGCCGAAAGTGAATCCCATGCCAAAAGCCGCACCGATCAATGCCATGCCCTTACCACGAGTCCGTGCTCCGGTACAGTCGGCAATGACAGCCTGAGCCGTGGAGATCGTGGCTCCCGCGATGCCCGCACCGATCCGTGTCATGAATAACCAGGCAACCGATCCCGCACCCAGCCAGGTAAAGTCCCGCCCCTGCGACGAAACGAATCCGAAGAGAGCGTAGGAACACGCAGAACCAAACAAACCAAGCATCAGAATCGGACGTCGTCCGATTCGATCCGACAAGCCTCCCCACCACGGAGCGAATAAAAACTGCATCGCGGAGAACGAAGCCATCAGCAACCCAAGCTGCATCTTGCTGGCATTAAACGAGGCGGCATATCGCGGCAGCAGCGGCAGAACAATTCCAAATCCCAGAAGGTCGATGAAGACGGTCAGGAAGACTATAAACAAGGTTGATTTATTGACGGATGATTTCTCACTGGCGTCTTCGGGGATGCTGGACACTGAGGGGTCTCGATACTGTCAAAGATCGGCAGGGGCAAAACGGCAACTTCGGTGAACAACTGACGGGGAGCAACAGACAGAATACGATGAGTCGGTCTAGCGCCCCATAAACCACACACAAACCCACGCGAGGAAAGGGAACAGACCGAAGATCAGCCCGATTGCAATGTAGTTGGATCGCGAATTATCCGGCCATCGTGCCATAGCAGAAGACCCGTGGAAGCGGGAGGTCAAGAACGGTTTCAACATGGAACAAGCTGCACGGTTCGCATCAGGCATTCCGCACAGGCAGACTGCTCATCGAAACCCGACGTTCACGTTGGAATCTGTTCGTCTGTCTCCGGAACAGCGTCGCTTGTATAGTCAAACCACTCTTCCTTAAAGACGATTCGTTTTTTGTGTTTCATTGCGAGGTTAGCCGTCAGGGCCATAATGGCATCAGCCATGGCGACTTTGCCATTGCATCGAAGGGTGTCCATCCCAAGCTTGTTCGAAACGCAGTAGCAGAAGTGTTCCATCTCTTCGCGATAACCTCGGCTCACCTTGTCGCCGACGCCTGCTTTGGCCATTGCTCCGGCAGCTGATGGTGCTGCTGTATTGTAGGTATCGAGTACCGGCCCGCCATCTTTCGCATTGTTGATGACCCACAGACGCTGCTCTGCTCCACCCCCGCTTCCACCTCCCTGTTCCTTATACAACAAAGCTTCCTTTTCTTCCTTCATAATCAGGGTGCCGCGGCTGCCAAATACGGTCTCTCCGTAGAACTCCATCCGATTCGTGTTGATCGACGAATACGTGACGATTGCAATGTCCTCTTTATCTTTCTCGTAATGCGGGCCGGGGAATTCGAACGTGACGTAGATATGATCCGCAATGTCTCGGTCATCGTCCCAGTTGGATTCCGGCCCTACGCCTTTCACACCATAGAAATTCTTGCCCCCGTAGCCCTGTACAGCAACAGGATGCACTTTGCCGAGAAAGATACTGGCCGCATCCATCTGATGGCTTCCGAGTTCCGCCATCAGGCCCCCGCCGGTCGCGTTGTACAAGCGCCAATCGATCAGCTGTTTTGCGCTTTCGTAACCCAGTTCTTTCAGCTTTCCAGACTTTTCGAGTTCCAGCAAAGCACTCTCGTCGGCCTTCGCTTCTTTGGAAACTCCCCACTTTCGCCAACTGTCACTGCCCGGGAAACTGTTATTGCGATGCCACTGAGCACGGATAAACTTGATATCACCCAACAGACCCTTCTGAATCAAAGCGTTCGCATTGTCATAAAGAACGCTGTAATGCCGCTGATGTCCAACGGCAAGCAACAGGCCCTTCTCTTCGGCCTTGCGAATCATCTGTTTGCATTCGGTGATATTGTGTGCCATCAACTTTTCAGTCAGCACATGCACGCCAGCCTCAAGGCAGGCCATCGCGATCGGCGCATGCTGGCTGAGAGGGACTGCAATCACGACCATGTCGAATTCAACTTTGCCCTCTGCTCGAGCTTTGAGCAATTCGAGATGGCTTTCAAACTGCTGGATCCTCGACGCCTTTTCCAGACCCAGTTTTTTGTTCAGGCCGATGCGAACTTCCGGGTGACTTCCCTTGAACGTTCGCTCTCGATTCGCCGGGCGTGGATCAGCAATCGCAACGATATCCATATACTCCGGAGGATGTTCTGTGATCAGAACATTTCCTTCATCGCCGCAGCCAATGAACGCACATTTGATCGGTGAACCGTTCAGCTTTTCGTAGTTGAAGTAAAGCGCTCCAAGGCCACCGGCTACAGCCAGTGAAGCTTTCATCAGGTCGCGACGCTTAATCACATCAGACCCGACAGCCTCAAAGAAGTTATCCTTGCCGATCTGAGTTTGTTCCGGGGTAAGATCCATGGAAGCCTCCAGAAATAAATCAATCCGTCTGATTGAAGGTGTTAAGTCAGATGTTTCTGAGTCAGGAAAGCCGAAGTTCGGGAACAGCTATCCGGTCAAACCGGCTTGGCGACTGCCTTGCGTCGTCTCAGGATCTTACCGACGACATGGTCGAGTCCAAACCAGCACCCCGTCGGAACGGCTGCAAGGGCCAGAAGCGCCATGACTTCAATGAGATTCTTGTTGACGATGAAGCTATGTTCCGGACCCGGCGCGTCGGGGACCCCGGGCAGGGGTGGCATTGCGAGGTAGAACCCAAGCACCATCAAGGCTGCTGAAAGTGCTGCAACGCGAGAAAACAACCCGACGATCAACAGAATACCAAGTCCCGTCAAGCCGGCAATTGTCAATGTATCCACCACTTTCAGAGGAGTCCACGCGTCGGGCAATGGCCCCCGCTTCAGCTGATCGACAGTCGGAATCGCCATCGCGGCTTCCTTCAGTTCCTGGTCGAGTGCCATCACTGGTCCGGCAAGGTCGCGACCCTTTTCGCGTGCATCGGACCAGATGCGAGTCAGATGATCCTGTTCAAAAGAGACTTCCGCCGAGGCAAGTTTCTGCTCATACCTCTCAAGCATCCTGTTGTAGAGATCGATCTGCCCGATGCGACCGTCGATGCGACCGGCAACGTCCGGATCACCGATCAGGTGCGCTCGAGCTCGTTCGATGTAAGACAACTTGCTGGCTTTGTTGAAAAACTCCTCGAGGGCAACTCGGAATGCGTCGTAATC
>JBKDRW010000533.1:0-2090 GCA_046341255.1 Planctomycetota bacterium
GTCTGGCAATCCTCGTTCCTGTTTCAGCGCTGTCACTTGCTGACGATTCCCACAGCATTGTTCCCGGGTACGAAAGGTTTCGCGAGCACACGCTCAGTGCTGCAGATGCGGGAAGAGTTCTCATCTCCGAATTGAATTGCCAGTCGTGCCATGGTGAATTGAATGGTAATCGTCTGGCCGGCCGACAGGCTCCAATCCTGACCGAAGTCGGTCAGCGAACCGGGGCTGAGTATGTGCGTCGATTTCTGGCGAATCCGCAAAGCGAAAAGCCGGGAACCGCCATGCCAGGATTTGCCGCGGAAAAGCTGGATGCAACCACGATTGACAGCCTGGCCGCATTTCTGACCAATGGCCACAACTGGCGTCCGGCAGCCGTTGGTGCTGATGCGATCCGACGCGGAGAAAAGCTGTTTCACCAGGTGGGCTGTGCCGCCTGTCACTCTGATCAGCGATCCGACGCCGAGGTCGAAGCCATTCGACGCGGAGCGAATCCGGGGCAGGAAAACGAAGACGAAGACGATGACGACGATGCGGAACAGAAAGATGTCACATGGAAGCGGCCCGTTTATGCGATGCCGCTCGGCAAGCTGGAACAGAAGTACTCGCTGGGAAGTTTAATCACGTTCCTTCGTGAGCCACATCAGGTGCGACCATCGGGGCGGATGCCGTCGCTCAACCTGACGCCTGAAGAGGCTCGAGATATTGCGAGTTACCTGCTGAAGGACGTGCAGGTGGAAGCGAATATCCATTTTGAGTATTTCGAAGGGGATTGGCAGAAGCTCCCCGACTTCTCGACTTTGAAGGCGGTCAACGCAGGCAACACGACGGATTTTTCTGTCGGTGTGTCCCCACGGCAGGATGTGTTTGGTCTTCGCTTCTCGGGATGGCTGCAACTCCCGAGGGACGGGAACTATCGCTTCTTCCTCAGTTCTGATGATGGGGCCCGGCTGATTGTGAATGGTCAGGTGATGATCGACAACGATGGCATTCATCCAGCTGGTTTTCGAGACAATTCGCAGCAGATGAAGGCCGGAGCTCATGAATTGGTGGTTGAGTACTTCGAGTTTCAGGGGCAGGAAGAGTTGGCACTGGAAATCGAGGGGCCAGAGTTGCCACGTCAGCCGCTGGCGGGTCTGATCACATTGACTCACGACGTTCCGTCCGACTCGGCGAGCCCGGTCGCGGTGCCTTCGAATGAGTTGATCCAGAACGGCCGCATGGCATTTCAGTCTCTGGGCTGTGCCGCATGTCATCAGCATGGAGATGGCGATTCGAGGATTCTCTGGACTGGAACTGCCCCGAAATTTGTCGACGGAACCATGAAGTCCATCGGTGGTTGTCTGGCCGAGACGCCGGTACCTGCGTTGCCGAAGTTCTCCCTGACCGCTCAACAGCGTGAGGATATTTCGGCGGCGATCGAGGACAATCGCATCATGCGAAAGATGACGGCGGAGGAAGCGGCCAGGATACACCTGCAGCAGACGATGCTGACGTTCAATTGTTACGCCTGCCACGCGCGAGGCACAATTGGTGGTGTCAATGAATCGACGAATCACCTGTTTGTCGGAAGTATTCCGGAAATGGGTGACGAAGGGCGCATCCCTCCAGCACTCGATGGTGCTGGTGACAAACTCAATCCAGCATGGCTGAAAGCCATTCTCAATGAAGGCGCGAAGGATCGTCCATATATGGCGACCCGTATGCCAAAATTTGGCGAGTCGCATGTTGGAGATCTGGTCGGAAGTCTGGGAACTCTGGATATTCAGGCGGAGGTTCCGGCGGTCAGCTTTGCGGAGCCGGATCATCGCGTCAAAGCGGACGCGCGACTGATGGTCGGCGACAAGGCACTGTCGTGTATCAAGTGTCATATTTTCGATCGATACGCCGCGACCGGAATTCAGTCGCTCGATATGACCACGATGACGCGTCGACTCCGAAGGGACTGGTTTCATCGGTATCTTGCGAACCCGCAGCAATATCGTCCCGGAACTCGCATGCCCGCAGCCTGGCCGAACGGACGCTCTGTCGTTCCCGACATTCTTCATGGTGATCCCGCGACCCAGATCGAAGCCATCTGGGTGTATTTGTCC
>JBKDRW010000534.1:0-3245 GCA_046341255.1 Planctomycetota bacterium
GTCGTGCCGTTGCGAGCATAAGATGAAAAGCCTTTCCTGCCGAAGAGTGAAGCATCTTAATCGACACCGGCGGACAAATCGGCATCATCCCTGGAATTTCCGCCAATGCTGAAACAAAGCGTTTAAAGAATTTTTTGCCACAGACTCAGACTGCCAGATTCACTCCAGCCGGTCTCATACGGATGCCGATGTTCCGATTACGACGTCATCCGGGAGTCGCTTCGTTCATCGCGCGCTCTTGAAACCGTCGGTGAATTCCGCTCTTTTCGGCAGTTTCTGCCACCTGCAGTGGTTTTCGTTCGTTGATGATCCTGTCTGTTCATCACCCTGACCAGGGAAGGTCATGAGTCGACCGGCCGAAAATGCGACCCCTCGATCGATCCCCGCCCGCTTGCTTGGCTGGATCGCTTGCCTCGCTGCGTCGCGCGCTCGGCTGATGCTGTGGCTGGTGCTTCTCGTCGCCTGTGCGAGTGTTGGGATCAGCGTCACACAACTGCAGTTTCGCACCAGTCGTGCGGATCTGATGGATCCGGCTTCGCGTTTCGCAAAGACTTGGAAAGAATACTCCAATACATTTGGGGCTGAGTCCGACCTGATGGTGGTCGTTCAAACGCCTGCCCCGAACGGCACTCTGATCCGTAATGTCATCGATGATCTCGGTGGCCGTCTGAGCCGTGAGCCTGAATATTTTCGGAATGTCGTGTCCAATGTCGACCTGACCGCCATGCGTGAGAAGGCATTGCTGTTTCTGACACCGCAACAGGCACAGCGAACCGCATCGCTGGTTCAGCGTTATGAGCCTGTCGTTCGCGACCAGCAGTGGTCTCAGCTTCGTGCCGAGCAACTCGCGAGGGGGCTGCAGCAGAAGATTGAGGCTTCCGAGGCTGAAGGGGCTGTCCCGGAGGCCACATGGCGCTCTGTCGAACGATATGCGAGCAGTCTTGCCTCATATATGCGGCACTCGCTGGAAACGGGAAAAGTGGAACGGAACGGATTCCGACCTCCGTTGCCTGATCTGATGACGGTGGCTGCCGATCAAGGTCTGACGGATGCCAGACTTTCGTACATCCTGAACGACGAAAACACCGTCGGTGTGATTCAGGTGACGGCCGTTCGCAGTGAAAAGTTCCTCAACGGAGACCCGAACGCTCCGGCCATACGAAGGCTGCGTGACCTCCTGAACGAGGTCCAGAAGGATCATCAGCCGGATACGGCAAAACTGACATTGATGGTCACTGGCCTGCCTGCCATTGAACACGACGAGATGCGCAGCACTTCGATCGACATGAAGAATGCGGGGCTGGTCGCGATCCTGGTGGTGGGTGGAATGCTCTTTCTTGCATTCCGCGGAATACGCCACCCGATGTTGTCTCTCCTGACTTTGATTGTTGCAATCAGCTGGACATTCGGAGCAGCGACGCTGGTCGTCAGGCATCTGAATATTATCAGCATCTGCTTCCCGGTATTTCTGATTGGCATGGGAATTGATTTTTCCGTATCTTTCATCAATCGCTATCTGACACTGCGTCAGGAACTTTATGAGCTTCCCGATGCATTGAAGGAAGCGGCGGAGACGACGGGAATCGGGATTCTGACCTCGGCCATCACGACGGCCCTCGCATTCTCCACGGCGATGCTTACCGGCTACCCTGGCCTCGCTGAACTGGGATTAATTTCGGCCATCGGCGTTCTACTGTGTGCGATGTCCACATTTGTTTTTCTCCCCGCTTTAATCACCTTGTCGGACTCCGAATACGAAGTTGATGCCCTGCCGCAGCCATTTTCACCTGCCATGCTTCGAAAAGTTCTCGTCGCATGGCCTGCCGTTTCGATTGCAATCGGAATTGCGGGTCTGGCGTTCTTTGGGTACCAGGCTTTCAGTTACCGGGATGGTTCTCTGCAATGTCGCGTTGGTTATGACGCGAATCTGATGGCGTTGAAAGATGCCTCGGCTGAATCAGTCAAGGCGGAGAGAGTGCTGGAAGCATCGGCTGTCGATACGGTTTTGTATGCAGTATCAGTGGCATCAACATGGGAACAGGCGAGCGACCTGCGAGCGAAGTATCTGCGACTCCCGGGTGTCGCTCGAGTCAGTGATCTCGCCAGTAAACTGCCGGATCGGCCTGACGCGCAGACTCTGCAGACGATTCGCGACCTGCAGGCTCGTGCCAGCAGCCTTCGAACCTCCCTGCCCAACATCCCGCAGGCGGACTTCAGGCAGGTTGGCAAGGCAGTGGATCAATTGTTCCTCACAGTTCGAAAATCCAAAAACCCAGCGGCACAGCGGGCGGCGGCGGAACTTGATCAGTTTCTGAATGACCTGGTTGAAGAATCAAAGAAATCCAGTCAGAGGTGTAATGAGATTCTGTCGGCGTACAACGACATGACCGCTCGTTGGCTGCTGACAGAATATGCTGAAATCGCCACAGCGGATAACTTCAGTCCGGTGGCTCCACGCGATCTGCCATCTGAGTTAACAAGACGATACGTCTGGGCGGATCGTGACACGAAAGAACAAAAGTGGGTTCTGCGGATCTATCCGAAGGCCGACGTGTGGGACGGTCAGGCGCTGGCAACGTTCGTCGAAGAACTCAGAACGGTCGATCCGAACGTGACCGGCGTTCCCGTGCAGAATTATGAGTCGGCGGGACAGCTGCACCACACTTATGCCGCCATCGGTCTGTACGCTCTGGCAGTGATTTCGCTTGTCCTCCTTTACAATTACCTTCGTCCCGGCCAGAAACTGATGACCATCATTCCGCCGGTCGCTGTCGCAGCGTTCATTGGTTACACCCTGTTTCGACGCAATGGTGCAATTGACCCCAGTCTGCTGGTCATCATCTGCCTTGGGCTCGCTGCATTCATCGCCACCGTACTTGACTACCGCAATCTGCGAGATACCGGTCTGACACTGGTGCCGGCCATCGCCGGCGGCATCGTTTTGCTCGGCCTGATGAGTCTGCTGGGACTGAAACTCAACCCGGTAAGCCTGATCGCATTGCCGCTCGTCTTCGCTATCGGAATCGACAACGGGATTTATCTGGTCTCGGATTGTCGAAAGCAGATCGCAGCCGGAAAGGATTCTTTTGAACCCTCAGTGGACACGCTGAGCAGCATTCTTGTGACATCACTGACGTCCATTGTGGGGTTTGGAAGCCTGATGATCGCGTCGCATCAGGGACTTTTCAGCATCGGTGTTCTTTTGGCTCTTGGAGTCGCGTCAAGTCTGATTGTCTCGCTCGTCC
>JBKDRW010000535.1:0-3525 GCA_046341255.1 Planctomycetota bacterium
CTATCGAGGTGATTCAGCAGAAACTTCGTCCCTCGACTGAAAGTCGCGACAGCGATCTCAAGGTATGCTGAAAACGTAAAAAGCACAAACCTCTGTCCGGCTGACATGCAGGACACCACCTCTGCCAGCACTTGTACGGAAAAAACATGGATCACCACGAGCCTGCCGCAACGGAATCTTCCGTTCCAGCTTCTTCAATTGCGTTTGAAACAAGCTGGCCTGATTCGAACTCGGTAAAAGGATCTGGCACAGAGCCTGCCTGTATCCGTCAGGCTGCAGGGCATTGCAGCCCCGGGCTGAAAACAGGGCTCAGACATCCAACTCTACTTCCGTACAATTCGGCCACAACCACTACCAGTGCATGACGCATCCACCGTCAACATTAATGGTCTGTCCGGTCACTTCTGATGCGCGACTGGAGCAAAGGAAGACAATCATGGCAGCGATATCATCGGCAGTTTGCCAGCGACCGAGCGGAACGACCTGGGAGATTTTTTCTGACGCCCAGTCGTCATAGCTTTTTCGTTGATCCGGCGGCTGCTGATCATGCCATGCTCGCCAGACGGATTCGTTCAGAGATGTCTTGACCATACCCGGACATACGGTGTTGACTCGCACACCGGAGGGAGCGAGGTCCTTCGCCAGACATTGAGCAAAATTGATGTTCGCTGCCTTGCTGGCGCTGTACGGGGGATCCGTCTGAGATCCCATTTGCCCGGCAACACTTCCCAGAAACACCATCGCGCCCGACCGCCTTGCTGACATGGCTGGGCCGGCCACATGTGCAATATTGGCCATGCCAAGAACGTTGACTCGCAGCACCTTCTCCCATGAACTGATCGGCACCCGAGTGTATGGAAATCCGAAATATCCAGATCCGACCGCTGCTGCATGAACGAGAACTTCGATGGCACCAACGGAAGATTCGACTTCTGCCCAGACCCTCGTCACCTGCTCAAGGCATGCGACATCCACTTCACGAAACATGGGTTTTTCAGTCGGGTATATGATGTCTGAGGGAATCTTGTGGTCCATCACAACCACTCGACATCCTTCCTGCTGCAGCATTGTCGCCGTCGCAGCACCGATACCACTTGCTCCGCCCGTCACGACGGCCACCTGATTCGTGAGTTTAAGATCCAATCTGACCTCCGGTTCCGGTAGTGCTCGAAACTGATTTCTTCTGCAGGGACGGTAGTCGAACAACACCCAATTTCATAACTTCATGGGAGAAATCGGAAACCGTCCACTGTTTCCACATCAGCACAACACACGTGAGAAAATGAGCATCCATTTGCAGCTTGTCGGACTTGGCGAGGTTCTTTGGGATATATTTCCGGATGGCCCACGATTTGGCGGCGCACCCGCAAATTTTGCCTGCAGCGCGGCTGGAATCGGAGGTGACCGCGTGAAGGTCTCTGTGATCAGTTCCGTTGGGCTCGACGACCTCGGGGCAAGGGCGTTGCAGGAACTGGCAGACCGTCGCGTCAATACATCCCACGTGTCTCAGCAGGATAAAGTCACAGGCCAGGTGATTGTCAGTCTGAATGCGAAGGGTTCAGGAAGTTATCGCTTCCTCGACGACACCGCGTGGGACAACATTGAATGGACCGAATCCTTATCTGAGGCGGCTCGAGCGGCGGATGCCGTCTGTTTTGGAACGCTTGGACAAAGAGCACCAGCATCTCGTAAGACCATCCGCAACTTTGTCTTGGCAACTCAACCACATTGCCTGAGAGTCCTGGACATCAATTTACGGAGTCCGCACTGGACCCCAGACGTCATTCGGGACTCTTTGCCATATTCGAATGTCGTCAAACTCAACAGTGATGAGCTCCCTGTCCTTGCAGGTTTGCTCGAACTGAGCGGTGGCGAACCGGAAATGCTCCGTCAATTACAGCAGCATTTCCGGCTGAAGCTTGTCGCACTGACTCGCGGCGATCGAGGGTCAATCCTGCTCGATGAACATGGCCACCACAGCGACCTGAGCGGGACCCCTGTGAAAGTCGCTGACACCGTTGGGGCAGGGGACGCGTTCACCGCAGCTGTGATCATCGGAATGCTGCAGAAGCGACCGCTGCATGAAACCCACCGCTGGGCCGACTCCGTCGCCAGCTTCGTCTGCACGCAACCCGGAGCGACACCTTCTTTTCCGGCAGAATTCGTCATCACGTAAGCTCGGAGCCATTCCAGCACTGGCATCCAGCAAAGACTACGCGTTGTAACAAGCTCTGCGATGCCGGATGGCGTCAATTTGACTCGCATTTGACTCGTAACTGTGACAGCAGAATCATCGCACGGCAATCAAGAAACAGGACGTCGTGATAACACAATTGCATCACGGCGTCCTCGATCTGAGATGTCCTCGCATAAACTACTTTGGCTTTGACAGTTCTTCCGCTTTGGCCTTCAATTCGGCAGCTTTCTTCGTTGCTTCGTCCGATTTTGTTTTCAGCTCAGCAAGCTTCGCGTTGGCTTCGTCGAGTTTCTTCTTGGCAGCTTCTGCGGCAGCCTTCTTCTCTTCGGCAGGCTTCTTGAGAGGCTCAAGAGCGGCTGTCGCCGCTTCAGTAGTCTTCTGTGCTTCGGCAACGGCCGCTTCCGCAGCGGTGACAGCCTCCTTGGGCGAATTCGCATCGGCCTTTAAATCAGCCAGGGCTTTATCAGCCGATGCCTTCGCCGCGTTGGCAGCTTCCAGTGCTTTGTTTGCCGCATCGAGGGCAGCCTGGGCATCCGACTGTTCTTTCGCAGCAGCGTCGTTGGCCGTCGTTGCTTCGGCAATGGTCTTACCCTGAGCCTCGATCGTTGCAGCCAACTCTGTCACAAGCTTTGCTGAATCTTCAGCAGCTCGACTCGCCTCGAGAATCGTTCGCTCACGATCCTTCTTGAAATCCGGAACAATTTCGATGCCGGGAATCGCCGCCTTCAGAGTTTCCTCACCAGCCTCCGTGACCATGGTCTGCCAGACAAACAATTTCTTCAATGACTTGATGCCGGCAACGTGAGCCAGTCCGGCATCCGTAATTTTCGTTTCGTAGACGTTGAGATATTCCAGAGCTGGCAGAGAAGCCAACTGCGCCAGGCCTGCGTCGGTCACGGCGGTTTTCTCCAGATGCAGTCGCGTGAGCCCTTTCAGACCCACGAGCTGGGCGAGGCCCGCATCGGTGATTTTTGTCCCCCGCAGGTTCAGTGAGTACACGTTGGCTGCATCTTTCAGAACCGCCAGAGTGGCATCATTGATTTCCTTGTCTGAAAGATGAAATGCCACAGTCAGCCGAGCATCGTTCTTCGCCAGCGGCATCGCCTGGCCACCCGCATTCTGCACCGCTGCAATCAGTGTTTTGTCGGCCTCGGAAAGCTCCTCCTGGCCAACGACAACTCTAGAGAATGCAACCATTGCCAGAAATAAAATCGGAATTCTCATGGGACACCTCGCCGTTCGAAATCTTATGCTTTACCGGATAACACCGGCGTCTCGGGGTGACGAAGTTACCCAGTCAGTCGACCGTGTGCAAATGTAACTGCAGA
>JBKDRW010000536.1:0-2934 GCA_046341255.1 Planctomycetota bacterium
GGCTGTTTGAGCGGGAGCAGAGCCGACTCGATCAGCCGAGGATCATCATACTGAGACAGAATCTTCGCTGTGGCCGGATCCGTCTGCCCGAATGCAGAACCATCAGCAATCTGTCGTTCCGAATCCTCCAGAGGAGAAAACGAAAACGCTCGAATGGCCTCCAGGCGGACTCGAGGATGAGCATCCTGTGCAGCCTTTGTCAGCAATTCACGCGAATCGGAGATCGAATACTTCCAGTGACTGAGAACACGAACGGCAGCCGCCCGAATGCGTCCGTCGGAGCTTCTGAGAAGTTGCTTCAGCAGATCGGCGTGCACGTGCCGTGCAGCCTGAAAACACCAGAGGCATTCCAGTCGAACATGATCACGCTCTTCGTCAGAGAGACTGACAGTTTTCATCCACTGCTGCAATTCATCCACAACCGCAGCCCCACGCTGACGAAGTATCTGCTTCGCAGATTGACGCTCAACGCCGTCGCTGGATCGCAAAGCTTCAAACAGTTCGTGATTCGACCGAGTCGACACGGCTTTGAATTCACGCTTCGGAGCACCCTTCCAGGTCACTCGCCAGATCCGCCCGTGCGTGTGGTCTCGGCGCTGATCACGGAAATCAACTTCTCCATGCTGAATGATCGGGTTGTACCAGTCAGCAATGTAGATTGCTCCATCCGGGCCAACCTTCACATCAATCGGGCGAAACGCAACGTGGTCTGACCAGATCACTTCCTGTTGTTCACGAGACACATATCCGGACGCCTCTTCGGTCAGGACGAAGCGAACCACGCGATGCCCGCGGAAGTCGTTCGTGATGGCATTTCCCTGCCAGTCCGGCGGCAGCATCGGTGTTTCAACCAGTTCCAGCCCGCAATGCTTGGGGCTTCCGGGATTCAATCCCCTGACCAGCCGCTCGGCATTCGCCGCTGTAAAATAATACGCTCCCGGGATGACATAATTGATTCCCTCTCCACCTGCTCCGTCCGTTGCAAATGACTGACCAAATCGGTCGTAATGATGCCCCCATGTATTGACAAGTCCTCGCATAAAGACGCCCAGTTCCAGCGTCTCCGGGCGAAACTGCCAGATGCCGCCCGCATTCAGTCGACGAACACCCCATGGCGTTTCAATGTGACTGTGAATGTAGATCGACTGGTTCATGTACAGAAACCCGTCGTACCCCCACCGAAGCGTGTGCAGAATGTGGTGAGTGTCCTCGGTGCCAAAGCCAGAGAGCACCACTTTTTTTTCGTCCGCCTTCAGGTCACCATCAATATCCTTGTAGTGAAGCAGCTCGGTGCTGTTGGCAACCCAGGCTCCGCCGTCGCCAGGAGCAACGCCGGTCGGAATCAGCAGGCCCTCTGCAAACACGTGCGTACGGTCAGCTACGCCGTCATGATTGCTGTCCTCCACAACGACGACTCGGTCAGTCGCAGGAGCCCCAGGAACGATCTGCGGATACACCTCAGAACTTGCGATCCATAATCGACCATCTTCGTCAAAGTTCATCTGTATCGGCTTCGCAATCGCCGGATCTGCCGCAAAGAGGTTGACTTCAAATCCCTCCGGCAGCCTGAACGTTGCCTTCTCCAGTTCCGGATCCGGAATCGGAATATCCTTCAGCGTCGGCACCTGCGCGGAGACGCTGCCCATCAGAATGCAGGGGATCAGCAACCGGTACATCTGTCGAAAGTTCATATGGTCATCACCTGGTGGGGGTTCTTTGAAAGCAATGGATCTCACCGCAAAGAAGCACGAGAAGTGACAAAGACGACCCAAAAAAGCTGCCTCAACAATCTGCAGGAGGCTGTCATCCAGTACATCCTGCAACACCTCATTCGTTGCAATGCTGTTCGCTTTGTGTGTTCTGCTTCTCTTTTCAGCCGTCAATCAGCCAACAGACTTACTGCAGATCATGAATCTGCTTCTCCAGTTCCTCGATGAACGGATCAAACCTCGCAATATCCGCCGCATTGTTACCCTGCTCGTGCTTGCGAAATCCGAAAAGATACGTGATGTTTTGTGGTCGCCAGCGATGAAAATAGAGTTCATTCTTGCGACGAACGAGCGTTCTCAGTTGCTCATACCTGGTACTGTCAATACCGGTAGACTCCGGTGGTGTGTTCAGTAACCGCTGACGAACAACCAGAGCAGCACAGCGATATCCGTGATCCGTCAGGTGAACTCCATTCTCCGAGAGCGACGCGAACACCTGGCTCTCCGATTTCTGCTCACCGCCTCGAAGCTGCCGGTCAATCGAAACAAGCTGATCCGTGAACCCGGTGAACAGGTCAACGAACAGGAGTCCGCGGGCTCTGGCAACTTCCGCTGTCGCCCGTACATAGACCTCAACTCGCGGATTAAAACGCGACGGCGAAGGGATCGGAGGCGTGGCAGGAAGCAGTTCATGTGACGAAACAAGCACGCACGCAATTCCTGAAGCCGCCAGCTCGTCAAGCAGCTTTCCGAGTTGGTCTGAATACCGCTCCGGAGTCATTCCGGGCGTCAATGCTTCGTTCTGGCCGTAGCACAGAAACGCCACGGTAGGCTCTTCCGCGCGAATATGCTCAACCATTCGCAGATAGCCGAGCTCCGGGCTGTCGAAAATCCCCCGCGAATCCGCAAACACCGTATCTCCATCCCAGCCAAGATTTCGAAACGTGACTCGTTTTTCGCCAAGCGTTGCAGTGAGAGTCGACTCCAGATGCTCAAATAATTGAGCCCGTTCGAAGAACGTGGCCCCGACAAAAGCCACATGATCACCATCTTCAAATTGAAAGGGAGCCGTTCGAGACTTCGCCGGAATCACGGGCGCACCGAACGCGGAGGGCGCCACCACAGCAAATCGATCTCCCGGCTCATCAGCCACTGGTTTCGCTTCCGGCCAGTCACGATCATTGAAATCAGTTTGCTGCCAGCCCACCGGGGGCATCGCAGGAGC
>JBKDRW010000537.1:0-2529 GCA_046341255.1 Planctomycetota bacterium
CTTCTCGGTGATCAGTTCGCACAGGACGTCTTCCAGACCCGGTGGAAAGATTCCGCTTCCCATGGCACCCTGAGGATTGAACTGGAGGTCTCGCTGACGACCTGCCAATTGCTCGAGGCGATCCAGTTCCGATCGTTCCGCGTCAAACAGGTATCGCGACGCGCTGGCGACGGCCAGAGGTGACGCAGACTCGTTCCACCATGACTCGATCAGCTCGTCTGTGAATCGGTCGTAATGGCCACCGCCGATTCCGTGCACAAACAAATCTCTGAAAAGCAGTCGCATGGTGGCGGTGATCAGGGGACCTCGCGGGATCAGTGGTGTCTGAGCAATGCTGAGTGAGAAAAGTGCGGCTGCTTCATGCCCGGGAAGCAGTTCAACCACAAGCCCGTCATCGCCACATAAGGCAGGGACACCAGCAATTCGGCGAACAACGGGTATGGAACGGGTTCCCGTTCGCAGGTTGACAATCCAGAACGGCAGTTCACATTCTTCGGGATTCACGATGAGATCCGGAAACGGATTGGCCTGATTTCGAATGCGATGAGTCGCTCGAAACCTCGCGAGCACTTCATTGTATCGACGAGCGTAGGAGAATGGCTGACGCAGCAGTGATGCGAAAAACTGAATGCTTTCAGGAAGTCTGCCGATTTCGGAAAGTCGAACTTCCATCAATTGATCGCCGATCCCGGCGGCTCTTCGGACAATGAGGTTGACTTCCGACATCGATGGATTCTGAAGTCTGCCATAGAGATCGGAGAAGCGCTGAAAGGCATCAACGGCACGATGGCAATGACAGTCTCGCAGGTTCTTCAGAACAACGTCTGAAATCTGTTGAATCTCGCTCGACGATCGGCGTCTGCAGGCGACAAACAGGCTGTTTCCCGTCGCAAAGCTGAATCGTCGAGTCGTCAGGTGCTGCATACGTTCCAGAAGATTCTGGTCAGTGTGTCGATGCGATAAATCCTCCTCGGAAACCGGACAGGAAAATTCACCCGCGTCGCCTTCATCCGTATCGATCACCACGGCAATCCCGATCGCACTGTGCTCGCGAATAAAGATCTGCGTCTTCTGATATTTGTATGTCAGACCGGCATGAAAGATCACCGGCTGATGCCCGGTCATCACAATCGGACAGGAGTCCGGATCGCCGTCAGGGACCTGCAATGCCCCGTTTCCGTCCGGCGTATCTGCGCCTGCCACCGTGGAGAGATGTGCCGTGTATGTCCTTGCGGCATTCACAAGACGCCTGCGTGCCTGACGTCTGAGCATCTGCAGGGCAGTGTCTTTGGGAGACCAGATGCTGCATGGCCATTCATGGAAAGGTGGCTCCTCCACGATATTGTGATACGTTGGGAAGTTCACCGAGGCGTACCGTTCTTCTGAATGGATTCGAGTAATGCGATCATCTCGCGGACTCGGTCGGAATTCTGCCCGGCTACGTTTTCTGTTTCGCCGGGATCTGCGGACAGGTCATACAACTGCACTTCAGGCGAATTCCCCGTTTCAATGTTGACCTGTCTGGAAACCGCCGGCCCTTTCCCGGGCATAATCAGCTTCCATGTTCCCTGACGGAGTGCAAGCGTTCCGGCCTGTTCGACAAGATGATCGCGACCAGCGGCATCTGTTCCCAGCAGTGCGTTCAGGGCGTCAAGACTGTCAGGTGCGGCATCCTGCGGCAGGGAATGCTGCAGCAGCGAGGCCATTGATCTGAGAAGATCAATCTGACAGACCAGTGCATCAGAGGTCGAACCGCCGGCGATTCGGACCGGCCAGCGAATCAGAAACGGGACACGAGTCCCTGCCTCAAAAGCACTGTACTTTCCCCCCCGGAACGGACCTGCAGGACGATGTTCCCCGGCGCGATCCACGGCTTCGTCCACATAGCCATCGTTAAGAACGGGGCCGTTGTCACTGGTGAACAGCACAATCGTATTCTTCGAGATGCCGTGCTGATCCAGCGAGTTCAGAATCTCACCAACACACCAGTCCAGTTCCGCAATGGCATCGCCACGCGGACCCATGCTGGTTGATCCGATGAATCGCGGATGGGGAACTCGGGGAACGTGAATATCGTGAGGATTGAAGTACAGAAAAAAAGGCTGCGATCGATGGGCAGCCATATGGCGATCGATGAAGTTCACGGCCTTTGTGGTGATCACGTCCGCCATATCCTCGTCAATCCATCTGGCTGTCTTCCCGCCTGCCATAAACCCGATACGGCTGATACCATTGACGATTGTTGCGTTGTGACCATGATGCCATTTCATCTTCAGCAGTTCCGGCTGATCAAGCCCCGTCGGATCATTCCCGACCTGCTCCTGGAAGCTGACGGTGATCGGGTCGTCACTCTGCAATCCGACAACAAGCTGGTTTTCAACATAGACGCAGGGGACGCGATCTCCGGTGGCGGGGATCAGGAAGCTTTCGTCGAAACCGATTTCCCTGGGTCCCGGTGAGATGGGTTTGTTCCAGTCGATTGCGCCATCGCCGAGCCCGAGATGCCACTTTCCAACGGCGGCCGAACGG
>JBKDRW010000538.1:0-3145 GCA_046341255.1 Planctomycetota bacterium
GAGCAGAGGAATGGGAGTCAGCCAGATCAGCACTTCAAAGAAGAACCTGACGGTGTTAATCACAAAGATATTCACCACAGCCGCAAGCATCAGAAGAGTTTCGCTGGAGAATTCCAGAAGGCCCGCTTGAGCCAGAGCGGAGTTCGAGCTTGTCTTCGTCAGCAGGAATTTCATCACAAGCATCGTGATGATGCCAGACCATGCTTCCAACTGATCCAAGGCCTGAGCGAAGGGCTTGCTGACTTTGGTCAGCCGTGGCAGTGACGTCAGGATGGTCAGCGCGAGAAAAGTCCAGAAAACTGTGGGGGGGTGCAGCGGAGAATTGTCACCCAGTAACGGATTCCCCTTCGCGATCCAGTCGCCACCAAACAGAGTCAGCGCACTCAGACATGTGATACCAAAAAAAGGTGAGAGTGCCACAGGAGCCATCGGGCCGAGCCACTCGGCGAACGATAACGACTGCCCGAACTGCTGTACTTCCGTAATCTCCGCCGCTGAAATCGGTGACGCGACATCCACGGTGCTGGAGGCTTTCTCGAACAACGCACCGACAACCCCGTCCGCCTTCGCTTTGACATCGGTGGCTTCATCGGAAGTCTTCGTGGCCTGAACAGGTCCAGCCTGAGCCATCCGAACTCCGGCAAGAGAGAAGCACAGCAGGGCAGCAAATAGAACAGCACAGCGCTGCATTAACGCAGTCATGACAGCAGATTCCTGACCAGACGAGCCAATGCCGATGATCGCTATCAAGGTATCCGACCTGAATCATCGGCGGCAATGTTTATTCGATGGCGCGACGTGATTCTCTTGTCCTGCCTGCCGAAAAACTAAACAATCCTCCGGAAAATCGCCTGTTGATTCTGTGAACTGCCATGACGCCGAAGAACCCTGCCATCGACAATTATCTGAGTGAAGGCTGTGGACGCTGCCCACTCGGAGGCACACCAGAATGCAAGGTCCACAATTGGCAAAAGGTGCTGAGCCTGCTCCGCAGGATCATGCTCGACTGCGGCCTGACCGAGGAACTCAAGTGGAAAGCGCCATGCGACACAGCCGATAAGAGAAATATCTGCATGCTTGGCGCGCTGAAAGAAGGTGTTGCGATGAGTTTTTTCAAAGGCGCTTTACTGTGTGATGAGAGCGGGCTTTTGGACAAGCCCGGGCAAAACTCTCAGGCCGCACGAGTCATCAGGTTCCGATCGACTCAGGCCGTGCTTAGGCTTAGACCAGTTTTGAAAAACTACATCTGCGAAGCCATCAGGATTGAGCAGGATGGACGGAAAGTCGATCTCAACTCCACGAACGAACTCGTCCTTCCGGCAGAACTTGAGCATCGACTCAGGACCGTTCCAGAGTTGCAGTCTGCGTGGGACGCGCTCACACCCGGTCGTCGGCGTGGCTATGTTCTGCACTTTTCAGCTGCGAAGCAGTCCAGGACTCGTGAATCGCGAATTGAGAAATCTATTCCCGCCATTTTTAAGGGCCGCGGTCTGCATGACTGAGTCACGGTCGCAGCCCGAATGTCCGCGTTCGCGCAACGGCAACATCACTCGCCGGCGGAGCAAACGATTGAGATGCAGCAGCGCAAAGAGCGATGGCAACCGATCGCCCTGCGTTAAAAAGTAGCAGCCACGTGCTGTGGTATTGTGCGGATTCTCAGGATTGCAGCGGATCGCAACTGAAAGTTCCCTGTCGTTTTCGTGCAACACACCGAGCTTTTCTGACCTAGGTTTCAAAGTTGTGTCGCCATCCTCTCGGCGAAAACGCATTCCGGCACACTCACCGTGGCAGGTCCGACGCATTGATCATGTGGCCGTGACACACTTCGAATCGCCTCAGCTTCAGGTTGCCACCAAGGCTTTCCGCCCTCGGCAGGAATCGTCACGCGCGACGAGCAGTGCCAGACACGACACACAGCCTTCCTCGGGAACCGCGGCGAATGTCAGTTCGGCGGATCTGCATCGCGACGATCTGACCGGCTTTCAGATCAGCCATTATCAACTCGGTCGACGCATTGGCAGTGGAGGCATGGGGCAGGTCTTCGAAGCGAAGCATTCCACGCTCGGCAAACGATTTGCCATCAAGTTTATGACCGACGACGCCAGATTATGCAACGAAGGCGTGCATCGATTTCAGCAGGAAATCACGAGCCTTGGCGTACTTCGGCATCCCAATATTGTCAGCGCGGTGGATGCGGGAAACAGCGGAGGCCTTCACTATCTTGTGACAGAGCTTGTCGACGGCACAAACCTTTATCAACTTGTTAAAGACAAAGAATCTCTGTCGGAATCGAAGGCTATCGACATGATCCTTCAGGCAGCTCGAGGACTCAATCACGCTCATCAACTGGGGTTCATCCATCGAGACATCAAACCGTCAAATCTGATTCTGGACTCATACGGTACGGTTCGATTGCTCGACTTCGGACTGGTTCTTCACCAGAGGCGGTCGGATGAACTCACATCACCCGGTCAGTTGCTCGGAACCGTAGACTTTCTCGCCCCCGAGCAGGCAGCTGACGGTCGCATCGCGGATCATCGCAGTGATCTCTACAGTCTCGGATGCACTCTATTGTATCTGCTGACAGGGAAGACACCTTTTTTCGGAGAGCAGTTCAACAGCATCGCAACCAAGATCCACGGACACCTGTTTGCGACGCCACCGGCGATGCAACTGCTTCCTGTGCAGACAACCGACCAAACTCGGCAATGTCTTGAGCGACTGATCGCGAAACGGCCTGACCAGCGATTTCAAAGCTGCGACGAACTGATCTCCGCACTGACCGATGGCGCGTCAATCACACGCCAGAGCATGCAGACGGACCTGCAACGCACGACAAGAAAGCCATTGTCAGCGTTGGCTAAGATCTCACTATTTATGTGCATCTCATCCGCATTGCTGGTGATGGGCTTCGCGAACGGCTCAAAAGTTCAATCTCCTTCGAACAACAAACGGACCGCACCGGCTGTCACTGCAACTTCAGGAATCCAACCAGCACCAGCCAGCGCTGAGTCCACGCTGCCCGGCACGAACACCACTTCACATCCGCCGAATTCAGTCGTTCTGCCGACTCCGATCCCGACCCTGCCCCGACCGACTCCTGCCCCATCGACCGAACCCACAGCCGAACCAAACGCAGATAAAT
>JBKDRW010000539.1:0-9051 GCA_046341255.1 Planctomycetota bacterium
GCATCCATCATTGCGAGCAGACCGTCTCGAATAATTCCCGCATTATTCACAAGGATTTCGAGTTTGCCCCACTTCTCGACGACGTCCGCAACCACCTTGTCAGCTGCAGGCTTCTGCCGAACGTCTGCCTGAATCGCCCACGCTTCATGACCTTCTGCCGCCAACGCCGCCACCACTTCTTCCGCAGCGGCGGCATTTGAGTTGTAAACAAATGCCACTCGAGCCCCGTTGCGTGCCAGCGTCTCGACAATTGCACGACCAATGCCTCGACTACCTCCGGTCACAAGAGCCACTCGTCCTGCAACTGTCATAATGAAACCTCAAATCTAACTCTAAAAGGACACAGCGGACCCAATCCGCCGGGAAAAAACATGACCGCAACAGACCCGCGTCTCACGCGGCGCGAATCTGCTCATACAACTCTTTCATGGATGCGATCAGCCGCTGATCGTTTTCCGACATCTGTGGATTCACATCCGAAAGATTCTGCCGCGACAGAGAAATCCTCGCACTGACGGCCGACTGGCCTTCCACGGTTCCAGATGCCATGAAATCAACCGACGCTCCATCCGCGGACTTCAGGGTTGCTGTCACCTCAAGCGTCTGCCCAGGCTTCAGAAAACTATTGAACTTCACCGCACGAGCCTGCCGGAGAAGCAGCGTGCTGTACCGAAAATCATCTGTAACTCGCGATAACCAGGCACACGACTGAACCAGACACTCCACCATCAGCACCCCAGGCAGCACAGAAAACCCCGGGAAGTGATCCTGAAGGTACTCCTCCGCCAACGACACGTTTTTAATGGTCTGAATGCTCTCACCCGGAACAAGAGTTCGGATGCGATCAACAAGGCAAAACTTCATGAAACTCGACGCCCCTGCAACTTCAAATCACGCCCGCAAGCGTTCGGTCACGCGACAAGACACTTAAGCCGCGTCACTCCATTTCGCCCGCAACCTGAACACATCAACACATAATCCTGATGTCCCACATGCTGACGAGGATGTCGGGAGTCTACGGAGAGCGACGTGCATCTCCAAAACTCGGAAGCGCCTTCATGCGGAAAAGTATGAAAAAAGCTTCATTTGGAAAAATGAACACTGTGGTTTGAAGTTCCACCCTGCAGGATTACCCTAACACCTTTGGAAAAGATGGAAAGTTTAGATCAACTCTTCAACCTCTCTGGATCTCAGTGAATTTTCTTCATGATCCGTAAAATTCGGCCTAGCCGAGCAATCTTTCGTCTTAGGAGCATCCCCAACACCCAACGCATTCTGTTTGTTTTTTTCATTTTTCGTTTCCGAATCTCACCCCCAAACATTAGAGTATGCGCAGAATAAGTTAAATGGGCAGCTTGGGTTTTGTCCGTCTGGCTTGAGTTTTTGATCGTTACCTGGCGGGGTGTCAGGATCGTTTTTGGTGATTTGGGTAAGATTTTGGACTTTGGGAGGAGTTACCGAACATGCGTTTGTTTTTCACGTTGGCAGTTGCGTTCGCGATGACCGCTTCTGCTCAGGCTGGTGGTTGCTTCGGCAAGAAGACCAGCAATTGCTGTTCAGCACCTTGTGCCACAAACTGCAGCCCATGCGGTGCAAGCCACTGTGGTACAGCGTGCGGCTCAGCATCTGGCAGCAATTGCGGAACCTGGGAAACTGTCACCAAGACAGTGACCGTGATGGTACCGGTTCAGGAGGAGCGACAGGGCGTTCGCAATGTGTCACGCGTTGTGTGCGAACCAAAGGAAGAGACCTACACCGTGATGGTTCCTCACACCGAAGAACGTCAGGGCACCAAGAAGGTTGCTCGCGTTGTGTGTGAGCCAAAGGAAGAAACCTACACCGTGATGGTTCCTCACACTGAAGAACGTCAGGGCACCAAGAAGGTTGCTCGCGTTGTGTGTGAGCCAAAGGAAGAGACCTACACCGTGATGGTTCCTCACAAGGAAGAACGTCAGGGCGTTCGTAAGGTTGCTCGACAGGTTGCTGTTCAGAAGACCCGCACTGTTTGTCAGGATCAGGGTCACTGGGAAGAGCAGGCTGTTGAAGCAAACCACTGTGGCGGTTGCTGCTCAGCGGTTTCATCATGCTGTGGCTGCTGCGGTGTTGCATCATGCTGCGGAGCCGTCGCTTCAAACTGCTGTGCTCACACTCGCAAGGTTTGGGTATCAAAGCCTGTTCAGGTTGAAGTTCCTTACACCTGCTACGAAAGAGTCTGCGAAGACGTTCCTTACACTTACTCCGTGACGGTCTGCAAGCCAGAAACTCGCACCCACACGGTCAATGTCAGCCGAACTGTCTGCGAAGACGTTCCTTACACCTACTCGGTAACGGTCTGCAAGCCAGAAACCCGTACCCGAACGGTCAATGTCAGCCGAACTGTCTGTGAAGACGTTGCTTACACCTACTCGGTGACGGTCTGCAAGCCAGAAACCCGTACCCGAACGGTCAATGTCAGCCGAACTGTCTGTGAGCAGGTTCCTTACACCTACACCGTCACTGTCTGCAAGCCAGAAACCCGCGAAGTGCAGGTTCAGGTTTACAAGCCAGCTTGCGGTACTGCGGCAGCTCCAGCCTGCGGCGGATGTGCACCTGCCTGTGGCTCATGCCACTGATGAACTCATGGCTCACTGAGCCGAAGTTCAACTGAAAACGAAAGACATCCCGCAGTGCAAGCTGCGGGATGTTTTTTTATTCAGCTGCAACTCCGACCTCGCCGTCGAGCGCTATCTGGCTTCCCTACACCTTGATGCCGGACGTCAGTCCAGAAACACGGAACGTTCAGCAGGTGTTGGCAGGCGACAGGCGTCGTGCTTTCCAAACAGCTGATATCGCAGACGAGACACAATTCGATAGCCCAGATCGCGAAGTGGAAACGGAATCAGCCACAACAGGAATCCTGCGAGCCACCACATCCCACCCAGCGTCATCAGAATTCTTGCTACTGCACCTGAACGAATAAAAGTCTTCCCATTGCTCTGAAACACAAGTGTGCTCAGCTGGTCACGGAGATTTCTCGGCACGCAGAACGCAGCCGTGCTTCCCTGTAGCGGAGCGAATCGCAGCTTGCGATGAGTATCTCGGACCAACAGCCAGTTCACCGAATGGTTGCACAGACCGCACACACCATCAAAGAAAACGATGGCATCTGCAGAGTTGGCCGGCTGAGTCCCGAGTGTCTCTCCTCCAGAAACACGGTTCTGTTCGGTATTGGAACTGCCAGTCGACATCGCAGAGACTCCGTCGCCACCAAATGGCATCATTGCACACAACCACCATCTCCGATCCGCAGTCTAATGAGACAATCAACGGGGGAAACGGTCTCGATTCGGTAATACAGATAAATCCGGCAGGATATTTTTACCGCCTCTTTCAGCGTCAGACCCGCCCTCGCAGGTCTGACGACACAATTCAAAAAACTATTCCTGAAGCTGATCGTTTGGTGGATGGCGGAAGACTCTGACTCTGATCAGAAGTACAATCACTGACTTGCTTCATGAATGTCCGTGAGCATTCCGGTGCCAGTCCTCTGATGTCCGACAACCAGTGAATTTTCATGTCAGCGTATCTCGTTCGTCCTGTTGAGACCCCCCTGCAGGGCACCTTTCGCCCGCCCGGCTCCAAGAGCATCACGAACCGCGCCCTGATCCTGGCTGCTCTGGCCGATGGATATACGACGTTGAGCGGCGTTCTGGACAGTCAGGACACCCGCGTCATGATCGAAAGCCTTCGTCGGCTTGGATTTTCCGTGGACCAGGACATTCAGGCATGCACCTGCACAATCCAGGGTCTGGCGGGAAGAATTCCCGCGAAACAGGCCGACCTTTGGCTGGAGAACAGCGGTACAAGCATCCGTTTTCTGACCTCCCTGTGTGCGTTGGGCGGAGGTCAGTATCGTCTGGATGGCGTCGAACGAATGAGACAGAGACCAATTGGTGACCTCGTTCGCGCGCTGCAGCCGCTGGGTGCAAACATCCGCTTTGAACATCCGGGGACCGACTGCCCACCGATACTGGTGGATGGATTGCTGAGCTATTTTATGGGCGGATGGACTTCCATTCAGGGGCACATCAGCAGCCAGTTTCTAAGCAGTCTGCTCATGACTGCACCCGCCTGCCAGAAAGCAGTTCATGTGCGAGTTGATGGCGAACTCGTCTCAAAACCCTATGTCACGATGACGGTGCAGATGATGCGTGATTTCGGAGCAGACATCTACTGCCCTGATGACTTGTCAGAGTTTCACGTGTCTCCGCGTCCATATCGGTCAGGATCCTACGAAATCGAACCGGATGCGTCTGCGGCGAGTTACTTCTTCGGTGCTGCCGCGGTGACGGGAGGAACCATCACCATCACCGGGCTCTCGAAAATGGCACTGCAGGGCGACGTGGGCTTTGCAGCAGCACTGGAGCAGATGGGATGTGCTGTCGCATGGTCGAATGATCGAATCACCGTCACAGGTCGATCGCTGCATGGCATTGACATTGATATGAATGCCATCAGCGACACTGCTCAGACCCTGTCGACTGTCGCAGTCTTCGCCGATAGCCCCACCAGAATTCGCGGTGTCGGCCACATGCGACACAAAGAGACCGACCGCATCAAAGCCGTGGTGACAGAACTCCGTCGCGCAGGAATCAAAGCCGAGGAGCATGATGACGGACTCACAATCTATCCAGGACAGCCACAGCCATGTTCCATTCAGACGTATGATGATCACCGCATGGCCATGAGTTTCGCGCTGCTTGGACTGCGGATCGGCGGCATTGAAATCCTTGATCCCGGCTGCACAAACAAAACATACCCGAGCTATTTTCAGGATCTCGAATCATTGTGCCGTGGAGACTTCGCATGACCGGTGGAGCATCAGAATCGCCGCGTCGGAGAGACAACCAGCGACATTCGGCAAGGCGTCCCACTCAGGATTCAGCAGGCAACATCTGGGAGCGAACGCAGAGGAAACAGGAGTCACCTGCATCGAGCGCTGGAGCTCCGCAGAACGGCAGGCAACTCGCATACGCTGTATTACACGAGTTTGATCAGACAGATCAGTTCATCCAGGACATTCTCAGTCGCTTTGACAGCACTCATTCGTTGCGAAGCGCTGATCGGGCGCTGGCGGTGGATCTTGCATCCGGCGTTGTCCGACGAGCACGAACTCTTGACGCTGTCGTGCAGTCAAGGATGTCCCGTGCAAGGCATGAAGTCGAGCCCGACTTGTGGCGTGTACTTCGCATCGGAGCTTATCAGCTTCTGTTCGCAAATACGCCCGATCACGCCGCCGTTGATTCCACGGTCGAGTTGTGTCGCGACCTGAATCGTCATCGCTGGACCGGATTTGTCAACGGCGTCCTGCGTAACATCAGTCGACTCATTTCCGGCCCCTGCTCTGAAAGCATCTCATCAAGAACCGTACCTGTGGAATCGGGCCGCTGGCTGATGCTGAACGAGGATATCTTTCCGAATCCGGAAACGAATATGGTGGAGTGGATCGGGCTCGCCTTCTCGCTGCCGCGTTTTCTCGCCGAACGCTGGTATTCTCGATTCGCAGCAACACCCAACAAACTCATGGCCATCTGCATGAAATCCATCAGCCCTCCCGACATGACGCTGCGAGTCAACTCCATGCTTGCCACGCGGTCGGAGATCATTGAGCAACTGAACGCCGTTGGTGTCTCTGCGTCCGCGGGGAATCCTGAAAACGCGATTCGAATTGATGGGACGCTGAGGCTCGATGCTTTGCCGGGATACGGGTCGGGGCACTGGTGTGTTCAGGATGAAGCTGCCATGTCAGCATCCCTGCTTCTGAGCCCGCAGCCTGGTGAACAGATCCTGGATCTGTGTGCAGCCCCGGGAGGAAAAACTACGCACCTGGCCGAACTCAGTCACGATCAGGCAATCATTACGGCCTGCGACGTCGCAACCGGACGACTCCGTCGAATTGAGGAAAATGCTGCGCGTCTTCAGCTGCATTCCATCAGAACACATCTGATGGGCAAAGATGGCAATGCCATGCCGGACGGACCGTTTGATGCCGCCCTCGTCGATGTGCCATGCTCGAATACAGGCGTTCTGAATCGTCGACCAGAAGCTCGCTGGCGATGTGACGAAAACTCCCTGCGAGAACTCGTCAATCTGCAGACACGGCTGCTGTTGCAGGCCTGTGAGCGTGTTCGACCTGGCGGCCGAGTGGTTTATTCCACCTGTAGTCTGGAGCCGGAAGAGAATCGCGGCGTTGTCGACGCCGTGCTCTCCGCGATGAAAGAATTTCGCCTCATGGCAGAACACCTCCACCTGCCCGGATTGCCTGCAGACGGAGCTTATCAGGCTGTGCTGCAACGAAACGGCCCGGATCAACCAGATCGATAACGTCCCTCACGACGAAACACAAATGGCTCACCGGTCACCACATACGCATTCGATCGTCCGATGCTGATCAGCAGCCCGATCGCTACATACGTTGAGATCAGACTGCTGCCACCATAACTGCAGAGAGGCAGAGTTGTCCCGGTGATCGGCAAAAGCCCCACCGTCATGCCGGTGTTCAGAATCGTCTGTTCGCCAATCAATGTGACGATTCCGATGGCCACAAGACGACCGAATGGTTCCCGGGTCTGCCGTGCAATCCACAATCCGGTCCAGATCAGCACGGCGTAAAGGATCAGCAGCAGCCCGCATCCCGGGAAGCCGTAGCGTTCGCCAATCATCACAAAGACAAAGTCCGTTCGGGATGCCGGCAACTGCCACGCCGACGGATCATCAACTGGCGGCTCTTCCAGTATCTGACTTCCCCAGAATCCTCCCAGAGCAAGCACCTGCTTGGACTGATGCAGATGAAAGCCATCGCCAGCAGGTGCCAGACCACCGTCTTTCTGAAGAACGACTGAAACAATTCGGGACTGTTGCTCCGGACTCATCTGAATCCACAGGATCGGCAGACAGGCAACACCCATCACAACCGATACCAGCAGATGCTTCAGCCGCGAACCGGCTGCAAACAGCATGGCACCACAGATCGGAACAAACAGAAGAGCAGTATCAAGGTCCGGCTCACGAACAATCAGAACCATCGGTATCAGTGCCAGCAGAATCGGAGGCAGCAGCCCAGCCACTGTCCGATGGTTCTGCCGATACATCAGCCATGACGCCAGCGCCAGAATGTACGCGAGTCGTGCAGGCTCGCTGGACTGAAAATCAAACAACCCAAGTGGAATCCATCGACGTGAGCCGTTAATCGGCGGCATAAACAGCGTCACAATCAGCAGAAGAATGCAGACGATATAGACTCCGTACGAAACGTGCTGAATCCGCTGACTCGGCATGCGACCAATCCCAACTGCAGCAGGCAGCGCGATCAGCAACCAGATGATCTGCTTCTCGACAAGTTTCGTCCGTCCGTACAGTTCGTCTGCCCGTGCGAGTCCGCAGATGCCGAGGATGGTGATTCCCAGACACACCAGCAGGAGCAGCCAGACAACCCTGCGCGACATTGTACAACTCGGACTCTGCGTGATCGGAACATGGGCAGACGGAACCGAACCATACCCTGAAGAGGTCGTTTTCGGAACGAGACTTCCTGAGACCACTCCGGACTCTATCGTTTCGGGATGAATGCGAGGAGCATCAAAACGTGATACGCTCCCACGCCGATGCCACGACGAACTTTCCGGGATCAAACACTATGAAACGCACTACAACCCTGACCGCATGTTTACTGATGATTCTGACGAGTTTCTCCGAAGCATGCGGGGCGGAGCATGCGAGGCCAAATCTCGTGGTGCTGCTGGCCGATGACCACAGCGCGGTAGACAGCAGCGTTTACGGCGAGGAGAGTATTTCGACTCCTCATCTGGACCGCATGGCAGCGGCCGGAATGGTGTTTGAACGAGCCTTCGTCAATTCACCGAGTTGTGCGCCAAGCCGGGCCGCATTGTTCACTGGAATGTATCCCGCCAGAAACGGAGCAGAAGCGAATCATTCGAAACCCCATCATGACATTCGACGAATGCCCGCCTATCTGAAGGTACTCGGCTATGAAGTGGTCAGTTTCGGCAAGACCAGTCATTATGGCCATGTGAAAGATCAGGGTTTTGATCTGGCGATCGGATTCGAATACCACAATCACGCCTGCGTCGAGGAATGCATCAACTTTCTCAAGTCCCGCAAGAGCGACAGGCCTCTGGAACTGTTCTTCGGGACACATAGGCCCCATGTTCCGCTCCCTGAAGCCGAAACAATCGATCCGACCACTGTTCATATCCGACCGATGTATGTTGACACTCCCGAATTTCGTCAATACCGCGCGCGATACGTGAATGCCGTGAAAAAGATGGATGAGGAAATCGGTGCCGTGTATGCAGCCGCAAAGGAAGTCCTGGGCTCAGCGAACACGATGTTTCTGCAGACTTCTGATCATGGTTCTCAGTTACCGTTCGGCAAGTGGAACCTCTACGACGATGGAATTCGAGTTCCCCTGATTGTGCATTGGGAAGGGAAAGTGGCAGCGGGTTCCCGAACAAAATCTCTCGTGCAGTGGATGGATATTCTGCCGACGCTGATCGAAGTCGCTGAGGGCTCCGTTCCGGATCGCATCGACGGCAAGTCGTTCCTGACGGTCCTCCGGAATGCAGACCATCCGCATCGCGATGCTATCTTTGCCACTCATACGGGTGATGGCTCAAAAAATGTCTACCCGTGTCGCTCCATGAGAACATCGCGATGGCACTATATTCGCAATCTGCACCCGGAGTTTCGGTATACAACGCATATCGATCGCGTTCAGGGTCCGGAACGAGACTACTGGCTGAGTTGGGAAAAGGCCGCGAAGTCTGATCCCGAAGCCGCGAGAATCGTCGCACGCTATCGCCAGCGGCCAGCCCATGAATTGTACGATCTTGATGCCGATCCCTTCGAACTGAACAATCTGGCAGAGAATCCGAATCATGCTGATCGCCTTCAGGAAATGAGTGCCGCGCTGAATGAATGGATGAAGTCTACTGGCGATGCACAATTGGCGGCCGGCAAGCCGTCGCTGCTGAGTGAACCCTTGCCACCTGC
>JBKDRW010000540.1:0-14388 GCA_046341255.1 Planctomycetota bacterium
GTTGACGGGCGACTCTTCGTTCGAACCGCAACAGGTGACGGTGCGAATCGCAAAGAAATGCTGTACTGCATCGGAACGCGGTAGTGCCCTCTGCAACATCGGACATTCTGGTGATTGGCGGAGGTGTTATTGGTCTCACCACTGCCCTCAGTCTCGCTGATCGAGGTGTCTCGGTCACGTTGATCGACCGGCAACAGATCGGGCGAGAAGCATCGTGGGCCGGCGCCGGGATGCTGCCTTCCGGAAATCTCGCCAGAGCAACGACGCCGGAAGCACGCCTGAGATCGTATAGCCATTCATTATGGCACGATTTCGCTGCGAGCCTGTATGAGCGAACCGGCATCGACAACGGTTACCACATCTGCGGCGCGCTCGATCTTTTCGATAACGCCGCGTCTGATCCCAAAGCGGGCACAACACTGAATCCATGGCTCAATGATGGCGTTGCCGTTGAGTATTGTGACCGCCTTCAATTGGAGCGCCACGTATCAGATTTAAGCTCTCAGTTTCAGTCCGGCTTCTATTTGCCGGACTTTGCCCAGGTTCGAAATCCTCGTCATCTGCAATCGCTGCGTGCAGCGTGTTTAGATTGCCATGTAGAAATTGTAGAGCACGTGGAAGGGATCCAACTGGAGATGAACAGCGATCAGATCCGATCTGTCAGGACGTCGAATCGAACATTCAAGGCAAGCCTGTTCTGCCTGACAGCCGGAGCGTGGTCATCAGGCTTGCTGCATTCGCTCGGCTTCAAAATTCCGGTGAAACCTATCCGCGGACAGATTGTGCAGTTGCAGCTGCCATCACAACCATTTCGATGCTGCATCGAATTGGGTCGACGCTATCTTGTGCCCCGCAGGGATGGCCTGGTTCTCATCGGCTCTACTGAAGAAGACGTCGGGTTTGCGAGGCATAACACTGCCGAAGGAGTGGCAGACCTCCTTCGCTTTGCCAGCACACTGGTTCCGAATCTGACGCATGCGGAAGTTGTACGAACGTGGGCTGGACTTCGCCCAGGCTCTCCCGATGAGGCGCCGCTTCTTGGAGCCGTACGCGGCGTTTCTAATCTGTTTATGGCAACCGGTCATTTTCGATCGGGACTCCAGATGTCTCCCGGCACTGCATGCTTACTTGCTGACCTGATGCTGGGTACAACACCGCAAATTTCTCTGGCTGGTCTTGAGCCGGACCGATTTCAAATTTCCGCGTCAAACCGCATTTGAGCAAAAATTTCATCGCATGCGAGCTGTGATTCAACGAGTGAGTGAAGCGTCTGTCAGTGTCCACGGGCAAATTGTGGGAGAGATTCAGCAGGGCTTCCTTGTCCTCCTCGGGATTGCCGAAGACGATACTCAGGCTGATGCTCTCTGGATCGCAGGAAAGATTGCAGGCTTGCGTGTTTTTGAAGATCTCGAAGGCAGAATGAATCTTGCCCTTGCAGATGTTGGAGGCTCGATTCTTCTGGTGAGTCAGTTCACGCTTTATGGCGACTGCCGAAAAGGGCGACGACCCAGTTTTGTAGAGGCTGCCCGGCCCGAAAAGGCTGTATCTCTGTATCAAAGCGTTGCCGCCGAACTTCGAGGTGTTGGGCTACAAGTCAATACCGGTACGTTTCAGGCTCACATGCAAGTCCGATTGCTGAACGATGGTCCAGTGACACTCTTGCTGGATAGTCGAAAAGGATTCTGATCCGATTGCGGTGCGGCGGATACACGCAAATTCTGCCGATCGGAATCACTCTTTCCCCGAAAGCCGCAGACCACCTACACTTCATTGTCTTTCCTCGATCTCTCTGTGGACTGTGACCGACCAACGGAGCCGATCAGGAAAGAGGGACTTGGAAAAGACCCCCCAAATTGCCGGGTCCTTTCTAAAAAGCTTCAGGCATGGCAAGCATGCCCAAGAAATCACTTTTTAAGCAGTTTCAAAGCTTGTAACAGCAGGGTTTTGGGATCAGGGGCAGTCAGCCCTTGCGGCAGTCAAGGACGACGGACATGAACCCCCATCAAATCGTTGACCTCGCTGTCCTCGGCGTTTTGATCTTCTGTGCCGTTAAGGGAGCCTCACGAGGTCTTTTGTCCCAGTTGGCATGGGTCGTGGCGCTTCTTCTGTGCTTTAAATTCGCCGGCACGCTGGCTCCAGCTATCGAACCCATGATTGGAGTCGCCCCACCTCTGAAACAGTGGATTGCGATGCTGCTGGTCTATGTGGGGCTATGTCTGCTCTCGTTTATTGCAGCCGGCATGCTGAGCAGTTGGATGGAGAAAGCAAAGGTCATCGACTTTGATAAGCACCTCGGCGGCGTATTGGGCTTCGTCAAGGGCATCGTAATCTGCCTGACAGCCATGTTTTTTGCAATCACCATGTCGGAACCCATGCGACAGATCGTGAGCAAAACATACTCTGGGTATGCAGCCGCCACGATTCTGCATCACTCGCAGTATCTCATTCCCTTGTTGCCGGAGCATTCCGTTCCGACTGTTCAAAAGGTGATCGACGAATTCAATCGTCGACTGCAACCCATCGGAGATGATCTTGGCGGTGCGACTCCGGCAGATCCGGGCGATTTCGGATACCCTGCAGCAGACGGCATCGAAGAACCTTTCGATTTGACCCGATTGCTTCCGACTCGAGACCGCTCAATGAAATCTGAAGGAACCGATCTGCAAGTTGAATCAGAAACCGGACCGAATCTGCAGGATCTGCTGCGAGAAGTACCATCGGCACTGCGTCGCGAATTGACACAGAAAGCTCTCGACACGCTGGCGAATTCGACTGTTGAAGAGAAACAACGATTACTCGACCAGCTCAGCAACAACGTTCCGGAAGATGCAGCGGCGATACTTAAGGAATTTTTTCGTTCAACAACGGGCTCAGGGCAGGGTATTGTCACAGAAAAACAGGCGGACACAAGGTCTTTGAAGCGAGACAGTTCGCTGCCAGCACGCCCCCCTTCCAATGGACGTGGTACGACAGTTCAGCTCGGACGAACCGAGTCGGGTCTGCTGAATGAGATCGCCGAAATTTATAGTCAGCGATCAGACATCGTCGCCAACACAAAGCAGCATCTGGCCGGGGTCCCTGCCTCCGTCCAGCGGCAGGTTCTCGAAGATTGGCACTCGGATGCACTTGGACTGATTGACGATCCAGATCGGTCGACTGACGTGAATACTCGCCTCGATGATCGAATCCTGCGGCAACTTCGGCGTGCTGGCATTTCCCTGAATGGGCTCGACCGAGACCTTCGTGATCGACTCAGCGACTCAATGGGCTACGATCGGCGGTAATCATGGATACGCTGTTGTCCAACGGGCGAGCGGAAGCACCGATCAGCCGAAAACGCAGCAACAATTCGACTCCTGCACTTCCATTGCAAAACCCATCAAATCCAGCTCAACAACATCACATAACGTACATTATCGGACGTTGCAGACACTGAAGTTTGTGATCCAACCAAATCGAACTGCCGCTGTTCCGTGACGTTTCCAGACAGGCGATTTCCAGCCGCAGATGAGCACAACAATCTCTGCGAAACCTAGCCCTGCCCCTTCTCAGCCGGCTGAGCTTTCATGAAAAACGCCCATCCGACGATATCGCTGATACCGGTGCTCGAGCAGTCGCGAAACCGACATCCCGTCAAACTTGTGAAGTGCTTCAGCAAGGCGAATCTTCAGCATCGTCGCCATCTTGAAGTGATCTCGATGGGCGCCTCCGAGGGGCTCAGGAATAACCTCGTCAACAATCCCCAACTCGAGCAAATCCTTGCTAGTGAACCGCAGAGCCTTGGCCGCCTTGTCCGCATGCTTCGAACTCTTCCACAGAATTCCAGCACAACCTTCTGGACTAATCACGGAATAATACGCGAACTCCAGAATCGCCACATGGTCTCCCATCCCAATCCCCAATGCACCTCCTGAGCCTCCTTCACCAATCACAACACAGATGATGGGTACCTCCAAAGTGGACATATCACGAAGATTCACGGCAATGTTATACGCCTGACCGCGTTCTTCCGCGCCGATTCCCGGATAGGCCCCGGGAGTGTCAATAAGACAGACGATCGGCAACCCAAAACGGCTTGCCATTTCCATTTTCTGCATCGCTTTCCGATAGCCCTCAGGATGCGCACATCCGTAGCAGCACTCATTGCGCTCTTTCAGATTCCGCCCCTTCTGATGCCCCACGAACATCACTTTGCGGCCTGCCAAACGGGCAAAACCCGTCACAATCGCCCGATCGTCGCCAAACGCCTTATCTCCATGAAGCTCCACAAACTCATCGAACACAAGCTCAAGGTAATCGGGCGTTTGCGGCCGATCAGGATGTCGCGAGACCTGAACGACCTGCCATGGGTCGAGGTTGGAATATCGCTCGCGGGTCATCTGCGTCAACTCGACACGCATGCGACGCATGATCTCCTTCTCAGTTGGTGTGGGATCCTGCTGCGACTCGAGTTTCAGCAATCGCTCCTCAAGTTCGTAGAGCGGCTTTTCAAACGGCAATTGATGCAAAGCAGCCATATATTCTCACCAGAACCGCAACAAAACTCCTGCCTTCGAAGGGAATCAATTCTCGGCAGTGATCCCGGAAAAGCTGATCCAGGCAATCTGTCGGTAATCTAAGGGATCTGTCGTTCAGAGAAAATATCAGCGATTCTTCTCGTTCCAAAACCACGGTAAATTTGACGAGTTTTCCCGAAATGGCAAATTAATCCGTTCACGATATTCGCAAAACATGAATTAAGTTTCACGAATTTCCTGATCAACAAATCACACACCGGCTTTGGCTGCAACAAGAGATAACGGATGGTAATCCACTAGTCGACGTCCTCGATCGCAACCCGTGACATCAACCACAAGTCTGCCACAAATCGATCTTTACATGATGTCTGGAAGTTCCGTCATGAAGTCGAGATCTGCCTCGTCGGGCACTTTCCCAGCTGCATTTGGAGCCGTTCTTCTTTCTAGAGGAAGAATGACTCGCGGTGTCGAAGCCGGCGTCTCTGCCTGAATCGGGGGCGCGGTAACAGGCACCTGCGCGGGCACCAACAGAGGCGACATCGCGGGTTGAGATGGAGCAACAACTGGGACAGGTAACGGCATCATCGGAGGCATCTGTGATGGTGGAAATGGTCCAGGCATCATCGGCTGGGGCGGCATCGCCATTGGAAATCCCGAAACAGGCATCGGCGGCATCATGGGTGGACCAGGAGGCATCATCATACCCGGATACATCATGCCGGGCATAGGCACAGCATGCACGCCAAGCGGCATTTGAGGCATCATGGCCTGAGCAACGTCGCTGGCAGGCTGAGCAGCACCTTTACCCGGAACCAGTTTTTTCACGGGCTCCAATTCCCCGATCGGTGCAGTCAATCGCTTTCCTTTTGAAGGCTTTGCAGGCGCTGCAAGCCCTCGTGCCACGCGATCTGCATCCGCACGGCTGTCAAGTCGTTTATCAACACTCAGACTTTCATTTGCTTTTGCTTCGCGGATTTTTCTCTCATGGATCTCAACAGGGTCTTCCTTGAAGCACTTCAGATTTCTGAACACCGACATAACTTCCCGCATATCCGTATGCCGCTCTTTGGGCTTTTTGGCCAGCATTTTAAGGATCACCATATCAAGCTCCGGTGTCACATTCGGGTTACTGATGGACGGCGGCGCGGGAGATTCTCCAATATGTTTCTTCAGCAGATCATTCGGACTCAAACCGGCAAAGGGAGGTGCCCCCGTGATGATTTCATAAAGTGTGACACCGAGCGAATAGATATCTGACTGAATCGTGGGTGTCTTTTTCAGAATTGTTTCCGGGGCAATGTACGTGCGAGTCCCCATAATGTTTTTTTGTTTTCCAGCAACCAGTTTCATCACGCCAGAGACGATTCGGCAAGCCAGCGAAAAGTCAATTACTCGCACTTCGCCGGACTTATTAACGAGAATATTATCAGGCTTAATGTCGCGGTGCAGCCAGCCTTTTTCGTTCATATGTACAAAGGCCTGAGTTACTGCCTCGACGATTTTCTTGAGTTTCGACTGCATCTCAGGCAAATTGACAGACAGTTGTGCCTTCAGACTTGGCGCGCGAAAGTAGTCCATAATGAAAAATCCGTGATCGCGCGTCACTTCAATCTTGTGATATCGAATCAAATTCGGATGTTCAAAACCCGATCCGATTTTGAACTCGCGTTTGAGAACAGCTTTCTTTTCCGGATCCTTCAGAGCCTCAGGCAGAAGGAGTTTCATGGCAAAAGGAACCGTAGAGCCTGCCTGAGTCACCTCCCAGATCTGAGTTGATGCACCGGTGGCGACGCAGTTTTTCAGCTCAAAGCCCCCAATAACATTTGGATTGTCACTCATCTCTGTCACTCCACTGGAATCGCCGTTGCCGCCACCGACAAATGACTGCAAATATCCTGCACAACGGGCCCGCATCGAGAAAGATCGCGGCCTGACGAAGTATAGGCCATTGAGGCCACCAGTTTGAACCGTGAAATCCCAATCTGCTCATGATGAAGTGCTGCCGAAACTCAACAGATCTGCCAGAAAGGCTGATTTTCCCCGGATTCGAACAGAACTCGATTCAGCCTTGAATTGTGCGACCGAATGCAATCTGGCATAGTTCGGAACGCCTCGGCAGGCATCGAAACTGACAGACTCGGGCAATTCGCCGGGGCCACGTTTCTGAACTTTGACTCCCCGGAATTGAATCAGCATATGTCTCGACATCCCGTCTTATCCCGTTCCGCGCCCGCTCCCCCGATACTCAAGCACATTCTGAACTTCGTTTTGTGCGTCGGTTTTGGGGTGCTTTCAGAGGGAGTTTCTGGCCAGGATTCGGGAGTCAGGCACATTTCGTTTGCCGGCTCGCTGCTGCAATCCGGCGCAGGCGAGGGCGACATTCTGAGACGTTTCGAAGTTGATCTCCTCAGTCAAGGTTCCACCCATTTTTTTTCCGTCATGGACGACCTTCGAACTGGTTGCCCATGGCCGGAACGATTTGGACGGACTGGCCCTTTATCTGATCCGGATGCCGTTCAGCCACATCTGGTGTATCAGTACGACAGCACGGTGTACGTCATCCCACTACCGCCAGTTGTTATCCAGCTTCCGGAGACTTTGGAACCTGAAACCACCTTTGATCAGGGCGGCTGGCAAATGACCGTTCTCGAAAAGAACTCCGTGGAAGGTATCCCCGCCTGGATGATTGAGGCGAAAGAACGACGCGGACGCAGGCAGATCCTGGCCGTCAGTGAGATCGATGGCGGTGTATTGCGGGCCGAGGCAGACGTCTTTATGGGTCAGGGTGATCGATTTATGCTCACACTTGTCCGCTCTGAACAAAAGACGCTGCCGACAGAACTGACTCAATCACTGGAAGAGCTTGAAACGCAGCTGATCGCGCTTCAGGCTGCCCTAAGACGCCGCCCGGACTCGCACAACAGCGAATTATCTCAGCGACAGGTTGATGATGCTCTGGCTGGCATCGAACAAATGACGCGACTGGCTAAAGGAACACCTCTGGAATCTCTCGTTCGTCTTATTCGGACCGACACGGAACAGCAAAAAGCACGACTCGCCGAATCCAACAGCCGAGCCAAAGAATGGATGGATTCCGCAGCTCCCGAGTTTTCACTTTCGCTGATCAACGGCGGAACGCTGGAATCATCCAGCCTCAAGGGAAAGACCGTGGTTCTGCACTTTTGGGACTATCGCGATTCGCCGCTGTCTGAGCCGTACGGACAGACCGGCTACCTCGAATTTCTGTTCAACCAGAAACGCCGGATGAACGTGGAAGTGGTGGGCATCAGCACCAACCCCGATTTTCTGAGTACGGAAAATGCCGGGCGAGGCCGTCGAGCCGCAAGGAAACTGTCGGAGTTCATGAGACTGACATATCCGATCGGACATGACGACGGAAAACTACTGGAGACTTTCGGTGATCCGCGGGAGTCGAAAGGACAGTTACCCCTTTGGATTGTGATAACCGCCGATGGAAAGATTGCGCATTACCACGCCGGCTTTTACGAAGTTGATGCCAACCAAGGACTAAAAGAACTAGAAACGGTGCTTTCGGAGCAGATCAGGAAAACGAACTGACCCGTGTGGAAGAGGGAAATCCTCTATTTCGCGAAGCACCCATGAATTCGCAATTGATGTCGCAGACGAGTCAAGACCGATAAGAACTCCGACGCAATCCATGGGCCCTCCCTGACTAAGGCCGGCCGCTGAGGCAGAATTCGTCAAAACACCCGATCTGTGCAAAACTCCTGTTTAACATTGTCTCAGTGTGATCAATTGCCCGCGAATTCTTCTATCCTTTTGGCCGTGGTTTTTGGTGCTACGATCAAATGCGTTTCCGGAGGATATTTTCATTCTCCTCGCTTCCTGCTGAGAGCATCGGAACTCAGCGAAGCAGGGATGAAACGTCGTAAGGTGTGCCTAAGCGAGATTTTCAATGCACTCGGCAGATCATCACCTTCAAGTACTCGCTCTCGGGGCAGGTGACACTCACAGGATGATCGGCGGGTTGGCCAAGGTTTTCCAGAATCTGGATATCGCGACCAGTTGAGCGAGCTACATCACCCAGCATTTCCTGAAATTCAGCACGCGAAACGAGCCCCGAACAGCTGCAACTCACCAGAATTCCGCCGCGTCTCAAGACCTGCACGCCCAACTGATTCAGCTTCTGGTAACCGTAAATTGCTCGATCAGCGCCGCCGCGAGTTCTGGCCATGCGGGGTGGGTCGAGGATTACAGCGTCAAACATACTCCCCTGCCCTGCCATTTCTTCCAAAGCAGGCCGAACGTCGCCACGCTGCCAACAACACCGATCGGCAACTCCATTGAGCTCCGCATTCGCCTTAGCCAGCGCAAGTGCTGACTCCGAAGAATCGACCCCCAGCACTGACGAAGCCCCACCCAACTTCGCAGCCGTGATTCCGAATCCGCCCGAGAAACAAAACGCGTCCAGCACAGACGCGCCACGAAGATATCTGCTCGCCGCAACTCGGTTGCTGCGTTGGTCGAGATAACAACCAGTTTTTTGGCCCTGCTGCACATCCACGCCGTAGCTGATTCCGTTTTCATCCATGAACAGGGGGCGAGGCGGCTCCTGTCCGGCGATCAGTCCGTCAACAACATCCAGCCCTTCGGCCTCTCGCATTCCCTTTTCCGTTCGCAACCAGATGCCCTTCGGATGAAGTTCACCGCCGATCGCAGCCAGAATGGCATCGCGATGCTGATACAGGGCCAAACTTGTAAATTGGACCAGCACGTAACCGCCGTAGAGGTCGACTGTCAGACCCGACAGCCCATCGGACTCGCTGAAAATCAGACGACATCCTACCGTTGCAGACTTCAAATCAAACAGGCTCCGCCGAGCATCCACGGCCCGCTTTACCCGCATTTTCCAGAACGCGGCATCAAGCGTTTCCGAAAGCTGCCAGGAGTAGAGACGAACCAGAATCCGACTATTCGCGTTGAAGAGTCCCCAAGCGATGAAACGCCCTTCGGAACTGACAAGACGAACAATTGAACCGGGCGGAATCTGATCCTTCGCTGCCCCTTTGACCTCTTCGACAGCCCCGACAAAGACCCACGGATGCCGCCCAAAGAAAGGTTGAGCGCGGCGACTTCGAATGACTACGTCAACGCCGCTGAAGCTCAAATCAGCTGCTGAAGCGGCTGCAAACACAGGAACATCTGAGGGTTCCATTTCCGTGCCGGACATCCAACGCAATCTTTCAGACCAACATTTTCAGAATACGTGCGCAAAACGGGCAACCCGTGCACTTCGAGAATTAAAACACCTGACGCTGTTCGCACACCTGCGGCTGAAAGCCCCAACAGCGACTTGGGCGTGATGACCAGTCTACCAATTCTGCCGTCGGGCTGCTACATCGGGAGTCGCTAGCTCTCTTCCGCCGAGTTTACGCCGATTCCAAGTGGTCCACTCTGCCGTTGCAGTGATGACACAGAAGTTCGTCTGGTAGAGATTGTTCCAGCCAAATTTGGTTCAAAATCTGCCGATTATGCACAAGGCCACCTTGCCCCACCCACCGCGCGACTGTCCTGATCGAGTCGGTTTGTGAATCCTCCGCTTCGCATTTCACGATCAATTCCATTTGAAAGTCGCAACCGCGACTACGCAAAGCAGAGTGAGATTGTTCACTTCAATTCGAAGACACCACACTGGAACCCGCTGATATCGAATGAGGATTGCCTCATGCAGATTTATGGCTGAAACCAATGAAAAGGGAAACGTCATGTATGAGACCGGCTTGTCTCCTTCTTGTCGTGGCGTTCGTATGCGTGAGCCTCGTGGACGCCCCAAGTTCGTTTCACTCTGGTGCCGACCTTTCAGACACGCGGTGGCCTCGATGACAGGTAGTGATGGAGGCGGGCCTGGCGAAGTGCTGTCCCATCACTGTATCAACATGGATTGCGATGACGGCACTGTCTGTCAGGTGCCACCAGTGCACGAAGCGTGTGTCGGTCATGAACAACCGGCAAACGGTGAGTTCACGCTCTTATAAGCCCTGTGAAAACGCGTGTTTCAGCGGAAGGGAAAAGTGGAATGAGGGTCGTGGAAATCGTGAGGCGACAAATTGCAGAGGTCTGTGGATCCGGTCAGTAACTGTTGCAGACTTTGAGAACCTTGCTGAGATCTGAATGATGTGAAAGCAAAGACAAAAAAGTCCGGAGGCTGCAACGAAGACCCGAGGCTTACCGAAGCCGACGAGATGACGCATCACCAGTCCGAGATTGTGTGCAGCAACAGCGATCAGGTGACGCTTGCGAATATTCTCCAGGCCTCGCAGCCATGTTCGACGAGCACCACCCGTTTCGCAGATGTGAGCGAAGCCGCGTTCGACGACTTCACTGCGACGCTTCTGCAGGGTTCTGCACTTCGGACGCTGCATCCGCTGGCGGTTGCAGCGGACCGCGTCCTTCATGCCGTCCGACTTATCCCGTTCGGTGGAGGCAGCGGGTTCGCTACGCTCGAAGATGACAAGGCCGTCTCATTAGCGGATGTCACAGATGGGGCCTCGAGAGCTGTGGCAAAGAGTGAGCGGTTTGCCTCAATCTGTACTCAGATTCGCATCAAAACGCAGCATTGGCGCCGACGTGCTAAGCCTGGCTTTCGAACAGAATGCTCAACCGTCGCCACGGAGGATGCGATGTTCCATCTCTTCCAGATACGCCAATAGCCGATCTCGCTCATTGGCCAAATGACGAACTCGCAAGAGTGATCGCACTCGAGTGCGCAGTTCCAGACGGTTCACAGGTTTGGTCAGGAAGTCATCGCAGCCCGCGTTGACCGCCTTCTCGATATCGCCGGCTTCGTTCAAAGCCGTCACCATCAATACTGGAATCCCTCGTCTTGCTGGATCGGATTTGATCTGCGCACAGACTTCATATCCACTCATACGCGGCATCATAATGTCAAGCAGAATCAGATCGGGCTGATACTGGTCTACCATCTGCATGGTCTGTTGACCATCCGCCGCCATCAGGATCTCGTACCCTTCATCTGCGAGGTACGCTTCCAGAAGCTCACGGTTTTGCTGGATGTCATCCGCAATCAGAACTCGTGACGAAGAGATATCGATGTCTGATGTCTGCATGAAAATGCCTGTCCACAACAAGGGCTGACACCCCTGAATCCTAAGGAGCCAATCGGCTCGAGGTTCGGAAATGCTGACTTGGTTCGCCAGCCAAAAGCGTTCGCACCAGATCTGATCTGGATAAAATCCCATCAAATCTCAAATCGCAATCCCCTGCCCCGATCATGAAATCGATCGCAAACAAAGTGCTGTTTGGAGTGTAGGAGATTTACAGCATCCCCGCCACACGCCTCAGGGCAACGCGAATCTTCAAATGTCCGCGGCAATCCGGTGATGGAGATCTCGAGCAGGATCTCAATCACCGATGGAGCCGCGGCGGCAACAGAAAGCAATGAGGGGGTTCACATCGGGGCCGTAAGGTGGTCCATCGCATGCGAGGAAATGAGCATTGGTAAATGGCTCTGAACGGACACTAAAGACTGTTCATGAACGAACTGCAATTTCAGGCTTGCCACTTCGTGATACAGGAATCGACAGATCCGCTTTCATGACTAACAGAAGCGATTCGCGGCGGAATCAGTACTGGGCTCGAGAGCCGCTCATAGGATTATTGCGGTCGAGTTGCTCAAGGGTACGGTTGTACTCGTCGTCGAGCTGCTGCCGCTGACGTTCATAGGCCTCCAGCGGGCTGATCTGAGCCGGCCGCGAGGCGGGCCAGCCGGGAAGACTGCTGTTGGAGTTGATCCCGACACCCTGAGTGGCTCCGGCGGCAGGCAAAATACTGTCCGGCGATGCATACATCGCCCCATTGATCATCGAACCAGTTCCGGGAGAACTGATGTTCCCAGGACGAATGGAATTGCTGCCCGAACTCGCGTCGGCCTTCGAATCCCCACGATTCCTGTTCGCTTGACTAACATTCGTCGACGACTCGATTCGAGGCTGCAGGCTTGAACCGCTCGTGGTCAATTCGTTAACCGAGGATAAATGACTGGGCGATGTCGATTGTGGAGAATCCGTCAAACTGAACCCTGGTGTCCCAGTCGAATTCATGGCCTCGCCATTCGGATAGACAGGAAACAAGGATCCTGGTCCAATATTTAATCCATCGAGAAACATGCCCCTCGTGGCTGACCGAATGTCTTTCGTGTTGGCAGCGCTGACCGGCTGCCTGTTCATTTGCGATGAAAGGCTGTTGCTGACAGTGCTGAACGATGGTTCGCCATGTCTGGATCCAAACCCATAGGGCACCCCATAACTGCTGCCGCTATTTACCGACGACTGAAACGCACCGGATGAACGCACAGCGATTGGAGCACCATCATTTGGCAGCTTTCCTGAGGTTGCCGAGGTCCCCTGCCCGGCTTCGCCATCCGTTTGACTCCTTCGAACCATTGAACTGATCGAGGCACTATCAGTCATCGTACCCCGGGAGACACCTAAGGCGAGAATCCGTCCGCCTGCAATACTTTCAGAGTTCTTGGCCACGACGTCGGCAGAAGGACTCGACCCGATGTTCGATGACAAAGTTGCCTGCGTGTTTATTTCGTTCGAGCCGACAACGTTTCCTTGCAATCCCGGCGTAGCCGAGACAGGACGAACATCGGACCACTGCGATTGATCGACGGACCAGCCGTTTGCGGATTGGCTGCCTTGCACGACAGTCGTTCCTGAAACGCCTGCTGATTCTGATGTAAACGAACTCGGACCTGTATTCCTTGGCTGAATTGTACCAAAAATGTGTGTTGGTCTGCTGGACCGTGCCGAAAAATTTTCGCCGGTTGACTGCGGAGATACCGTCCGGTCAGAAAGCAGCGGATTGAGGTTCTGATCCGCTGCAAGTTGAGAGTTTCCTGCGGAGACTGAAGGCGAATGCGATACACTCCCGTCCGGTAATGTGCTCACGGCTGTCGCTTGATCACGACCGCTGTTCAGAGCAACGCGGCGACGCTCTGCTTCCGCACCCTCACGACGGGCAAGCGCAAGAACTTCTTCCAATGAGGCATTCGCAGGGATCTCCGGAGCCGCAGTTCCTGCCATGCCGATCCGACCAGAATCATCAAGATCCGGTCGAAACGCCGAGTTTCCAGGTCCACCTGCTGAGTTCGATGATACGGCTGCCGGGATGACGCTTCCTCCGAGCGATGCGACCTGCTCTTCAAGCTGGGCCATCACCTGGGCCGCTCCTCCAGTCGAACCAAAGTGATCGGCCAAGCGCCGCTCCGCTGAAGCTCGCTTTCCCTGACGAAGATCAAGCATCGCCAGATTCATGAGCGAGCTTTCATGTTGAGGACTCACCTCGAGCGCATGGGTCAGGTAACTTTCCGCTTCGCTGTAGCGGTTCTGAAGCAGGTAAGAATAACCCATATCACAAAGAAGATCTGGATCCTTCGGCCGAATTCTCAGCGCCTGTCGGTAGTGGTATTCGGCTTCGTCCCACCTTTCTGTGAGATCAGCAGCCATAGCCAGACCATGATGTGCTGTCGCATTGTCGGGCAGCGACTGCAGGACCTCCCCGTAAGCTTTCTTCGCATCTTCAATATGATTCTCCTGAAGCGCGAGCCGTCCCTGAGACAACAGACGCTCCAGCTGCTCAGTTGCCATCGGAGGTACGGAATCGGCTACTTCTGTTGAGTCCTGCCGACGGGCGAAGAACTGATTGGTACGGGAAAGATCCCTCGATTCCAAATCTGCGTCGACTCCAGCCTCCATCTTCGGGCGGAAGGGATTCCAGGCAACTTGGCCTGCACCGTCTGCCTGGCAACCAACGAACGTCAGTTGCAGCAGCATCAGCAAGAGAATGGCCCAGCGATGTCCTGACA